>JAZBOT010000098.1:0-4310 GCA_036351295.1 Gammaproteobacteria bacterium | reverse complement strand
GGAGTTCAAAGGCACCGGCAACATGGAGCTGCACCTCGACCGGCGCATTGCCGAGAAGCGCGTTTACCCGGCGATCAACATCAACCGCTCGGGCACGCGTAAAGAAGACTTGCTCATTGAGCCCGAAGACCTGCAAAAGATCTGGGTGCTGCGCAAAGTGCTGCATCCCATGGACGAGGTGGCGGCCATCGAGTTTCTCATCGGCAAGATGAAAGACACGAAGACCAACGCCCAATTCTTCGACGCGATGAAAAGATAAGCCGAATTTCCAGCGCGGCTCCGCCGCGCTGGAAATTCAAACGGCTTATCTTTCGTCTCGCGAAGCGTTTAAGCTTCGCGGACGGGCCAAAAGACTCGTGCGGGCTCAAGCCAACCCACGTTCTGCCCACACTGGGGGACCTAAATGAAATCACGCGCCGCCGTTGCCGTTGCACCCGGCCAGCCCCTCGAAATCGAACTGATCGACGTGGCCGCGCCCAAAGCCGGCGAAGTGCTGGTGCGCATCGTCGCGACCGGTGTCTGTCACACCGACGCCTTCACCCTGTCCGGCGAGGATCCGGAGGGCTTGTTCCCGGCCATCCTCGGTCATGAAGGGGGCGGCATCGTCGAAGAAGTCGGCGCAGGTGTCACCACGCTCAAGCCCGGCGATCACGTGATTCCGCTGTACACGCCCGAATGCGGCGAGTGCAAGTTCTGCACGTCGGGCAAGACCAACCTGTGTCAGGCCATCCGCCTCACGCAGGGCCAGGGCCTGATGCCCGACGGCACCAGCCGCTTTTCGCTGAATGGTCAGCCGCTGTTTCACTACATGGGCACCTCCACCTTCTCGGAGTACACCGTGCTGCCGGAGATTGCGCTCGCCAAGGTGAATCCGGCGGCGCCGCTCGACAAAATCTGCCTGCTCGGCTGCGGCATTACCACCGGCATCGGCGCGGTGCTGAACACCGCCAAGGTTGAGCCGGGCGCCTCGGTCGCCGTGTTCGGGCTGGGTGGCATCGGCCTCAGCGTCATTCAGGGCGCCGTCATGGCCGGCGCCGAGCGCATCATTGCGATCGATATCAACCCGGACAAGTACAAAATGGCCCGGGCGCTGGGCGCCACCGACTTTGTTGACCCGCGCGACCATGCCGGCCCCATTCAGGATGTCATCGTGGAGCTGACCGACGGCGGCGTCGACTACTCGTTTGAGTGCATCGGCAACGTCGACCTGATGCGTTCGGCGCTGGAATGCTGTCACAAAGGCTGGGGCGAGTCGGTGATTATCGGCGTGGCCGGTGCCGGGCAGGAAATTTCCACGCGGCCGTTTCAGCTGGTCACCGGCCGGGTGTGGCGCGGCACGGCCTTTGGCGGCGTCAAGGGCCGCAGCCAGCTGCCGGGCATGGTCGACCAGTACCTCGATGGCCAGATTAAGGTCGACGAGATGGTCACCCATACGCTGCCGCTGGAGGAGATCAACACAGCCTTTGACCTGATGCACGCGGGCGAAAGCATTCGCACCGTCATCACGTTTTAAGCACCGTGGAGCAGCTTTCCGACCAGCGGCTGTTCGGCGGGCGCCAGCAAGTCTGGCAGCACGCGTCGTCGGCCTGCGACTGCCGCATGCGCTTTGGTGTGTATTTGCCCCCGCAGGCCGAGCAGGGCCGCGTGCCGGTGCTGTACTGGCTGTCGGGGCTGACCTGCACCGACGAGAACTTCGCCACCAAGTCCGGCGCGCAGCGCGTGGCGGCCGAGCTGGGTCTGGCGATTATCATGCCCGACACCAGTCCGCGCGGCGTCAACCTGCCCGGCGAAGATGACGCCTACGATTTCGGCAGCGGCGCCGGCTTCTACCTCAATGCCACCCAGCCGCCGTGGGCCGCGCATTACCGCATGTACGATTACATCGTCGACGAGCTGCCGGCGCTGGTGAACGCGCAGTTCCCGGTGCGGCCCGAGCGCGTCGCGATCAGCGGTCATTCGATGGGCGGTCACGGTGCGCTGACCATCGCGTTGAAAAACCCGGAGCGCTTTCGCTCGGTGTCCGCGCTCGCACCTATCGTTGCGCCGACTCAGGTGCCGTGGGGGCAAAAGGCATTCGCGGGCTATCTCGGCGACGACCGCAGCAGCTGGGCGCAGTACGACGCGACCGAGCTGGTGCAGCGCGGTACTTTCCCGGGGGAGATCCTGATCGATCAGGGCAGCGCCGATCAGTTCCTGGCCGAACAGCTACGCCCCGAACTGTTTGCGGCGGCCTGCGCGCAGGCCGGCCAGCCGCTGACCCTGCAGATGCGCGAGGGGTACGACCACGGTTTCTACTTTGTGGCGAGCTTCATCGAAGAGCACCTGCGCTGGCACGCGCAGGCGCTGGCCTAGCAGGGCCGCGCCGCGGGTCAGCCGCGGGCCACTGCCCGGTAGCCGATGTCGCGGCGGCAGTACATGTGGTTCCAGCTGATCCGGTCGACCAGGTCATAGGCCTTGCGCTGGGCGTCGGCGACATCGTCGCCCAGCGCCACCGCGCACAGCACCCGGCCGCCGTTGGTCACGACTGCGCCTGCTTTGGTCGTGGTGCCGGCATGAAAGATTTTCAGGTCGGCGGCGCCCGCGTCGGCGTCCAGCCCGCTGATGGCAGCGCCTTTTGCGTAGCTGTCGGGGTAGCCGCCGGCCGCCAGCACCACGCCCAGCGCCGGCCGCGGGTCCCAGCGGGCTTCGACACCTGCCAGTTTGCGCAGCAGCGCCGCTTCGAGCAGGTCCACCAGGTCGGACTGCAGTCGCATCAGGATGGGCTGTGTCTCGGGGTCGCCCATGCGGCAGTTGAACTCGAGCACTTTGGGCACGCCGTCGGCGCCAATCATCAGGCCGGCGTAGAGGAAGCCGGTGTAGCGGACGCCGTCCTGCTTAAGCCCGGCGATGGTGGGCCGCATGACTTCGTCCATGACCCGTTCAGCCAGCGCCGCGTCGATAACCGGCGCGGGCGAATACGCGCCCATGCCGCCGGTGTTCGGGCCGCGGTCGCCGTCGTCGCGGGCTTTGTGATCCTGCGAGGTGGCCAGCGGCAGAATGTCATCGCCGTCGACGATGGCCATGAAGCTGGCTTCTTCGCCTTCCAGAAAATCTTCGATCACCACTTCGTTGCCGGCTGCGCCAAAGGCCTTGGCGCTCATCACCCGGTCGACCGCCGCCAGCACCTCGTCGCGGGTGTGGCAAATAATGACGCCCTTGCCGGCCGCCAGCCCGTCGGCCTTGACCACCGCCGGCAGCGGGCAGGTTGCCGCGTAGCTGCGGGCGGCGTCCAGCTCACTGAAGCTGCGATAGGCGGCGGTGGGTATACCGTAGCGTTCGAGGAAATCCTTGGTGTAGGCCTTGGAGCCTTCGAGCCGCGCCCCGGCAGCCGTCGGGCCGAAGCAGCGCAGACCTTTGACCCGAAAGCGGTCGACAATGCCGGCGACCAGCGGTGCTTCGGGGCCTACTACGGTCAGGTCAATCTGTGCGGTGTGCGCCAGTTCGAGCAGGCCGTCGATGTCTTCCGCGCCCACCGGGACGTTTTCGACCCCGGGCTCGGCGGCGGTGCCGGCGTTACCGGGCGCTACGTAGACCTGCGTGACTCGCGGCGACTTGGCGAGCGCCCAGGCCAAAGCGTGCTCGCGACCTCCGTTGCCGACGACTAAAATTCTCATACCAAGGCCCACCGCGTCGACGAATCCTGCGGATCCGCGACGAAAATTCCGCCGTTTGATTTTTCATGCGCGCTGCGCGGCGCCTGAATAATCGGCGTCATTTTTAATGCCTGAAGTGCCGCATGCCGGTGAACAGCATGGTCATGTTGTGTTCGTCGGCAGCCGCAATGACCTCGGCGTCGCGCATGGAGCCGCCGGGCTGGATGACCACTTCAATGCCGAGCTCGGCCGCGATGTCGATGCCGTCGCGAAACGGGAAGAATGCATCCGAGGCCATCGCCGCGCCGTGCAGGTCGAGGCCGGCTTCGGCTGCTTTCTGGCCCGCGATCTGCGCACTCATGATGCGGCTCATCTGGCCCGCGCCGATGCCCAGCGTGGCGTTATCCTTGCCGTACACAATCGCATTCGATTTCACGTAGCGGACCACGTTCCAGGCCAGCAGCGCGTCATCGATCTCGGCCGGGGTGGGTTGCCGCTGCGTGACGACCTTGAGATCGGCCCGCTGGACGGTGGCGAGGTCTTTATCCTGCACCAGCATGCCGCCCTCGACCGCCTGCAGGATGCGCCCGGCGGGACGCACCGCGGGCCATGCGCCGCAGGCCAGCAGCCGCACATTCGGCTTGGCTGCGAAGGCCGCGGCGGCGGCGGCCGAGACGG
>JAZBOT010000097.1:0-18032 GCA_036351295.1 Gammaproteobacteria bacterium | reverse complement strand
TCATGCAACGCATTGAGGACTGGTTCTTCGCTCACCTGCCGCTTGAGAACAAACTCTGAATTAGCCGTCTTCTTTTGCGGCAGGCTGCAGATGCCGCTGCGCTGCTGATACGACTGGTTGCAGTCCCAGCCATCTCCCGTTTAGTTCAAGTGCGCATTCGCAGGTAAAACCGCGGCCACGCAGGTCGCGTCGACGGGACGATAACCGCGCTTGCACTCCGACCCCAGACCATAGGCTGAGGAATTGCGGTAGGCATTGGCGGGAAGCGGCGCTTCGGAGTAGGCGGCAACCGCGATACTCACCACGCCGGCCAGCAATATCAACAGGATGCAGATATAACCATAGGGGCCAAGCCCTGCCAGGTGGTTGCGCATCATTATTGTGCCTCTCAGGTTACGTGTCCGGTATCTGCCAGCCATATCGCGCTCACTATTGCGCTGCCGCATGAAGTTTCGATGAATCATCATGCGCTGCCCGACCACCGCGGTCTGTGCGCTTGCGTACCGAGGCTCCGAAACTGTGGTCAAATGATAGTGGACGCACGCTAACCCGCTCATCTGCCGGCTTCCCGGTGCGGAGTATTTGCTCACCATGGCTCAGCCACCGATGCTCCAAGAGAACCATTTACTCGCCGCCCTGTCGGAGCCGGAATCGGCCCGCCTGACTCCGTACCTTGAACGGGTAAATATGCCGCTCGGGCAAGTCCTGTACGAATCGGGCGAACAGTTGCGCTACGTGTATTTTCCGGTCACAGCCATTGTCTCGCTGCTGTACGTGATGGAAAACGGTTCGTCCGGTGAAATCGCTGTAGTAGGTAACGAAGGTATTCTGGGTATTGCGCTCTTCATGGGTGGCGAAACGACGCCCAGCCGGGCCGTCGTGCAAAGCGCGGGCGCCGCGTATCGGCTGCCCGCGCAGCAGCTCAAGGCAGAATTCAACCGGTCGGGGCAAATGATGCATTTACTGCTTCGCTATACGCAGGCGCTGATCACGCAAATGTCGCAAACGGCCGTCTGTAACCGCCATCACTCCGTCGACCAGCAGTTGTGCCGCTGGCTGCTGCTGAGCCTGGACC
This sequence comes from Gammaproteobacteria bacterium, assembly GCA_036351295.1. Lineage (GTDB taxonomy): Bacteria > Pseudomonadota > Gammaproteobacteria > Steroidobacterales. Next base: position 16,957 of record JAZBOT010000097.1, on the reverse strand, counting down.
GTCTGGCAGGGGATGAACTGACGATGACCCAGGAGCTGATCGCCAATATGCTGGGGGTCCGGCGTGAGGGCGTGACCGCGGCGGCCGGCAAATTGCGCGATGCGGGCATTATCGAATACAGCCGCGGTCATATAAAGGTGCTGGACCGCCCCCGGCTGGAGCAACGAGTCTGCGAATGCTATGAGGTGGTGAAGAAGGAATTCGACAGGCTACTCTCGGACATCCCGCCGCGAACCACGCATCCGCGGTTCTGACACCTGCATGAGATCCAAACAAAATTTACCCCGGATACCGTAGCGGTATGCGGGGCAAACGATCTCCGCCAAATCCGGAGGGGGAGTGGTTCCGGCGGAGGTCTGGTTGCCAGCTATGCTGGCGCGACTGGCCTGAGCACACTGCTTTTAGCAGCGGGTTCCGCACTCGCTATCTGTTCTGGGAGAACAGATTTACGAATTTTTTTTGGCGTCGCGTTTGTCACCGGACTTTTCCGCCTGGCCGGTCCGCTCAGGCTGTGCCTGACCATGGGCCGTCTTGGATGGGTCTTTGGACTTGTCACTCTTATCGGATTGGTTCTTATTCATAATTTTCTCCTGACGGGTTGCGGGTCTGCTAGTGAACATCTTGAGCGTGTAAAGCTCGCTGAGCATGTCCATAACCTACTGTGTGCTTCTGGCTCGACTGCGTCTGTACGCTGCCACACAAACAACCGCGGCAGCCCATCAGCCATTCAGATGTGCAAACACCGTGTCGAGCAGATACGCCTGAATAAACCGGTCGCCATCGACCCCCTGCAGATAGCTGCGGGGTATGCCGAAACCTTTTTTGCGGCGATGCAGAATGTGGTCCGGCAGTAGTCCCCGGTAGGCGTGCTTCAGCAGGCCCTTGAGTTCGCCGTTGTAATAGCGCACCGCCTCCGGCAAAGAGAAGGAATACTCAATAATGCGGCGGTCGAGCAGCGGGACGCGCGCTTCCAGCGACACCGCCATGCTGGTGCGATCCACCTTGGTTAGCACCAGCCCCGGCAAGAAGGTATGAAAATCCAGATACTGCAGCCGGGTGCGCACCGGCAGGTCAGCGCGCCAGTGCTGCCGGTAATGCCACCAGTCGTCGTAGTCGTTCGGAATGCCGAAGCGGACGCGGTAATCCTCTTTGGCGGCTGCGGGCATGCCCGCCATGATGCGGCCCCACAGCTCCGGTCCGCTGGTAAAGCGCATCTCGAGCAGGTTGGTGATGCGGGTCACACTACTGCGGCGGCCGAACGGACGACGCGCCCGGAACATCGCCGTGTTCATCCACTGCGGCCACGACAGCCCGCCGTCATAGCGCTGGAACCGCGGATAGGTCCGATAACCCCCAAACACCTCGTCGCCGCCATCGCCCGTCAGCACTACCGTCACGTTTTCACGGGCCACCCGGGAGACCAGGTAGGTCGGCAGGGCCGACTCGTCGGCAAACGGCTCGTCAAACCAGCCGCGCAGGTTCGCCAGCAGGTCGCCCGCCTCTGCCCGGGACAGTATCCGCTCGTGATGGCGGGTGTGGAACAACTCGGCGACCTCACGGGCAAACGGGGTCTCGGAACTCTTGTCGGAATCGAAGCCAATTGAGAACGTATCCAGCACGGCGCCGGACCGGGACGCAGACGCAACTACGGCGCTGGAATCGACCCCGCCCGACAGAAAAAAGCCCAGCGGCACGTCAGCGACCATTTGCTCCTTGACCGAACCGTCGATCAATGCGCGCAGCTCTTCAGCCGCCGCATCGGCGCCCACAGCGACCGCAGGCTCAGCAACTGCGGGGAGGGACCAGTACGGCTGAGGTGCGCTGATTGCGCCGGTAGCCGGGTTAAACACCAGCTTGTGTGCCGGCGGCAGCTTGAAACAATTTTTATACGCAGTCTTCGGCGCCGGCACATAGCGGTAGCTTAAAAAATCATAAAGCGCCGTTGTATCAACCTGCAGGTCAGCCGGGTCCAGCGCGTGCTCCAGGGCTTTAAGCTCTGACGCAAACGCTAACCGCCGGCCGTCAAAATAGTAGTACAGCGGCTTGATACCGGGCCGGTCGCGGAACAGCTTCAGCCGGGCCTCGCGGGCGTCCCAGATAGCGATCGCAAACATGCCATCGATGTGCTCGACAAAAGCATCGCCCCACTCCGCGTAAGCATTGAGAATAACCTCGGTATCGCTGTGCGTGCGAAAGTGCCGGCCGCGCTTTTCCAGCTCACGGCGCAACTCGGCAAAGCCGTAAATTTCGCCGTTAAAGACGATCCAGCCGGCACCATCAGCGGCAAGCATCGGCTGGTTGGCGGCCGGATCGAGGTCGATAATGGCCAGCCGGCGAAAGCCCACATGCACGGGCCCCTGCTGATTCAACCGACCGTCGTCAGGGCCCCGGTGCGCAATGGCTGCCAGCGCCGCCGCATAATTCCAGGAGGGGTCGGTCCCGCCTACAAAACCACACATCTTGAGTATCTGCGTCCCAGCGCCAGCCAGCGCTCACTGTATGCGCCAGCCAGAACTGCCGCAACCAGTCCTTCCAGGCCTTACGGGCATTGCGGGCGGTTATGATAGGCTTCCCGCCTGCGACGAGGAGGAGCCGCGCGTGGCTTGCCAACTATGCACATAGCCCACGTCAATCTGGCACGCGGCTACCGCGGCGGTGAGCGCCAGACCGAGTTGCTGGTCCGCAGTCTGGCAACGCAGGATGTGCGGCAATCCCTGATCGTACGTCACGGCAGTCCGCTGGCAGAACGGCTGGCCGATGTCGATGTCGAGCTGCGGCCCTGCTCCCCCAACCTGCTGGCCGCATTCCGGGCCACCCGGGGCTGCGATGTAGTCCATTCGCACGAAGGCCGCGGGGTGTACGCGGCCTGGCTGCGCTCCCTGACGTCCGGCACGCCGTATATCGTGACGCGGCGCGTAAACAACCCGATCGGCGCCGGCCGGCTCACCCGCAATGTGTATCGCCGTGCCGCCTGGGTGGCTGCGGTTGCGCAGGATATTGCCAATATCGTTGCCGAGTATGACGCGGATATCAGGAGCTGCGTGGTGCATAGCAGCAGCAGTGGTCTGGTTGTGGATCCGACAGCAGTGCGGGCCATTCAACGCACATTTGCCGGCAAATGGCTGGTTGGCAATGTCGCGGCACTCGACAACGCGCAGAAAGGTCAGGAATACATCATTGAAGTTGCGCGGCAGCTGCACAGCAGCCATCCGGACATTCACTTCGTTCTGGTAGGCGGCGGGCCGGACGAGCAGATACTGCGCGAGCACGCCAGCGGCCTCAACAACCTCAGCTTTACGGGCTTCGTCGACAACGTGGGTGATTACCTGGCCGCGTTCGATCTGTTTGTGCTGCCGTCCAACAGAGAGGGCATCGGCGGCATTTTGCTGGACGCGATGGATCAGTCGCTGCCGGTGATTGCAACCCGTGTGGGCGGGTTGCCGGAAATTGTCAAAGACAACGACAACGGCCTGCTCATCGATGCCGGCAGTGCCGAACAATTGCAGGCCGCTATTTTGCGACTGTACACCGACCGCGATCTTGGCGCCCGCCTGGGCGCCCGCGGCCACGAATTCGCGCGCGACTGCACAGCAGCTGCGATGGCCGGCAGATATTTGTCTCTGTACACTGATGCGCTGGACAGATAGCTGCGGTGAATCAGCCTTAGTCAAAATGGATTGCTTGCCGGCGGCAGTGCCCTGCGGAAAGGGCTAAACACAGGAGTCATAACCGATGGAAATTAAGGGACACCGGCGGCTGGCGGCTTGCCTTGCCTTGGTACTAACCTGCTTCGCCAGCACAGCAAGCGCGCAGTGGAAACTCGATGGCGAGCGCTCGCGGCTCAGCTTCATCTCGGTCAAGAACGCTGCTGTGGGCGAGTCTCATACCTTTAAATCGCTCGTCGGCTTTGTCAACGCCGGTGGCAGCGCTCAGGTGGGCATTGATCTCAACAGCGTTGATACGGCCATTCCAATCCGCGATGAACGCATGCGTGAGCTGTTGTTTGAAACCGGGAGCTATCCGTCGGCCAATATCACCACCGAGGTAGATCCTGCGGTGATGCAGCACGCCAGAGCTGCGCCAACTGTCACAACCGTCTCACTGCTGGTAGAGCTTCATGGCAAGAGCGCGACCTACGATGCCACCGTAGTGGTCAGCGCAGGGGAAGACGGCAGCCTGCATGTAGCGACCCGCGAGCCGATCGTTCTGGACGTCGGGGATTTCGATCTCGGCACAGGGGTCACGGCACTCCGGACAGTCGCCGGCCTTGCATCCATCAGCACATCGGTGCCCGTGTCTGCGTATCTTGTATTCAAGCCAGACTGATGAAGCTTGGCGGTTAGCCGCCGCACCCGTTGTCAGCCCGGGCATTCCGGATGGAATTTCCGCGTTGCACCTACGGTCTTAGCCATTAGTGTTGTAAAGTCACCCAAGAATGAAGCCAACGAGACTAAAATCTGATGTCACTTTCTGATCACAGCTCAACTCGTCGCGAACTACTGATAGGTGCAGCGGGCGCGGCACTCTATGCCACCCTGCCCGGCGTTGCAGCCGCGGCGGCGCAACGCTCGTTTGTGCCCGATTTTGCCGATCCGGTGGAGGCGGTGCGCGCGCACGTCAAGCTGGTGGGCAGCCTGGCGCAGGAAACCGTGGTTTCGTTTTACCGGCTGAATATTTATGCCGACCTGTGCGGGGGCAACTTCGTACCGCTGTTTACATTGAATAACCTGCTCATCGACAAATGGACGCCGCAGGGCAATGACAGTTTCCAGATGATCAAGTACGAGGCCGGCTACTACACGGCCATCGACAGCTACGAGGTGCTGCAGACCTTTAAGCATCCGCTGACCGGCAAGGCAGTGCCCGTGCAGAACTTCCGGCTGGGGCCGGTGCCGCGCGGCTACGATAAAGACAAGTACATCGTGATGGGCTACAACCCCAACCCGCTGCCGCTGGAAGTCATCGGCGACCGCGTCTTCCTGGCGACGCAGTCCATCGAATCAGCGCCGGACTTTATGGACCCGACCAAGAAACGCTACACGAACTCATTCATGACCTACTCGGCGACACTCGCCGACATGCAAAATGCCGACCTGGCTTCGGCGCCCGTGCACGCACAACTGCAAAATAAAAACGAGTGGCCCGTATGGATGGAAATGGGCGAGCAGCCGGGCGGCACCGTCGCACGCGGTTACGGCAGCAAGGTAAAGAGCCTGGAGCATCTGCCGCCCGGCGTGCTGGAACAGTTCGGCAAGCAAACCCCTGAGATTCTTGATCTCGACAACTGGAAGAAATTCGTCTCGGAAATGCTGCCGCCGAGTTAAGGCTTCACTCGCGACGCATGGCCAGCGCGGCGGTTCCAGCGGCTCGAGTAAGTCATAATGCGCGTCTATGAAAACATTCACGCAAGGCTGGGCGTTACTGCTGGTGCTGGCCTCGACCGGCGCGACGAGTGCTGAGCAGGCGAAGATTCGGACGGAAGCCATGCCGGCAAGCCACAACGTCTTCTGGTCGGGTCACAGCCTCACCGATCCGCCTATACCGCAAATGCTGACAGCGATCAGCGCCGGCTTCGGCGTACCGATGCAGTGGAACCGGCACAGCATGGCCGGCGCATCGATGGAGGCGCGGACTCGCGGCCGCCCGCCCGTCCCCGACAGTTGGGACGGCTATCGCCAGGGTAATAACCGCGACACCACGGGCATGGATGTCATCGCCGAACTCCGCACCGGCGCGACCATCGGCGGAGAACACTACGACACGCTCATCATCACCGAAGTCCACAGCTTCCTGTACTCGCTGCTGCGCGGCGATACTGTGCGGTTGCTGCGCCACTATCACGACCGGTTCATCGACGGCAATGCGGCCGGCCAGACCTGGTTTTACCAGTCATGGCTCGATGTCATCGACAAGTCAGATCCACAGTCATGGATAGATTACGAAACGGCTGCCGCGCCGGTATGGCAGTGCATCGCCACCCGGGTAAATTTGTCACTGGCCGCCGCGGGTCGCCCTGACCGAATAGCGTTTTTGCCGGCCAGTCTGGCGCTGGTGCAGCTGGTTGAACTCGCCACCGGCAGCACCGGCGTAGAGGGCATTACGGCGGCCGACAATGAGGCCACCCTGAACCGGATTTTTCGCGACAAAGTCCATCTGACCGACACCGGTGCTTACTTTATTGGTCTCGTCACTTACGCTTTCACCACGGGCGCCTCTACGGTGAGCGCCTGGGCGCCCGACGACATGGATACCAAGCAAGCGCGTCGTCTGCAGCAAATCGCGTGGGATTTCTACCTTAGTTTTCGAGAGACCAACAGGCCGCTGAGCATGGCGGATTGCAGCGCGCTCATACGCGACAGCTTTGCAGTGCAGTTCTGGGAATTCGAACTCGCGCGCCAGCTGACCTTCGACATCCCCTGGTATGAAAAAGCAAAAAAACGGGTGACTAACCCGGGCCGCATCGCCCGCAATACAAAGATATGGCGGCAAGCCTTTGCCGAAGACAATCCCGACAATCCGTTTAATTACGACGCGACTACCGACGCCGACTACTGGCACCCGGCACCGTGAATTGTGCCGGGCTCAATCAGGCCGACTGACTAACCCGGCATTTCCACACTGGTATTCCGCTTGCGCGTGCCGCGCCGCGCCGCCATTGCCTGACGGCGGCGCGAAGCCCGGTCCTGACTCTCGTCGAGTGACTGAGCACCGCCATCACCAGCAGCGAGATATTCGGCCAGCGCTTTCACGGTGGGGAAACGGAACAGGTCCGTAATCAGCAGCGACTTCTCCGCAATCTCGTTCAACTGGCGATGCACTTTTACCGCCAGCAGTGAATGTCCGCCGAGATCGAAGAAGTTGTCGGCCACACTGATGTTCGGTAACTGCAGTGCTTCTTGCCAGATTGCCAGCACCTTCGCTTCCATCTCGTTGGCGGGGGAATCCCCGGCACCCGTGGCCGCCCGCTGCGGCGCGACTGCCAGCGGTGCGGGCAATGCCTTGCGATCAACTTTCTTGTTGGGTGTCAGCGGGAAACTGTCCAGCACGATAAAGTGCGACGGCACCATCGGCTCAGGCAAGCGACCGCGCAGATACTCCTTGAGTTCGTGTGGTGCAGGCTCCGCGTCGGTATCGGCAGCAATCAAGTAGGCCACCAGGCGCACGTCACCGGGCACATCTTCGCGCGGCATCACCACCACTTCGCGCACGGCCTCCAGGTCGGCCAGCGCCGCTTCGATCTCGCCGAGCTCGATACGATGCCCGCGAATCTTCACCTGGTGGTCGATGCGGCCGAGGAACTCAAGGACCCCATCCTCGCGCCAGCGCACCAGGTCACCGGTACGGTAGAGACGCCCACCTTGAGCACCGAAGGGATCGTCAACAAAGCGCTCCGCCGTGAGTTCGGGACGCCCTAAATAGCCTCGCGCTACACCTGCGCCGCCTATATACAGCTCACCAGCCACGCCCGGGAGCACGGGCTGCCGGGCGCCATCAAGTACGTAGACCGTCGTATTGGCGATCGGCCTGCCGATCGGGATGCTGGTGTCGTCGGCCGTAATCTCATGCACAGTCGACCAGATGGTCGTTTCCGTCGGTCCGTACATGTTGAGCAGCGTGCCGACGCCGCATGCGCGCAGCTGCGCGGCCAGCGCCGGCGGGAAAGCCTCGCCGCCGATCATCATTGCCTTGAGCTGCCCCAATGCAGCTCGGGCGGCCTCATCCTGCACGAGCATGACCGCGAGTGACGGCGTGCACTGCAGATGCGTTACACCATACTGAACGATCTGTGCAGCTATCGAGCCATCGGTTGCCGGCGCTGCGGCCTGCTCACCCGCGACCGGCGCGGACAGTTCGCGCACACGGTTCAGCTTTGACAGATGCGCCAGGGTCAGGTCTTCATCGACACCGAAGTCGATCAGACAGGCAATTTCGTCGATGCCAATGCCCTTGAGATCATCAACAATACCCAGTGCGCGCTCAGTGTCACCGAACAGCCCGGACGTTTCGTAATAACGCTCGAAGGAGTACTCCAAAAGCCCGTCCAGCTCTTCGTCGGTGAGTGAGTTCAGGTCGACATCCACGTCGGTAGAGCCGTCGCTGCGCTTCTTGAATGCCGTCCAGCTCTGCGCGAAGCCCTTAACGAGTCCCAGCGAGGATCCGAGGTAACTCTTCATGGGTTCGCGCACCGTCTCGCGCACCGTCTCGTTATCGTCACCAATAAACGTATGCAGCATGAGCGTGACGTGGCCATCACCCTCGTGGCCGGCGTCGCGCCGGGCCTGCCGGTAAATGGCAATTTTTTCCGCGAGCTCTTCCTTCGACTGGCCCAGCAGGTGCGTGAGCAGCCCGGCACCCAGTGCGCCGGCCGAACGGAAGGTCTCCGGCGAACCGGCGGCCGTCAGCCAGAACGGCAGCTCCTTCTGGATGGGTTGCGGCAGTGTCCGGGCGGGGAAACTCTGGCCGTTCGGGCCGGGGAATTCGACTTCCTCACCACGCCATAACCGCTGCACCTGCTCAAGCGTTTCGAACATGACCTCGCGGTTACCGAAGTTCTCCGGCTTGAGCAGGAAATCACGCGGCTGCCAGCCCGATGCAAAAGCGATGCCGACCCGCCCGCCGGACAGGTTGTCGACAACAGCCCATTCCTCGGCAATGCGCGCGGGATGGTGCAGCGGGGTCACCACGCTGCCGGCGCGCAGCTTGAGGTTTTCGGTGACCATGGCCACTGCTGTAGCCGTCTGCGCCGGGTTCGGATACAGCCCGCCAAACTCATGGAAGTGGCGCTCGGGCGTCCAGATCGAGGAGAACCCGTGCTGATCGGCGAACTTTGCGCCTTCGAGCAGCAGCCGGTACTTGTTATCGCCTGCCGTATCGGCACTGGAGAAGTACATCAAGCTGAAATCGACAGCCTTGTCCGCGTGCTTGCCACTGCGCGCCGCACCCGCAGCGGCACGCTGCTGGTCTTCGTGGATAACAACTTTCAGCCCGCGCGCCAGCGTCCACAGTAGTTCCAGCACCGAGATATCAAACGACAAGCTCGTAACCGCAAGCCAGGTGCCGGGCTGACCGCCGTTTTCCGCGTCGGTGTTGAGCGGGATATGCGCGTCCATCGCGGTGAAGAAATTCTGTACGTTGCGATGCTCAAGCATCACACCCTTGGGCTTGCCTGTGGACCCCGATGTGTAGATCAAGTAGGCGAGGCTGCCCGAGTCGGGACGGCCCGGCGGGTTATGTGCCGGCCGACCCGCAAAAACGGCGTCATCGTCCAGCAGCACGGTGTGGGCGCGATGGCCGCCAAGCAGATGCTCGAGACTCGATTGCGTCAGCAGCACCGGCGCCTCGGCATCTTCAATCATGAAACTGAGCCGGTCGCGGGGATAAGCAGGGTCCAGCGGCAGGTAAGCACCGCCCGCCTTGTGAATAGCGAGCAGGGCCACCATGAGCTCAATACCACGGTGCGCACAGAGCGCGACCGGGACATCGCGCCCGACGCCCAGGCCGAGCAGAAAGTACGCCAGCCGGTTGGCCCGCGAGTTCAGTTCAGCGTAGCTGATTGCCTGGTCACGAAACACCAGCGCAGTGGCATCCGGAGTTTTCTCTGCCTGCGCTTCGATGGCCTGATGAATGCACATCGTCTCCGGGTACGGCGTCGCCGTGTCGTTCCAGTCGAACAGGACACGCTGCTTGTCGTCGGCCGACAGCAACTGCACCGAGGACAGCTCCGCCGCCGGGTCCGCTGCCATGGTCTCAAGTATGTGCACCAGACCGGCCATCAGGCGTTCGGCCAGCGCCGCGTCGAATCGCGGCTCATCGTAGGCGAGTTTCAGCACCAGCCGGGGCTCGCCATAGGCATACAGCGTCAATGGGTAATTTGTGCGTTCAATCAAGCGGAAGTGACGCTCGGCAAAGCCGTCACCCAGCGCCTTCATCTGCGAGTCGAGCGTCTGATGGTCATAGACGATGATGCTTTCGAACAACGGCTGACCTGAACCAACCTCAGACCAGCCCTGCACCGCCATCAGCGGCGACTGATCATGATCTCTTACGGCCCGTTCGCTGTCCCGCAGACCTTGTAGCCAATCGGCAATGCTACCCGAATGATCGAGGGCTACGCGCACCGGCAGGGTATTAATAAAGCAGCCAACGGTCTCGCCGGTCTTGTCGACCGTACCGGCCCGTCCCGCGCGGGTCGCGCCGAAAACCACATCCTGCTCGGTCGACCAGCGACCGAGCAGCAGCGCCCAGGCGCCTTGCACCACCGTGTTCAGGGAACAGCCGGCCGCGGCAGCGAGTGACTGCAGACCAGAGGTCAGGGTTTCAGGCAACACAGCATCCGCATGCCGCCGTTTGCCAACCGGAGCAGCAACAGCGGGCGCCGGCAGCGGCGTCGTCGCAGCAAACCCTGTGAGGCGATCACGCCAGAAGCGTTCCGCCTCATTATGACTCAGGTTGTTGACGTAGCGGGCATGTTCGGCAAAAGCGGGGGCCGGCGTGCCCTCACAAACAGCGCCGCGCTTCAGTGCGTCGTAACAGCCAAACACCTCTGCCAGCACCAGCGGAAACGAACGCCCGTCGCAGACAATGTGATGGAAAGTCCAGAGCACTTCCCATGCCTGTTCCCCCGTGCGAATTGCAGCGACTCGCAGACAGGGCGCTTCGCGCAGATCGAAACCGCGGCTGCGCTCCTCGTCCAGCAGCGCCTGCAACGCGGCTTCCCGGGCCTCGGCCGGGCGCTGACGCCAGTCTTCACTGCGCAGGGACAGGTATACTTCGGCCTCAGGCTGTTGTTCGGGGTCGTCGGCATCCTCCCAGCGGAAGCGTGTGCGCAGCGCCGGGTGGCGTGCGATCACATGGCTCCAGGCTTGCTGCAACAGCGCTACGTCGAGTTCTTCGGTAAGCGAGCATACAATCTGCTCGATATCCACTCCCGAACCGGGATTGCTGATGTGATGAAACAGCATGCCCTGCTGCGTCGATGTCAGCGGATAGGCTTGGGGGGCGTCAGTGCTCATTGATTGACCTGCGTGCTTCTTATTTTTGTTTTAGGCAATGGTTTGGAATGTCTATAGTATGCCGGAGAATCAATCTCAACTGTGTGAACCTAGTCAACCTTTCGCTTTAGCATAATACTCCAGCAAGCTGCGTATTCCGGATTATTGGTAAGTGCTTCGGCCACGCACTGTGAACTTGGTCAAGACATTTTCGGCCCATCTGCAGCACAATATACTTCCGATGCCGGCCTGTGGAACTTATAGCTTAAGCCGGTCCGGCAAAATAAATACAACAATATGCCTCGGCACAACTAACTAGCCAATCGCATGGATACTTCACCGGACTCCCGACTCGCGCTCGAATTCGTCTGTCACGCCAGCGTGATACTGCGCCGTGACCCCGTGCACCTGATCTGCGACCCCTGGTTGACGGGCACTGCGTTCGACGACGGCTGGGCGTTACTCGCCGAGCCGGTGTTTAGCGCCGACGATTTCCGCTCTGTTACGCATATCTGGTATTCGCATGAGCACCCGGACCACTTCAGTCCGCGCACGCTGGCCATGATTCCGGAAGAGGAGCGTGACCGGATCACTGTACTGTTCCACGAAAGCAACGATAAGAAAGTGGTCGACTTCTGCACCAAGCTCGGCTTCAGCAAGGTGGAGCAACTGCGTTCCGGTGAGTGGCTGGAGCTCGGCCCCGGCTTCGACATCCGTTGCGATACCTGGGAAGGCTCCGATGACTCATGGCTGCTGGTCAGCACCCCGGAAGGCAAGGTGCTGAACCTGAACGATTGTCAGGCGGTGCGACAACAGCAGGCCGATGACCTGCATGCCGCCACCGGGGATGTGGATGTGCTGCTCACGCAGTTTTCCATCTCCTCGTGGGACGGTAATGCTGAAGACGCTGCAAGACGGGAAGCCGGCGCGCAGGCGATGCTCGACCGGGTGGTCAGACAAACCAACACGCTGAATGCAAAGCATGTGGTGCCGTTCGCCAGTTTCGTGTGGTTCTGCCATGAGGAAAACGCCTACATGAACTCTGCGCTCCGGCCGGTGAGCGATGCGGCGGACATTATCGCGCAGCAGACGAGCGCGCAGCCGGTTGTCTTGTATCCCGGTGACACCTGGGTCGTCGGCGACCGCATCAACAACGACAGCGCGATAGAGCGCTACCACGCCGATATGCAGAACCTCGGGGCACGGGCTCCGGCCTCCAGCGAAGCCGCCAGCATTGATGAACTGCAGCAGGCAGCTGAGCGATTCAGTGCCGCGCTAAAACAGCAGCGCTCGCGACTCAGGCTGAGACTCAACGCCGCACGCATGAACGCTCGCCATCAGCGCAGCAAGCATGCCGACTCGGCTTTCCGCGCCGGCGCCGTTGGGTTCTGGACGCTGCTCACCCTGCGGGTGCGACCAGCACGGGTCTGGCTTACTGATCATGAGTCCAGCGTCGACTATGACCTGCTGAACGGCCTCCGACCTGCCGCTCACACACGCAACGAGTGTGATATGGAGCTCTCATCAGCCGCACTGTTGTTTGCCTTCCGGTTTCTCTGGGGCGGCGAATCCCTGCAAATCAACGGACGCTTCCGCGAGCTGTATCCGGACGGCCGGATACCCCTGTTCGAGTACCTCTGGGTTGCCTGCGCCATGAACCGGGAAGCCGGCGCGCAGGCGCGCCCCCTCTGACCCACCTCCACGAGTCAATACTTCATGAAGATTCTTATTACGGGCAACACAGGCTACATCGGCCCGGTGGTCTCCCGACACCTGCAGCAGGCACTGCCCGGCGTGCAGATAACCGGTTACGACAACGGCTACTTTGCGCACTGCCTCACCGGTGCACCCGTGCTGCCCGAGACCTCCCTGGTCGCACAGTACTGGGGCGACGTGCGCGAGATCCCGGGGGAGCTGCTGGACGGGATGGATGCCGTCATCCACCTGGCTGCCGTCTCCAACGACCCCATGGGGAAGCGCTTCGAAGCGGTCACCGAGGAAATCAACTACGGGTCCAGCCATGCGATCGCGCGGCAGGCACTTGAGCATGGCGTCAAGCGCTTCGTTTTCGCGTCGAGCTGCAGCATGTACGGCTACGCCGAAGGCGGCCCGCGCAGAGAAAATGACCAGCTCAACCCGCTCACGGCCTACGCCCGGTCCAAGGTGGCCACCGAAGAGGCGCTGGCCGAAATGGCCGGCTCCGGCATGGTCACGACGGCGCTGCGCTTTTCGACAGCCTGCGGCTGGTCCGACCGCATCAGGCTCGACCTGGTGCTTAACGACTTTGTCGCCTGCGCGATTGCCAGCAAGGAAATTACCGTGCTGAGTGACGGCTCGCCCTGGCGGCCGCTTATCGATGTAAAGGATATGGCGCGGTCGATGGAGTGGGCCCTTACCCGCGATCCAGCGGAAGGCGGGGAGCATCTCGCGATCAACGTCGGTTGCAAGGAATGGAACTACCAGGTGCGTGACCTGGCCGAAGCGGTGGCTGCAGCAGTGCCGGGGACGAGCGTTTCGATCAACACCGACGCGCCGCCGGACAAGCGTTCCTATCGCGTCGATTTCTCCCTGTATGCGTCAATGGCGCCGCAGCACCAGCCCCAGGTCCGCCTCGAGCAGGCCATCGACGAAATCAAGCAGGGTCTCGAGGGCATGGGCTTCAGCGACACCAATTTCCGCGCATCCCAGTTCATGCGGCTCAAGGTTATCGAAAAGCACATAGCCGAGCAGCGTTTGAGCGAAGCGCTGCGGTGGCTATAAGGTAAAGACAGGTATGCATTTTCTGAGCACGCCCCTTGGTGGCGCCAAACTGATCGATTTGAACCGGATCGGCGATGACCGCGGCTTTTTCGCGCGGGTGTTCTGCGAGCGGGAATTCGCGGCCGACGGTCTCGTGTCGCAGTTCGTGCAGGTCAACAACTCGCTGAGTGCCGACAAGGGCACCTTGCGCGGCATGCACTATCAGTTGGCGCCCCACGCCGAAACCAAACTCGTGCGCTGCATCCGTGGCGCCCTGTGGGACGTGATTATTGACCTGCGACCTGATTCACCCACCTTCGGCCAGCACTTCGGCGCCGAACTGTCGGCTGAAAACCGGCGCATGATGTACGTGCCCAAGGGTTTTGCGCACGGCTTTCTTACGCTCGAAGACCATACCGAAGCGTTCTACTTTGTGGACGAGTTCTATGCGCCTGATTTAGAGCGCGGCATTCGCTGGAACGACCCCGAGTTCGGCATCGACTGGCCCATTGAGCCGGTGATCGTTTCCGACAAAGATCGCGGGCACCGCGATTTCGAGCGGGCCTGGCACCTGGGCGCATGAAAATCCTGTTCACCGGCGGCAGCTCTTTTACGGGCTGCTGGTTTATTCGCGAGCTGGCCCGGGCCGGTCACGAGGTCGTCGCGACCTTTCGGCAGCGGCCGGACGACTATGACGACCCTCTGAGACGCGAACGCGTTGCGCTGGCGCTGGAGCACGCGGACGGCGTTTTCGACTGCAGCTTCGGCGACGAGCGGTTTGCGGAACTTGCCGGCAACGCGAGCTGGGACCTGCTCTGCCACCATGCAGCCGACGTCACAAACTACAAGAGCGACGATTTTGATGTGGACGCGGCGCTCGCCGCGAACACGCGGAACCTCGCGGGCGTGCTGGCCGGCCTGAAAAACGGCTGCAGCACAGCGCCTGCCGTGCTGCTGACGGGTTCCGTATTCGAGAACGACGAGGGGCGCGGCGCGGCTGGTGAGACCGATTTACAGGCCTTCTCACCCTATGGGCTGTCCAAAGGGCTGACTTACCAGGTATTCCGCTACCACTGCAAAAAGGCCGGCCTGCGGCTCGGCAAGTTCGTTATTCCCAACCCGTTCGGCCCGCTCGAGGAACCACGGTTCACCGCCTACCTGATGCGCAACTGGTTTGCGGACGCAACGCCGTCCGTCAATACGCCGGATTACGTGCGTGACAATGTCCATATTTCATTGCTGGCCGCCGCGTATCGCCACTACGCTGAACAGTTAGTGCGCGGTGAAGCCGCGCCGCGCTTCAACCCGAGTGGTTACGTCGAAACGCAGGGCGAGTTCGCCGAACGTTTTGCGGCCGCGATGCGTGAACGTCTCGGCCTGCCCTGTAAATTGGACCTGCGCACCCAGACCGACTTCGGCGAACCTCTGCAGCGCGTTAATACGGACACGCTGGACCCAACCGCATTCGGCTGGGACGAAGCGGGAGCGTGGGACGCGGTCGCGTCTTACTACAAGGCCAAACTACAAGCGTAAGTATGACGGATCCCGCCGACACACCCCTGGTCGTTGCCGTTGTGCTGACGTGGAACGACACCGAGCTCACCACCGCATGTCTGCGTTCGGTGCTGGCCAATGACTACCCGCGCCTGCAGGTTGTGCTGGTCGACAATGGGTCGGTGCCGCCGGTTGGCCCGCAGTTGCAGGCCGCCTTTCCGGGGGTGATTCTGGTGCAGAACCCTGAGAATCAGGGCTTCTCGGGCGGGGCCAATCGCGGGCTGGAGAAAGCGCTCGAGCTCGGCGCCGATTACATCCAGCTGATTGGCAACGACGCCACGCTCGCCAGTGACAGCATCGCAAGGCTCGTCGCAACATTGCAACGCGACGAGCGCGCCGGCGCTGCCGGCCCGCTGCTGCTCGACGCGGCCGCGCCGGACACGGTGCAGTTCTATACGGCAACGCTCGACCGTGACCAGGCCGCGCACTATCACGCGCATGTCGGCGAGCGGCACGCGTCGCGCGACTGGCCAACGGTTGAGAGTGCTTTCATACCCTGTGTGGCGTTGATGTTCCGCAGCAGCGCGCTGCGCGAAGTGGGCCTGCTGGACGAGAGTTTTGGCACCTGCTGGGAAGACTATGACCTGTGCCTGCGTCTGCACGACGCCGGCTGGCACTATTTGTCTGTCGGCGCTGCCACCGCCATCCATGTCGGCAGTCATACCACCGGGCGGGTGTCGCCTTATATCGTCTACTACACCATGCGCAACCGGCTGATCTGCCTGCGGCGGTACTCGCGCGATCTGGGTTCGCCACGCCGCTGGTGGGCGGTGAGCCGCTCCCTGCTATGGAATATGCGCCAGTACGGGTTACTTAACTGGCGTTGCCATGGCGCCATGCTGCGCGGCATTTGGGACTACTTCTTTGGTGGCCTGCGCGGCGAGGCACTCAACACAAAACCTGGCGCGATTCCGGGCGCCAACTAGTCAGGCCGCCGGCACTGCCTGCGCCACCCGGAGGGATGCGAGCACCGCGTCAGCCAGCGCGAGGCACGACGTCAGGCCGGGCGACTCGATGCCAAACAAATTGACCAGACCGGCTACACCATGTTGCCCGGGACCTTGCACAAAAAAATCCGCATCAACCTCTCCGGGTCCGACAATCTTCGGCCGCACGCCTGAATAAGCCGGCTGCAGACTGCAGTCGGGCAGGGCCGGCCAATAGCGCCGAATCGCATCATAAAAAACCTCCCCGCGAGCAGGGTCGACGCCGTAGCCAATGCGGTCGATCCACTCGACGTCGGGGCCAAAGCGCGCCTGACCCACAAGGTCAAGCGTCAGATGGACGCCCAGCCCGCCGGTAACGGGCAAAGGATAGATCAGTCGCGAGAACGGTGCCCGACCGGCCAGCGAAAAGTAGTTGCCGCGCGCATAGTGCGCCCGCGGCACACACTCTGTCGGCATGCCGGCCAGCGCCGCTGCCAGCGCGGGGGCATGCAGTCCGGCCGCATTGACCACGACAGACGCCCGCAGCTGCAGCGGTGCAGCGCCGCCCACAGTCAGCTCTATGCCATCTGCGCCGCAGCGCCCGCGCTGCACCGGCGCATTGAGTGCCAGCACAGCACCGCGGCTCTCGGCATCGCCCAGCAACGCGAGCATCAGTTCATGGCTGTCGATGATGCCCGTAGACGGTGACAGCAGCGCTGCCGTGCAGTCGAACTCGGGCTCCAGCGC
>JAZBOT010000096.1:0-2396 GCA_036351295.1 Gammaproteobacteria bacterium | reverse complement strand
GCGCTGGCGCTGGGCATGGTGCACACGATGATCGCGGAGGACCTGATCGATCGCGACTACGTGCTGGAACAAACGGACATGCCGTTCCTGGTGCGCACCGACAATCAGAAGTTCTTGCGCGAAACCGATTTCGTCGCCGACGGCCGCAGCGACGGTTTCTACTTTATGGACTCTGTCACGGGTGCACCGGTCGCCGCGCCCGGCACCGGCTTTAAGAATCCCTTCGGCCCGCCGCAAGCGGCGGGGGAGCCAGCCAGCCTGCGCCTGGGCGACCTCAAGCCGGAGCTGGAAGGTCGCTGGACGGTGACCACGCTCACGGGCCCGGTCGAGGTCACCACGGTGTTCTCCCGGGTGCGCGAGGAAATGGCCAACTACACGCCCGAAAAGGTCGCGGAGATTACCGGTGTCAGCGCCGAGGTAACGCGCTATGTCGGCCGCCAGTTCGCCACCCGCGGGCCGGGCATGATTTTTGCGGGTTACCGCGTCAACAAGTGGCTGCATGGCGATCTGATGCTGCGCTCGTGGCTGCTGATGTGTGCGCTGACCGGCAACACGGGTCGCGAAGGCGGCGGGCTGCAAACCACCCAGCTGCCCAACGCGGCCGGCATTTTCCAGTACGTGTTCGCGGGCCTCGGGCCGCGCCTGCGCATTGCGGCTATCGCCGTCTGGGACTACGCGACCGCGTCGGGCCGCGCAACCAACGAGCGGGTGTACGGCGCGGAGTTTGCCGACCACATCGACAAGCACTATGAGCAGGCAAAGGCCAATCGCTGGCTGCCGGACTACGCGGCCAAACCGTGGCGTATGGCGCTGATGGCGGGGCACAACCCGGCCAACTGGCGCGCCGGCGGCGAAGAATGGCGCAAGTCCGCTTTGTCGCAGGTCGAGTTGATGGTGGCGATGACGCCGGACATGAGCGCGACCGCCCTGTACAGCGACATCGTGCTGCCCGTGGCGCATCATTACGAGCTGCAGGACATGACCATGGAGGGCCGCACGCCCTACATCCAGGTCATTGACGAGGCGGTGCCGCCGCTTGGCGAGGCGCTGCCGGACTGGAAGCTGCAGCGCGCCCTCATTTTCAAGATTGCCGAGCGTGCCCGGGCCCGCAACATCGGGCCGATCCAGGACAACATGTTTGGCCAGCCCATTGAGCGCGACTACACCACGGCAGATCAGCAGTTCACGATGAACGGGCAGATCAGCGAGCCGCCCCAGCTGGTTGAGTACATCATCGCCAACACCAAGGGCATGCCCAAAGTCACCTGGGAAGAGCTCTCCCGCAAGGGCATTGTGCGTGTCGACGATTCGGCTGACGTGCAGTTTGGCAAAGACTCGGCCTACAACTACGAGGTGCTGATGAGCACCCGTGATAAAGAGCCGTGGAAAACGCTGACCGGCCGGCAGCAGTTTTACCTGGATCAGGACGTGTTTCTCGCCGAAGGCGAAGCGCTCCCGGTGCATAAAGACCCGCTGGCCAACAAGAGTTTTGGTTTGCGCCTGACGATGGGCCACGCCCGCCACGGCATTCACAGCTGGGCGCGGGATGACTCGTTGTTGCTGAGCCTGCAGCGCGGCGAGCCGGACGTGTACGTCAACCCCGATGATGCGGCCAAGCGCGGCGTCGCCGACGGCGATCTGATCAAGGTCTACAACGATTTCGGTGATTTCACCGCCATGGCCCACGTCAGTTCCAGCATGCAGCCCAGTCAGCTGTTTATGTACCATGGCTGGGATCCGGTGCTCTTCAGGGGCCGCAGGAACTTCAGTTCGGTGATTTCCACCAGTGGGCTGATCAAGCCGGTACAGATGATTGGTGACTACGGGCATTTGCGGTATCAGCCGCCGGACCACGTGCCCAACCAGACCTTTCATGATTGCACGGTGGAATTTGAGAAATTTGTTGAGGCTTAGCTGCAGCTCGCGCGTTGCAGAAGTCGCACAGCTTAACGGAGCGTAAAGAATGCCAGCACATCAAGTGGCGATGGTGATCGACCTGAACAAGTGCATTGGGTGCCAGGCGTGCACGGCGGCGTGCAAGTCGCTGTGGACGGACGAGCCGGGCCAGGAATACATGTTGTGGAACAACGTGGAGACGAAGCCGGGCCCGGGCTACCCGCGGTACTGGGAAGAGGGCGGCGGTGGCTGGAACGAGGCGGGCACGGCGCTTAAACCCGGCGTGCTGCCGGCGAAGGAAGACCACGGTGAAGAGATCCCGCTGAACTTTGAGGACGTGTATTTCAAGGGCGAGGCGGACCGTCTGCAGCAGCAGAAGCCGATGGGCAAGGGCGCGAACTGGGACGAGGACACGAGTTCGGGCGATTACCCGAACAACTACCATTTTTACCTGCCGCGGCTGTGCAACCACTGCACGAAGCCGGCGTGTTTAGAGGCCT
>JAZBOT010000095.1:0-14066 GCA_036351295.1 Gammaproteobacteria bacterium | reverse complement strand
CTTGCTAAACGCCCTGCGCATCCATTTGATGGATATCCTGCAACGGCGTTTTTATGCACGCATGGTCGCTGAAATAGCGCTCCGCTGCGTCTACGCGAAGGATCCGTTTTTCGAAGACCAGAACAAGGCCGCGCTGTTCAACCGCTACTTCGACATCATCATCGTGCAGAAATCCATGCCTGACCTGCTGGTCGGCGGGTTTACCGTGATTCTGCAGGCAGTGGTCGGCTTCACACTGGTGTCGATGTACCACCCGCTGTTTCTCGGGTTCACGCTGGTCGTGCTGTTTGTAATCTGGCTGATCTGGCTCGCGTGGGGCGGACGAGCGATTCAAAGCTCGATTCAGGTGTCCCACAAAAAACACGCCACTGCGGCATGGCTCGAGGGCCTGGCGGCATCTAACGGCTTCTACAAATCAGAACGCCATATCGCCGAAGCGCTGGTGCACACCGACAAAGTGACCCATGACTACATCGACCGGCATCGGCGGCATTTTAGCCATTATTTCTCCCAATCCATCTGCTTCATGCTGCTGTATGCGGTGGCAACGGCCGGACTGCTCGGCCTCGGGGGCTGGCTGGTCATCGAAGGTGAACTGACCCTCGGCCAGCTGGTTGCCGCCGAACTGGTGCTGGCGCTGGCGCTGCTGGGCATTTCCAACCTGAGCACGTACCTCAGCTATTTTTACGAGCTGTGCGGCGCGGTGGATGAGCTGTCGCTGTTCTATCTGGTCGACCAGGAACAGCCCGAAGCCGGCTACGAGATGCTCGAAGGCGACGCGACGCTGCGGTTTATCGAGGCACAGGGCGATGCCCGCGGTCACCCCACCACCCTGAACTTTACGCTGCCGAGTGGTTCGCACGTTTTGAGCACGGTCGAATTCCGTGGCATACAGCGCGAACTGACGAGTTTCCTCAAACGGCATGACCAGCCTGATGGCGGCCACATTACGCTGGGTGGACAAGACATCGCCGGTCTGCGAGCGCATCACCTGCGGCAACAGGTGATGGTGCTCGACCGGCCCCACGTGATTGAGATGACGATCCGCGAATACCTGCAGCTCAGCGCCCCGGAGGTGTCATCAAAACAGGTGCGCGAGGCGCTCGAGGCCGTTGGTCTGAGCCCCGCCATTGCCCAGCTGCAGAACGGCATCGACACCGAAATCGCCGCGACCGGGTGGCCACTGACCATCACCGAAACCATGCAGCTCAAGCTGGCCGCGGGCCTCATCGCGCAGCCGAAGGTGCTGGTGTTGGGTGAGCTTTACGACACCATGATCGACACGCATTTGCGTAACTCCTTCACCCTGTTGCGCAAGCATGGTGAGACGACGCTGCTGTATTTCTCTAACCGGCCGCGTGACCTTGGCTTTGATCACTACCTCTACCTTGGACGCACGGAGCAGAAACTGTTGGCAACGGTCGAAGAGTTGTGCCGGGAATCCCGGCTGGAGCTGTGCACCACCGCGCCGGTTCCGGCCGGCACCTGACGCGGGCAACCCGAAGGTAGATGAGCGATGCCGACACGCGAAGAACATATTAAATTTCTCCAGACGCTGGCAGACCAGCGCATCCCGCGCGTCATGCCCGCTGTGGCATGGATACTCACGGTTTTTCTGCTGGCTGGGGGGGCGTTTCTGGCGTTTGTCCCGTGGGTGCAAACAACCATGGGGTTCGGCACGGTTACGGCGCTCAACCCCAATGACCGGCTGCAGGAAATTAACGCACTGGTGTCCGGCCGGATCGAAGAATGGTACGTGCGGGATGGCAGCCGCGTGGTAGTGGGCGACCCTATCGTTCGCATCGTCGACAATGACCCGCGCCTGCTCGAACGGCTGAAAGCAGAGCGCGATCAGGCGGTGGCCAAGCTGGAAGCGCTCGATAACGCCATCGATACCGCAGAAATCGACGTCAACCGGATGCGGGATCTGTTCGATCAGGGCCTGGCAGCGCGGCGGGAGTTCGAACAGGCACGCATCAAGGTGCAGGAACTGCGGTCGCGGATGGCCGAAGCTGCCGCCGAGCTGACTCGCGCCGACATTAATCTGTCACGGCAGTCTGCCCAGATCGTGCGCGCGCCGCGCAACGGCGTCATCCTGAAAGTCAGCGCCAGTGAAGCAACCGCTTTTGTCTCGCCCGGCGACGTCGTCGCGTCGTTTGTGCCCGACAACGCTATCCGTGCGGTGGAGCTGTACATCAGCGGGCGGGACGTGGCCCTGGTGCGGCCGGGCGACAAGGTGCGGCTGCAGTTCGACGGCTGGCCGGTGGTGCAGTTTAGCGGCTGGCCGTCCGTTGCCGTGGGCACGTTTGGCGGCGAGGTACTGGTCGTCGACCGTTCGGCTAACAGCACCGGGAGCTTTCGGGTGATTGTTATCGAAGACGAAAGTGCAGAGAAGCCGTGGCCGGATCAGACCTATGTGCGGTTTGGCTCCAAGGCACGTGGCTGGGTGCTGCTCAATACAGTACCAGTCGGGTATGAGCTGTGGCGCCGTCTGAACAGCTTCCCGCCGAACTTACCCGGCATACCCGACCAGACAGAAACCGGTTAAGCAGATGCAGCGTTTGACTTTTTGCCGCTGGTGGCTACTCGCGGCATTGCTGGCAACCTTACCCGCAGCGGGGGCGGACAACAATGCGCCGCAACCCACCCCCCTGAGGGCCGAGGAGGTGCTGGAATCGGCGTCACAGCATTTCCCGCAGATCTTGCAGTTGCTGGCAGCGCAGCGGGGAGCTGCCGGCAAAGTGCTGGAAGCCGAAGGGGCATTTGACCTGGTATTTTCCGCCGATGGCTTCAGCCGCCTCAACGGCTTCTACGACGGCAGCGCGGTGAAAGGCATCGCCAAGCAGCGGCTGCGGCCGCTCGGCACCCAGCTCTACGGCGGCTATAAACTATCCGACGGCGATTTCCCGATATACGAAGACATCAACTTCACCAATACCGGCGGCACGGCGCAAGTCGGCGCACTGTTTTCGCTGCTGCGTGACCGGACGATCGACCAGCAGCGCTTTCAGGAGTTCGACGCGCAGCTGGGGCTGCAGCGTGCCAACCTGGATGTGCTGTTGACCCGTGTCGGCGTGCAGCAGCGTGCGCTGGTGGCATACTGGCAGTGGGTGGGCATCGGCCGGCAGGTCGAAATTTACGACAACCTGCTGCGGATCGCCATCGAACGGCAGACCAACCTCGAACAGCAGGTTCGCAGTGGCGCCCGCGCCCGGATCTTTCTTACCGAAAATCAGCAGAACATTGTGCGCCGCCAAACTTTGGTGACATCGGCCCGCCGCGATCTGCGTATCGCAGCCAACAACCTGTCGTTTTATTACCGAGCCGAAGATGGCTCGACCATTATCCCGGACGATAAGCGCTTACCGCCGGAGCTGCCGGTTTCCGAAGTCAGCGGCCTGGCGGTGCTGCCGGAGGAGGCCGCGTACGACGCACTGGCCCGCCGCCCGGAGCTGGCCATACTGCGCAATGCCATCGAGCGTGAGCGCAACCGGCTCGCGCTACGCGAGAACAACCTGAAACCGCGGCTGGATCTCAACGTCGGCGTGCAGTCAGGCCTCGGGGCGGTCGCCGAAGGTGGCGTGTCACGCGACTCGACCGATACCGTGGTGGGCTTCCAGTTTTCTGTCCCGCTGCAGCAGCGCGTGGTTCGCGGTCAGCTGGAGCAGTCGCGCGCGGAACTCGAGGCGAAGCGGCAGGAGCAGCAGCTCACCGAAGATCAGATCGAGCTTGAGGTTCGCAACATCCTGCAGGAACTGACGGCGGCCCGCGAGTTGCTGGAGCTGGCCGAACAGGAAGTTACGCAGTCATCGATCATGCGGCAATCGGAAGTGACCCGGTTCCAGAGCGGCGCAAGCGACTTTTTTCTGGTCAACATTCGCGAAGAAACCGAAGCCAACGCGCGGGTACGAATGATGGAGGCCAAACTGGCCACGCTGGTGGCACGCGCCAATTTCGATGCGGCCACGGTTGATCTGGAGCGGCTGGGCATCCGCGAATCGATGGTCCCGGCCGCAGCCAACTAAGCCCCGTCGCTAATGCCGCGCGAGGAAGGCGACACGGCGTTCCTCCCGCCATAAGCTGGTGCTGGAATCCTGCGAGGCACGCGTGGCGGCCTCCGGAAAGTTCATCGCCCACAGCGGCCGCTTGCGGAAGCGCTCCAGCATGCCCTCTTTCATAACCGAGGTGTCACCAGCATGATATCGCTGCTGACATTGGCAAGCTTTTTCATTGCCAGCACCGGGTTCTCAAGGTGATACAAAATGCCGAAACAGAACATCACGTCAAACTGACCGATATCATCAGAATCAAGTTTCTCGATATCGAGACTGCGGAATTCCACAGTGTCGACCTGGTGGCACGCTTGATCAGCGCCGCCTGCTCAACAACTCCGAAGAGCGCATTCTGCGTGCGGACGCTCGCAAAGCAAAAAAATCCGGCAGCCAGCAGGGTTCTTTTGCTTCAGGGATCACCGGCAATCGTGGGAACAAAGCGGCGGGTAGCAATACGCCAGAGCTGCACGGCGAACATGATCACCACAGCCGCCATGCCGAGGTAAACAACGTAGACGGTCACGGCGGGCGGGCCGCCGCCGGTCAGGGCCGGCAACCCCCAGACCGCCAGCAGCAGCCAGGCTGTCTGGGGGAACAGCGAGCAGAATCCGGCGCCCACCGCCAGACCCGCAGACGCAAGCACGCCGAGCGGGACCAGCCACGCCATCCAGTTCGGGTCGCCCGTATTGCGCGCGGCCGACATCGCGAGGAGCAAGGTCAGCATAAACACCAGGACGGCGGGCAAGGCCGGCTGCGGCCGGCAGTTGGCGAGAACAGCTTCCAGTCCTGCCTGCGCGGGTCGCATAGGATCTTCAGCGATATCCGGCCTGAATTTTACGCAGCATGTCGCGACCGGGGTTCAGCTTGCTGTAGGGCAAGTCGACCAGCGGCGTGCGCGTGGTGTTGCTGAGCTCGTGCATGTCCGGCTGCGACTCATCAACGTAGAGGATACCCGTGGTGATCTCACCCGCCTTGCTGTGTCTCATCAGCGTATGCACTGCTTCAATACGATCAGTCGGGTCGTAGTCTTTGTCGAGCTTGCGCAAATACACCACGCCGCCGTCATGCAGCTGCACCGGTAACACCGTGCCTTCATCGTAATCGGCCTTGATGCGCACGGCCGGCGGGACAAAGTCGGCGGCAACCGCCGGCACGAAGTGCTCGCGCGCGTATTTGTAGCTCTTGGTCGAACCCTCGTGATCGTTGAAGGTAACGCACGGGGAAATAATATCGACCACGGCAAAGCCGCGGTGCCGGAAGGCGGCTTTGAGCATCGGCACCAGCTGCTGTTTGTCGCCGGAGAAGCTGCGTGCAACAAAGGTGGCCCCCAGCGTGATGGCTACCGTGCAGGGATCAATGGCCGGCTGCAGATTGACCTCGCCCTTCTTGGCCCGCGAACCGATGTCCGCCGCGGCGGAGAACTGGCCTTTGGTGAGCCCGTACACGCCGTTGTTTTCGATCAGATAGGTCATGTTCATGTTGCGCCGGATTGCATGCGCAAACTGTCCCATACCAATTGACAGCGAGTCGCCGTCGCCCGAGACACCAATATAGTTGAGGTCCCGGTTGGCGCTGTTAGCGCCTGTTGCAACCGAGGGCATACGGCCATGGGTCGAATTAAAGCCGTGTGATTCGCCCAGAAAGTATGCCGGGGTCTTTGAGGAGCAGCCGATGCCCGACAATTTTGCAAAGCGGTGGGGCGGAATACTGAGCTGCCATGCTGCCTCGATGATCGCGCCGGTAATCGAGTCATGGCCGCAGCCTGCGCACAATGTGGACATGCCGCCCTCATAGTCGCGCACGGTCAGACCCACTTCGTTGACCGGCAGTCTGGGATGCCGGGCTGTCGGCTTCTTCATGAAGCTCATGCCGCTACTCCTTTGGCAAGATCGTGTGTAATGGCGTCAGTAATAAAACTCGCCGGCAGCGGCAACCCGTTGTAATGCAGTATCTCGCCCAGCTTGTTGTCATCAATATCGCATTCAAGGCACAACAGGCTCTTCAGCTGCGCATCGCGGTTTTGCTCGACCACATACAGCTTGTCGTGGGCATCCATGAACGCCTGCACCTCATCAGGAAACGGGAAAGCCCGGATTCGCATGTAATTGACGCCGAGACCCTGGCCGGCCAGATCGTGCAGGGCCTCCTTGCACGCTTCGTCGCAACTGCCCAGAGAAATAATCCCGATGCGGTTCCGCTCCGAGTATTGCGTGACCGGTTTGGGAACGTAACGTTTGGCCGTCTCCCATTTGACGAGCAGGCGGTCCACCACCTGCTTGTACTCGTCTGCGTTCTCGGTATAGGCACCAAACATGTTGTGACCCGAGCCGCGGGTAAAGTAGGCGCCCTTCGGATGATCGCCCGGCAAAGTGCGCGGCGCGATACCGTCGTGGTCAGCATCAACATAGCGGTGGTAAACCTCCAGCTTCTCAACCTCGGCCGCCCGCAGCACCTTGCCGCGATCGGGCCGGTAGGTCTCGTCCCACTGCAGCTCCGGGCACATCCAGTCGTTCATGCCGATATCCAGGTCGCTGAGCACCAGCACCGGGGTCTGCAGCCGCTCGGCCAGGTCAAAAGCCTGCCGGGCCGAATAAAAGCATTCTTCGGGGTTGGCGGGGAACAGCAGGACATGGCGGGTATCGCCATGCGAGGCAAACGCACTGGAGGTAATGTCCGACTGCTGGGTGCGTGTGGGCATTCCGGTGGACGGCCCGCAACGCTGAACATTAAACACGACGGCCGGTATCTCGGCAAAATACCCGTACCCCAGAAACTCGCTCATCAGGGATACGCCCGGGCCGCTTGTGGGGGTAAACGCCCGCGCGCCGGCCCAGCTGGCACCCAGCACCATGCCGATTGCGGCCAGCTCATCTTCAGCCTGGATGATGCAGAAGTTGTTTGCGCCGGTTTCCGGATCTTTGCGCGTCAGTTCGCAAAACCGTTTGAAACTGTCCATCAATGAGGTGGAAGGCGTAATCGGGTACCAGGCCCCCACCGTCGCGCCCGCGTAGACGGCACCGAGACCGGCTGCGGTATTACCGTCGATAATGATGTTGCCGGCCGTCTTATCCGCCTTACGCGCGACGAACGGCAGCGGCGTTGCAAGGTTTTCCCGGGTCCACTCATAACCCAGCCGGATAGCCTGCTGGTTAGCATCGAGCAGCTCCGCTTTCTTGGCAAAGGTCGCGTTCAGCAGGTCGCTGACAATTTCGAGGTCAAGGTCCAGCAGGGCGGCGATCGCGCCGGCATAGACCACGTTCTTCATCAGGATGCGGGCGCGCGCACCGGAAAAGTTCTCATTGCTGAGCTTCGCCAGCGGCACGCCCAGAATGGTGATGTCCTCCCGCGCCAGCAGGTTGCTGCGTGGCCAGGTCGAGTCATACACCAGGTAGCCGCCAGGCTCGACGCACTCGAGGTCTTTACGGTAAGTCTCGGCATTCATCGCCACCATGAGATCAATGTGGCCCGAGCGCGCCAGGTGCCCGCGTTCGCTGGCTCGAATCTCGTACCAGGTCGGCAACCCCTGAATGTTCGAGGGGAAATAATTCTTGCCTACGACAGGAATACCCATGCGAAACAGGGTTTTCATGATCAGCGCGTTGGCACTGGCCGAACCGGTGCCGTTTACGTTGGCAATTTTGAGCGTGAATTCGTTGTCGGCAGGTCGCCGCTGACTCAATTTGGAGGTACTCATGGGCTTAGGCAACTTCCTGGGCGGCAGGCCGGCGCGCCTCGTCAACAGCATGCGGGTGCTGCAAGGTAAATTTCTGCATGTCCCACGCGGCCGTCGGGCAGCGCTCGGCACACAGGCCACAATGCACGCAGACATCTTCGTCCTTAACCATCACGCGACCGGTCTGCGGCAGCGCCGCAGACACGTACAGGTCTTGGGTCGTGTTCTCGGCCGGGATGGTCAGCTGTGCCCGCAACTCGGACTCGGGAGCATTAGGGACAATGGTCAGGCAGTCGACCGGGCAAACGTCGACACACGCATCACATTCAATACACAGGCTGGTCTCGAACACCGTCTGCACATCGCAATTGAGGCAGCGCTCAACTTCAGCGGCCGCCAGCTCCGGTGAGAAGCCCAATTCGACTTCAACGTTGAGCCGTGCAAAACGCTCCTTCAGACTGACGTGCGGCATCAGCGTACGCGCACCGGCGTCGTAGTCGTTGCTGTAACTCCACTCGTGGATACCCATCTTGGTGCTGAACAGGTTCTGGCCGTCCGGCAGCCGCTCATGCACATCCTCGCCCTGGCAATACTTGTGGATGGAGATGGCGGCCTGATGACCGTGCTCAACTGCCCAGATAATATTTTTCGGGCCGAACGCCGCGTCACCGCCAAAAAACACGCCCTGGCGAGTTGACTCGTGCGTGACCTCATCCACCACGGGGACTTCCCACTGGTCAAACTCGATGCCGAGATCACGCTCAATCCAGGGAAACGCGTTTTCCTGGCCAATGGCCAGGATGACATCGTCACAGGGAATGATGACCTCTCCGGTAACACGCTGGCCGGTAATGCGGCCGGCGGCATCGAGATCGTAGTCCATCAGCTCGAACTTCATGCCGACCAGCCTGCCCTCCTCCAGCACGAACTCCTTGGGCGAATGGTTTACCACAATCTCAACATTTTCTTCTTCGGCGTCCTCAAGCTCCCAGTCGGAAGCCTTAAAGAAGCCGCGCGGCTTGCGCGCCATGACCTTGACGTCGGTGGCCCCAAGCCGCAGTGAACTGCGACAACAGTCCATAGCCGTATTGCCGACACCAATAATGAGCACCCGCTCGCCAATGCGCTCAATGTGCTCAAACGCCACCGACTCGAGCCATTCGATACCAATGTGAATATTGGCATCGGCTTCCTCTCGTCCCGGCAAGCGCAGTTCCTTGCCACGCGGCGCCCCGGTGCCGACAAAAATTGCATCGAAACCGGCAGCAAGCAGCGCCCGCATGCTATCCACTTCGGCATTCGTTTGCAGCTCGCAGTTACCCATGTCGAGGATATAGCCGATTTCCTCATCGAGGACTTTGGGCGGCAGGCGAAACGACGGGATGTTGGAGCGCATCAGTCCGCCGGTGACATCAAGCTTCTCGAAGATCGTGCATTGATAGCCTAACGGCAGCAGGTCGTTCGCTACCGTCAGGGACGCACAGCCGGCGCCGACGAGCGCCACCTTCTTGCCATTGGGTGCGGGCGCGACCGGCAGCAGGTGTTTGACCTCATCGCGATTGTCTGCCGCGACACGCTTCAGCCGGCAGATCGCGACGGGCTTTTCATCAATGCGTCCACGCCGACAGGCCGGTTCGCAGGGACGGTCGCACACGCGGCCCAGAATGCCGGGGAAAACATTCGATTTGCGGTTAAGCATGTACGCTTCGGTAAACTCGCCCTGCGCAATATGCCGGATGTACCCGGGGACATCGGTGTGCGCGGGGCAGGCGTACTGGCAGTCGACAACTTTGTGAAAATAATCGGGGTCGGACGTGTCCGTGGGGCGCATAGAATCTCTGCCTGACGAGAATTGTCTGATTTAGGGACCGTACGGCTGCGGGGCTAAAATTCGACCATACCAGCAGTCGGGTCAGGGCAAAAGCCCGCTGCAGGGGCGGCCCGCCGGGCGCCGTCACGGTGCGCTGGCAGCCGCCTAGCGCGCATACCGGTCAGTTGCCTCGACCAGCTCATGCACAATACCGGGCTCAAAGGCTGAGTGGCCTGCATCAGGCACCAGCCGCAGGTCAGACTCCGGCCATGCCCGGTGCAGGGCCCAGGCGCTCTGCGCGGGGCAGACAACATCATAGCGACCCTGCACGATAACCCCGGGGATATGCCGGATGCGGCTGACATGGTCGAGCAATTGATTGGGCTCCTGCAGGAAGCCGCCATGCACGAAGTAGTGCGCTTCAATGCGTGCCAGCGCGAGGGCA
Source organism: Gammaproteobacteria bacterium (assembly GCA_036351295.1). Classification (GTDB taxonomy): domain Bacteria; phylum Pseudomonadota; class Gammaproteobacteria; order Steroidobacterales. Next base: position 4,086 of record JAZBOT010000095.1, on the reverse strand, counting down.
AACTCGTCCGACTGAAAGCGGCTGGCGGGTGGCGAAACGAGCAGGTTGCTGGTTGCTGCCTCCCAGCCGGACCAGGCGCGCGCGCATTCGAGCTGCACCAGCGAATCGGCGCCGGTCAGACGCCGGTAATAAGCCTGCAGCAGATCGCCCCGCTCGGCCTCCGGGATGGGCGCCAGAAAGGCCTCCCAGTGATCGGGAAACAACTGGCTTGCGCCCGCCTGATAAAACCAGCGCACCTCCGCTGCACGCAGCAAAAACACCCCCCGCAGCACCAGTTCGGTCACCCGCTCCGGCCAGGCCTCGGCGTAGGCCAGCGCCAGCGTGCTGCCCCACGAGCCGCCAAACACCTGCCAGCGCTCGACGTTCAGGCACGACCGCAGCTGCTCGATGTCGGCCAGCAGATGCGGCAGGGTGTTGTCCTCGAGGCTGGCATGCGGCCGGCTGCGGCCGCTGCCACGCTGATCGAACACCACGATCCGGTAGCGCTGGGGGTCAAAAAAGCGGCGGACGGCCGCATTGGCGCCGGCGCCGGGACCACCGTGCAGGAAAACGACCGGTTTGCCGCGGGGATTCCCGGATTCCTCGTAGTAGAGCTCATGCCGCGCATCCACCTGCAGCATGCCGGTCGAATACGGAGCAATAGGCGGGTACAGTACGCGGCGGTTTACTCCATCGGGCATAAGTACAAATCAGGCCTGGTCGTTACGGTGTCTGCGGGAGTGAGTATACTTAAAACCATGGTGCCCGCTCGGCGCACGTTCAGCCCAACAGTTATCGAGAGCAATCCCCGTATGGTAAGTCGCACGCTAAGTTTTACGAAATCCGCACGGGCGCTTGGCGCCCTGTTTCTGCTAGCAGCGGGTTTTACCGCGCCCGCGCACGCCGCCGATGAGCTGATCCCGTACCAGAAGTTCACCCTGGATAATGGCCTGACCCTGATTGTCCATGAAGACACTAAAGCGCCGATCGTCGCGGTCAACGTCTGGTATCACGTGGGTTCGCGCAACGAAACCCCGGGCAAAACCGGTTATGCCCACCTGTTTGAGCACCTGATGTTCCAGGGTTCAGCCAATTCGAGGGGCGAATACCTCGAGCTGGTGGAGAAAGTGGGGGCTTCTGACCTGAACGGCACGACCTGGTTCGACCGCACCAACTACTACCAGACCGTGCCGAAAGGGGCGCTTGATCGGGTTCTGTTTCTCGAATCTGACCGCATGGGCCATATGCTCGAGGCCATTGACCAGGCGGTGCTGGACGAACAGCGCGGGGTCGTGCAGAACGAAAAGCGTCAGGGCGATAACGAACCCTACAGCATGATCTGGGAGCGCATGCTGAAGCAGCTGTTTCCGCCCGAGCACCCCTACTCATGGGAAACGATCGGCTCAATGGCTGACCTCGAGGCCGCCAGCCTCGAAGACATGCAGGAGTGGTTTAAGACTTATTACGGCCCTAATAATGCCGTTATCGCGATCGCCGGTGACGTGGATGCCGAGGTCGTCCTGGAACGCGTGAACTACTGGTTCGGCGACATCCCGCCGGGACCGCCCCTCACGGTGATCGAGGAATGGATCCCGCGCCATGCTACCGAGCGGCGCGAAGTCATCCAGGACCGGGTGCCTCAAGACCGGGTTTACCTGGCCTGGACCGGCCCGCGCTGGGGCACCACCGATGCGCATCAGCTGCAGCTGGCAGTGGACATACTGGCGGGCGGCAAGAATTCACGGCTCTACGAGCGCCTGGTGTACCGCGATCAGATTGCCACTGACGTCGATTTGGCGGCGTTCTTTTTCGAAATATCAGGGCTCCTGGTGGTCGAGGCGTCCGTTAAACCCGGCGTCGACATTGCGCAGGTTGAAGCAGCCGCTCGCGAGGTGCTGGCTGAATTCCTCCGCAAAGGGCCCACCCGCAAGGAGCTGGACCGCATCAAGACCGGCCGGCGGGCGGCATTCATCCGCGGCGTTGAACGCATCGGCGGGCCCGGCAGCAAATCGGATGTGCTGGCGCGGAACATGATTTACGGCGGCGACCCGGGTTACTACCAGCGCGAACTGGACGATGTCGCTGCGGCGACCGCAGCCGATGTACGCGCAGTCAGCGAGCGCTGGTTCGGTCAGGCGCCCTATGTCGCGCATATCGTGCCGTTTAATCAACAGCTGGCGGCCAGCGAAACCGGCGACCCGCGAACCGCCGTACCCGACGCCGCAGAGCCCGCCCCGGCTGTCTTTCCCGCCTACAGCACCACCACACTGGCGAACGGTATGCGGCTGATGGTCGTGGAACGGCCCACGATACCGGTCATCGAAATGAACCTGGTGCTGGATGCCGGCTACGCAGCCGATCGGCCGGACTATGCGGGTGAAGCGAGCCTCACGATGGCGATGCTCGATGAAGGTGCGGGCAAGCTCGATGCGCTGGAAATCAGCGAACAACTGGCCCTGCTGGGGGCCAACCTGGGGACGGGTGCCGGGCTTGATACGGTCTCCGTGGCGCTCTCCGCGCTGACCGAAAACCTGGAGCCGTCGCTTGAGCTGTTTGCCGATGTGATACTGAACCCCACGTTTCCGGCGACCGAGCTTGAGCGGCTGCGCACGCAGTACCTGAATGCGATCCGCCAGGAAAAAACCAGCCCGATCAGCATCGCACTGCGGCTGCTGCCGGGCCTGCTGTACGGCGACGAACATGCCTACTCCCAGCCGCTGTCAGGGACCGGCACCGAAGCCACCATTGCCCGCATTCAGCGGGCCGACCTGCAGCAGTGGCATGACACCTGGTTTAAACCGAACAATGCAACGCTGGTGGTGGTTGGTGACACCACGCTCGCCGCCATAGCGCCACAAATTGAGGCACTGTTTGCCGACTGGCAGCCAGGTGACGTTCCGGCCAAAAATGTTGCCACCGTGCCGGCCGCCGACAGTGAAGTGCTCTACCTCGTCGACAAGCCCGGCGCCGAACAATCCATTATCTTTGCGAGTCAGCTTATAGCGCCGATGTCCGGTGCCGACGAGGTGGCCATCAAGGCGATGAACGACGTGCTGGGCGGACAGTTCTCGTCGCGCATTAACCTCAACCTGCGGGAAGAGAAAAGCTGGTCGTACGGGGCACGCAGCTTGATTTGGGCCACGCGGGCACAGCGGCCGTTCATTGCCTACGCGCCGGTGCAAAGTGACAAAACCAAGGAATCACTGGCGGAGATTCGTCGTGAAATACGCGAAATTCGCTCACTGCGCCCGCCGACCGACAGCGAGCTGGAGCGGGTACAGCGCTCCCGCACCCTGTCGCTGCCGGGCCGCTGGGAGACCAACGGTGCGGTGTTGGGCGCGATCTCGGAAATTGTCAGCTACGATCTGCCCGCGGACTACTGGGACAACTACGCACGGAAACTGAACGCACTGGAGACCCCGCAAGTCGCGGCGGCGGCAACCACAACACTCGACCCCGACCGGCTGGTCTGGGTGGTGATCGGTGATCGCGAGCGTGTCGAAAGCGGCTTGCGCGACCTGGGGATAGCCGACATCCGGCTGATCGACGCAGACGGCAACGCCGTTGCCGATGCGGGAGCCGACTAGCGGTGTGCGGGACGGGCCGATGAACACACTCCGCGCGCCCCGGCGGTTCTATGGCTGGTACATCGTGGCCATCTGCGTACTGGTGTATTTTTTCACCAACGGCATGACGGTGTTCGTGCCGCAGAACCTGTTTCCGCGGCTCATGGAAGATTTCGCGGCCGATGCGGGCGAGATCAGCATCACGCTGGCGATTACCTTTCTCGGCACAGCCTTCATGGCACCCTTCGTCGGCTGGCTGATCGACCGCGTGGGCGTCATCCGCGTGATCCGTGCCGGCATGGTCTTTCTGGCGCTGTGCTTTCTGGCCTACCCCTTCGCCGCGACATTGCAGCAACTGTACGTGCTGCACGTCGGCTTCGCGGCCGGGCTGGTACTGTGCGGGCTGATGCCCAGTGTTGTCCTGCTGTCGGCCTGGTTCGTGCGCTATCGCGGTGCCGTGGTAGGTCTGCTGACGGCCGCATCCAGCCTCGCGGGCGGGCTTCTGCCGCTGGCGATCTCGCCGCTGGTGCTCGACCCGGAG
>JAZBOT010000094.1:0-7570 GCA_036351295.1 Gammaproteobacteria bacterium | reverse complement strand
TGCCCGTGTCCGATCGGCAGGGCGTTGTCTTCATAGGCCCGACTCGACAGTGCTTCATCGACAAACAGATGTCGCGGCACGCTGCGAATGCGGTCGAGTAACGCCGGATGCCGGATACCCGCTTCCTGCAACCGCTTTATCAGCCGCTCGCGTGTGCGGGCGGAGGTCATCCCAATACCGGTCAGCAGGTGTGAGTCAGTCATTTTCGGTGAGCCAGTCCTGCAGGCCGGCAATGGCATCATGCCGGGTCAGATCGACCTGTAGCGGCGTAACTGACACGAAGCCGTCGGCAACAGCCGCAAAATCGGTACCCGGCCCGGCGTCCTGCCCCGCACCCGCCGGGCCGACCCAGTAGACCGGTTTGCCCTTGGGGTCGACTGCGCGCACGACCGGTTCCGCACGATGCCGAAAGCCCAGCCGCGTCGCGCGGAAACCCCCGAGGCTGTCGTACGGCAAATCGGGGACGTTGACGTTGAGGATGGTATCGGCCGGCAGCGGCCGCTTCCCAAGACGGACAATCAGCTCGGCGGTCGCCCGCGCGGCGGTCGGGAAATGCAGAGGATCCTCTCCTACCAGCGACACCGCAATAGCGGGCAGCCCCAGAAAACGACCCTCGATGGCGGCAGCTACAGTACCGGAATACAGCACGTCGTCGCCAAGGTTTGCGCCGTGATTGATACCGGAGACCACCATATCCGGTTCATAGTCCAGAAAACCCGTGATCGCCATGTGTACGCAATCCGTGGGCGTCCCGTTGACATACCAGACGCCGTCAGCGGTTCTGCCTGCCCGCAGTGGCACGCCTAGTGTGAGAGAATGGCTGGAACCGCTCTGGTTGCGATCGGGAGCAACAATTTCCACTTCAGCTATTTCGCGCAGAGCGGCAGCCAGCACCGCAAGCCCCTGAGCATGATAACCATCGTCGTTGCTTAACAGAATTTTCATGACATCCCAATGAATGACCCTGACGGCAAACCTGACAAGCCCGACAGCGCCGAGCTATTTCGACAGGCTGTAAGTGACGCAGCGCCGATTACCGTAAAAAAACGCCATCATCCCGACCGACCCAAACCCAGGGCCAAGGCCCGGCAACGCGCTGCTGACGAGCGCGCCGCTCTGCGTGAATCCTTGCAACCCCCGGTCGATATCGCTGACGAGGAGACCGGTGAAGAACTGCTGTTTAAACGCGACCACATCTCATTCCGCACGTTTCGCAAACTGCGCCGCGGCAACCCGCCGGCACGCGCCTCGCTCGATCTGCACGGTTATCGTGAAGCCGACGCCAAGCACGAACTGCAGGAGTTTATCAGTTCCAGCGTTGCCAACGGCTACCGCTGTGTCCGGGTAGTGCACGGCAAGGGCCTGGGTTCCGGCAACCGCGGGCCCATTATCAAGCAAGGGGTAAATCGCTGGTTGCGTCACTGGGGCGTGGTGGATGCCTTCTGCAGCGCTCCGCCGCACGACGGGGGCACAGGCGCTATATACATATTGCTCAGGCCGCGGCGCGTGCGCTTTGGCCCGGGACTGAGTTAGCTCGCTACTTGCCAAGACTCGCGACCAGCTGCCGCATGGTTCGCTGGGTCTCATCGCTGAACCAGTAGTCCGTCATCAGACGAACGGCCTCTATAGAAACGTGCTGGGCCAGCAGTTCAGCCTTGGCGTTGCGGCGGGTGGTATTCATCGCAACCGGCGGCAACTCGGTGAGTTGCCGCGCGTAACTGACCGCGCGCTGACAGACCTCGTCAGGGGACACCACCTCGTCGACCAGCCCGATGTTCAGCGCCTCCGCGGGGCTCAGCATCAGGCCCCGGATCGCGAGGTGCCCGGCCTGGCGAGCTCCCACCACGTGCCGCAGCACCTGCAAGATGACCTCCGGCACCGCTAACCCAACCTGGACCTCATTGAGCCCGAGCTTGAACTCGCCCGCCGCTGCAATGCGGTAGTCGCAATGAATCGCCAGCACCGCGCCACCGGCCGGCGCGTGCCCGGTGATGCCGGCCACCACCGGCACCGGACAATTCAACAGGGCATGAGTCAGCTTGAAAAACCGATCCCAAAATACGGTCACGCTGTTGCGCGACGCTTCCATCAGCTCCCGAACATCCAGCCCGGCGCTAAAAATCCCAGTATTACCTGTTAAAACAATAGCTTTTGCACCATTCTTTACCTCGGTATTGAGGGCGGCAAGCAGCGCTTCGACCAGCTCCATATTCAGCGCGTTCACCGGAGCCCGCGCCAGACGAAGCTCGGTGACCGGATCGTGACGTAGGGTTTCAAGCATCGGCAGAATCATCCTCTATTGTCGCGGCGTCGCGCGCCGTCAGCGCTGCATGCAGAACTGTCGTCGCAAATGCGCCAGGCCCCAGCGCGAATTGTAGCCGGAGCTGGTCACCGGTGTGGTCCCAGTCCAGCTCACCCAGACGTGCAATCAGCGGTCGGCGGGAAAACCGCGCACCCGCCTGCTCCAGCAAGCCCGTGATTGCGGGAAAGGCGCCGTAGACTCGCTCCTCAAGTTCCCGGGCAGCGCCGCTGGCCCCGCCATTCCCTCTGCCCCACAGTGGCCCGGCCGGCGCCAGCCTCGGCTCAAACACGCTGGTGTCCTGTTCGGCAGCACCCCGCGCCCGATCCGACTGCTGCGCATCTCCTTCGAGTCCAGTAAGCCAGCTGCCGCCCCGCACCCGTTCAGCCACGTAAAGGTTAAACAAGGCGCCGCGCAATGCTGACAAAGCAAAACTGCGCTGCGCCCGCGGCAGCCGACGCCAACCACCCGGCCGCAGCGCGAGCGACAGATTGCCGGCGTCACGGCCGAACCGCTGCGGCCCGAAATAGTTGGGCACGCCGTTCTGCGCCATACAGCGCAGACGTTCCGCAAGTATGCCCGCATCAACCGCCGATAAATTGCGCAGGACGATGCTGAACCGGTTGTAGCTCAGAAAACCTTGACGCAGCTTGCGATCATGCCGACGCGCAGCCACGACAGTGACGTCCGGCAGGGCAAACGCGTTCCAATCCGGCCCCGCCTGGCCGGGCAAGTGAAGACTGAACCACTGCTCGGTAACCGCATGACGATCCTTCAAGCCGGCGTAACTCACCGCCTTGTAGGGTAATCCGGCAAAGGCAGCAAGCTGCTGCGCGACCCAGCGGGTGTTCTGACCGCACTTGCGCACTCTCAGGTATAAGTGCTCGCCAGTCTCCGCAAACGGCGCGCCGCGCTCCTCCAGCACAGCGAAGTCCGACATCAGGACCCGCAGGTCAGCGGTCCCCAGCGGGGGCCCGAACGGTCGGGGCAGCGCCTCAAGATCGGCACCCGCCCGGAGTGCCGCTACTTCCGCTGCAAGATTAGCCACGATGGCGGCAAACGCGGTAACCGCGGGGCGGGCGTTCAGTCGGCCTGTTCATCCTGACCGGCCTCGTCGGGCACCAGCAAGTAAAAACTTTCCTGCTCAGCAATCATCCCCAAATCTGCCCGCGCCCGCTCTTCGATAGCCGAGAAGCCGCCTTTGAGGTCACCGACTTCGGCGCGCAGCTGCCTGTTGCGCTCGGCCAGCCTGGCATTTTCCTGCTGCTGCTCAGCCACGGAACTGCGTAACCGCAGCACGTCAGACCAGCCCTCATCACTCAGCCACAACCGGGCCTGCAGATAGAGCAACATGACCGCGAGGCCAAGCAGCAACAATCGCCAGGCTGTCGAGGTACCGGTCATCGGCCGACTTCAGGAAGGCATCTTGACAGGAAAGGCCGCGGGCCCCGCATAGCGGGCATCGCCTCCCAGTTGCTCCTCGATCCGCAGCAACTGGTTGTACTTGGCCATGCGATCCGAACGACACAAGGAGCCCGTCTTAATTTGTGTCGCCGCCGTGCCGACCGCGATATCGGCAATAGCCGCGTCTTCGGTCTCACCGGAGCGGTGCGAAACGACGGCAGAGTAGCCTGCCTCCACCGCCATATTGATCGCGCTCAGGGTCTCAGTCAGCGTGCCAATCTGGTTGGGCTTGATGAGAATCGAATTGGCGACATTATCGCGCACGCCGCGCGCGAGTATTTCGGTGTTAGTCACGAACAGATCATCGCCAACCAACTGCACACGACCGCCCAGCTTTGCCGTCAGATCCGCCCAGCCATCCCAGTCGCTCTCGTCCATGCCGTCCTCAATCGAGATCACCGGAAAATCATCAACGATGCGTGCGAGGTAGTCCCCGAATTCACCCGAATCGAAGCGCTTGTCTTCCGAGGCCAGCGTATAAACGCCGTCTGAGTAAAACTCCGAACTCGCCACATCAAGACCGAGGTAGATATCCTTACCCGCCCGCAGTCCGGCGAGTTCAATCGCCTGCATGATCGTCTCGAGCGCCGCAACATTAGACGGCAAATCAGGTGCAAACCCACCCTCATCGCCAACCGCAGTATTCATGCCGGCTTTATGCAGCACGGATTTAAGCGCGTGAAAGACTTCGACGCCCTGGCGCAAAGCCTCGCCGAACGACGGAGCGCTGACCGGCAAAATCATAAACTCCTGGATATCGACACTGTTGTCGGCATGCGCACCGCCATTGATGATATTCATCATGGGTACCGGCATCTTGTAAGGTGGCTCACCGAGCGTGCGAAACAGCGGTAAGCCACGCTCCAGCGCCACGGCCTGCGCAAACGCGAGCGACACCGCAAGAATAGCGTTGGCACCCAGTTTGGATTTGTTCGCGGTCCCGTCCAGGTCACGCATGCAGGCATCGAGAGCCGCCTGATCCGTGTCGCCCAGCTCCACGACGGCGTCCCGGATAGCACCGTTGACATGAGCGACCGCGGCCTGCACCCCTTTGCCGAGGTATCGCGATCCACCGTCACGCAACTCGACCGCTTCCCGCGAGCCCGTCGAAGCGCCTGAGGGCACCGCCGCCCTGCCAACGACGCCCGACTTCAGCTGTACATCGGCCTCGACCGTGGGATTCCCGCGCGAATCAATAATTTCTCTGCCGCGGAGGGCGATAATCTTGCTCATACTAAAGACATCCAAAACATTGACAATCTGGCGAGCCGGGCGCTGAGCGCCGAACCCGATGGCTCAGTCTGCTGCTGACAACAGCGCATCCTCCGGAAACGGCCTGGCCTTAACCACCTGGTCAAGCTCGATAAGTTGCGCCAGCAGCGCTTCCAGTTGCGGCAACGGCCAGGCATTGGGGCCATCGCTCAGGGCCTTGTCGGGCTCCGGGTGGGTCTCCATAAACAGGCCTGCCACGCCCGCGGCAACAGCAGCGCGCGCCAGAACGGGCACAAACTCACGCTGGCCACCGGATACACTGCCCTGGCCGCCCGGCAGCTGAACAGAATGGGTCGCGTCATAAATCACCGGGCAGCCGGTAGCCCGCATAATGGCGAGAGCACGCATGTCGGAAACGAGGTTGTTGTAGCCAAAGCTAACCCCGCGCTCGCAGACCATGATCTGCTCATTACCGGTCGCTTTGGCTTTGTCCGCGACGTTGCGCATCTCCCACGGCGACAGAAACTGACCCTTCTTGATATTGACCGGCCTGCCCGCCGCAGCAACCCGCCGGATGAAATTGGTTTGCCGGCACAAAAATGCGGGCGTTTGCAGAACATCGACCACGGCTGCGACTTCGTCCATGGGGGTATCTTCATGCACATCGGTTAACACCGCGACACCGATTTCTTTCCTCACGGCATCGAGCACGCGCAGCCCTTCTTCGAGACCCGGGCCGCGAAAACTCTTTCCGGAAGAACGGTTGGCTTTATCAAAAGATGACTTGTAAATGAAGGGGATTCCGAGGCGACCGGTCATTTCCTTCAAAATGCCGGCGGTATCAATGGCCAGCTGCCGACTCTCGATGACACACGGACCGGCTATCAGAAACAGCGGTCGACTCGGGCCAACCTCAAAATCGATTAGCTGCACAGCCTCGCCCTCTCAAGCTTGCGCTGCCGCGGGCCCGTCAACGTCGGCGGCATAGCTGCGCGCCGCCGCGACGAAACCGGTAAACAGGGGGTGACCCGCACGTGGCGTTGAAGTGAACTCCGGGTGGAACTGGCACGCCAGAAACCACGGATGGTCACTCAGCTCAATCATCTCAACCAGACCGTCGGCCGAAAAACCGGAAAACTCCAGCCCCGCGTCACGAAGTCGGCTGAGGTACGTGTTGTTCACCTCATAGCGATGCCGGTGCCGCTCGCGCACCCGCTCCACACCGTACAGTTCGCGGGCCCGGCTGGCCGCCGCCAGGTTGCATTCCTGGGCGCCCAACCGCATGGTGCCACCCAGTTCCGACTCAGCCCCGCGCTCCTGAACCGTGCCGTCAGCATCCTGCCACTCGGTGATTAAACCCACCACGGGATAGGGCGTCGCTTAGTCGAACTCCGTACTATGAGCCCCCGCCATACCGGCAACGGTTCGCGCATATTCAATGACGGCAAGCTGCATGCCCAGACAGATACCCAAATAGGGGATTTTATGTTCGCGGGCATAGCGGACCGCATTTATTTTCCCTTCGATGCCCCGGTCGCCGAAGCCGCCCGGCACCAACACGGCATTCACGCCCTGCAGCGCCTCCATGTTGCCGTCATCAAACAGTTCGGAATCGATGTACCGAACGGTAACCCGCGTACGGTTGCGTATCCCGCCGTGGATTAACGCCTCGTTGAGCGAAATATAGGCATCCTTGAGGTCAACGTATTTACCGACCATGGCCACGATCACCTCAGCCTCCGGACGCTTCTTGGCATCAACCACGGCCTGCCATGCGCTGAGGTCTGCCGGTGGCGGAGTCAGGCCAAGCCGACGCACCACAATCTGATCAAAACCCTGTTCATGGAACACGACCGGGAGCCGGTAAATATCGTCAACATCCATTGCTGAGATCACCGCGGCTTCGGCGACGTTGGTGAATAGCGCAATTTTGCGCCGCTGATCGTCAGGTACGGGATGTTCGGAGCGACAGACCAGCACATCAGGCTGAATACCGATAGAACGCAGCTCTTTGACCGAGTGCTGAGTAGGCTTGGTCTTGATTTCGCCCGATGAAGCAATGTAGGGAACCAGCGTCAGATGCACATATACGGCGTTCTCCGGCCCCAGATCGACCCCCATCTGCCGGATCGCCTCCATAAACGGCAGCGATTCAATATCGCCAACCGTGCCGCCGATCTCCACGATGCAGACGTCCGCACCCGCCGAACCCTGCATCACACCCTGCTTGATCTCGTCGGTAATGTGCGGAATAACCTGCACCGTCGCGCCCAGATAGTCACCGCGACGCTCCTTGGCTATAACACTGCCGTAGATACGCCCCGTCGTGAAGTTGCTGTTGCGACCTGTGGTGGTGTGCACAAACCGCTCGTAGTGCCCGAGGTCCAGATCCGCTTCGGTGCCGTCGTCGGTAACGAACACTTCGCCGTGCTGGAACGGGCTCATCGTGCCGGGGTCGACGTTAAGATACGGGTCCAGCTTGATCATACTGATCGACAGGCCGCGCGACTCAAGAATAGCGCCGAGCGATGCCGCCGTGATGCCCTTGCCCAGCGAGGAGACCACGCCACCCGTTACAAACACAAATTTAGTCAT
>JAZBOT010000093.1:0-10748 GCA_036351295.1 Gammaproteobacteria bacterium | reverse complement strand
TTGTCGATGACGGCTTTGACTTCGCCGTCCACCCGACTCAGCAGCAGCTTGGTGCCGTCGACAGTCGTGCTGAACAATTCGCCCTTGCGGATCTCGGCACTGGCAGCAACACGTTGCATGGTGATGACCTCAGCAGTTGTCTTTCAGTTTATACAGGGCCTCGAGCGCCTGCCGCGGTGTCAGGTTGTCCGGGTCGAGGCGTTCGAGCTCAGCCCGCAGTTTATCCTGTCCGGAGGCCGGTGGCGTGAGATCGAACGGCGGCGGCGCGCCGGTGACGACATCCGCCCGCGCGCCGGCCTCCAGCTGCTGCAGGTACTGGCGCGCTGCGCGGATGACGGTGTCGGGCACACCCGCCAGCGCCGCCACCTGCAGCCCGTAGCTCTGGTTCGCCGGGCCGGCTTTCACGGCGTGCATGAACACCAGCTTGTTCTGGTATTCGGTGGCATCGAGGTGCACGTTGACCGTGGCCTCCAGCTCGTCGGCCAGCGCGGTGAGCTCAAAGTAGTGGGTGGCGAACAGCGTAAACGCCCCGACCTGCGTGCCGATATAGTGCGCCGCGGCCCAGGCCAGCGACAGCCCGTCAAAGGTGCTGGTGCCGCGGCCGATCTCATCCATCAGCACCAGGCTTTGCGGGGTGGCGTTGTGGAGGATATTGGCGGTTTCGGTCATTTCCACCATAAAGGTCGAGCGCCCGCCCGACAGGTCATCGGCGGCGCCGATGCGGGTAAAGATGCGGTCGACCGGCCCCAGCGTGGCGGCCGTCGCCGGCACGAAGCTGCCGATATGGGCCAGCAGCGCGATCAGCGCCGTCTGGCGCATGTAGGTGGATTTGCCGCCCATGTTGGGTCCGGTAATGATCAGCAGCCGTCGGGCGGAGTGCAGCTCGGTGTCATTGGCGATGAAGCCGGTGCTGACCACCCGCTCGACCACCGGGTGCCGGCCCGCCGTGATGGAAATGCCGGGCCGGTCGGTCAGCTGCGGCTGCACGTAGTCGAGCTCGGCAGCACGACGGGCCAGGTTGGCCAGTACATCGGTTTCGGCGACGGCGGCTGCCATGCTTTGCAGCGGTGCCAGCACTTCCAGTAGCTGACCCAGCAACGCCTCGTAAAGCTCTTTCTCGCGCGCCAGTGCGCGCTCGCGGGCGCTGAGCACCTGGTCTTCGAACTTCTTCAGCTCTGCGGTGATATAGCGTTCGGCCCCTTTCAGCGTTTGCCGGCGCGTGTAATCGTCCGGTGCGCGATGGCTTTGGCCTTTGCTCAGTTCGATAAAGTAGCCGTGCACGCGGTTGTACCCGACCTTGAGTGTGGCTATGCCGGTACGTTCGCGCTCGCGTTGCTCGAGCGCCAGCAGAAAGCCGTCGGCGTTGGCGCTCAGTTCGCGCAGTTCGTCGAGTTCTGCGTCATAGCCCGGTTTGATCACACCGCCGTCGCGGATCAGCATCGGCGGTGATTCAACAATGGCGCTGTCCAGCAGCAGCGCCGTGGCTTTGTGATCGCCCATCTGCACGGCCAGTTCCGCCAGATGTTCGGCTTTGGCGAGATGCAGCAAGGCCTTCAGATCGGGCAGCCGCTCGAGTGCGGTGCGCAGCTGGGCGAGATCTTTGGGCCGGGCACTGCCCAGCCCGACCCGCCCGAGGATGCGCTCGAGGTCGCCGATGCCGCGCAGCGCCGCGTCGACGCCGGGCGCCTGCGGCCCCTGCAGTGCCGCGACTGCGCCGTAGCGACGGCGCAGCGTCGCATGACTGCGGATGGGGCGGTGCAGCCAGCGGCGCAGCAGGCGGCTGCCCATCGGGGTGGCGCAGCGGTCGAGGACGCCGGCCAGCGTGTGCTCGTCACGGCCGCCGAGGCTGCGATCAATCTCCAGATTGCGGCGTGTTGCCGCGTCCATGATGACCGCGTCGGAGTATTGCTCAGTGCTGAGCGCGCGGATATGCGGCAGCGCGCTGCGCTGCGTGTCCTGCACGTAGGCCAGCAGCGCGCCAGCGGCGCACAGGGCGTATTTCAGGTCAGCACACCCAAAGCCCGTCAGGTCACGTACGCCGAACTGCTGGCAGAGACTGCGTTCGGCTGCGTCCCGTTCGAAATGCCAGGGCGGCATACTCTTCATGCCCGCCTGCAGCTGGAAGCGGCCACTCTCGGCGAAGCGCTCATCAACCAGTACCTCCGCAGGCCGCAGCCGGGCTAAATCGGCTTCGAGTGCGGGCAGGTCAGCCGGCTCCGCGATGCAGAAACGTCCGGAGCTGAGTTCGAGCCAGGCGAGCCCGCAGCCGTCAGCAGCCCCGTACACAGCGGCGATGAGGTTCTCAGCATGGCCGTCAAGCAGGGCTTCATCGGTGAGCGTGCCCGGCGTCACGATGCGCGTCACCTTGCGTTCGACCGGCCCCTTGGAGGTTTTCGGGTCACCGACCTGCTCGCAGATCGCCACCGACTCCCCCTGCCGCACCAGCTTGGCGAGGTAATTGTCGGCCGCGTGATACGGCACCCCCGCCATCGGAATCGGCTCGCCGTTAGATTTGCCGCGAGCGGTCAGCGTGATGTCGATTAACTCCGCTGCACGTCTGGCGTCGTCATAGAACAGTTCGTAGAAATCGCCCATGCGATAAAACACGAGCATGTCGGGGTGCTCGGCCTTGATGCGCAGGTATTGCTGCATCATGGGGGTGTGCGACGATTCAGTGCCTTGCGGAGAAGCAACCATGGGCGGATCTTTAAGGTGGCGGAACCCGTATGATAACGCGTCGCTTTCTGTCAGAGGCGCGTAAGCCCTGCTAACCTAGCCTTATGCTACACATCGTGCACTTAGAAGCGGGCCGTCACCTGTACGGCGGAGCCCGCCAGGTACTGATGCTCACAGAAGGGCTGCAGGCGCATGGAGTGCGGAGCACACTGGTTGCCCCGCCGGACAGCGCCATTGCCAAAGCCGCACACCCTGAGGTGCGGGTGCACGCCATGCCCATGGCGGGTGACCTCGATGCCGGTTTTGCCTACCGCTTCAGCCAGTGGCTCCAGCAGGAACAGCCTGACCTGGTCCATGTGCACAGCCGCCGCGGTGCCGATCTGTGGGGCGGTCTGGGTGCGAAGTGGGCGGGTATTCCGGCTGTGGTGAGTCGGCGAGTCGACAACCCCGAGTCGGGTTTTCTGGGGGCCCTCAAGTACCGGCGCTATCAGCGGGTTATTGCGATCTCAAAGGGCGTGGAGGCGCAGCTGCGGGCGACGGGCGTGCCCGCCGAAGCCATCCGGCTGGTGCACAGCGCGGTGCCGCCGGCCGACGAGCAGGCCGCCTGGAGCGACGATCAGTTTCGCAAGACCTTTAACCTGAACGAGCAGGATCTGGTGGTGCTGTGCGTTGCGCAGTTTATTCCCCGCAAGGGGCATGAGGTGCTGCTGGAGGCCTGGAGCGAGGTGGTCTCGGCCTGCCGCGATGCGCGCCTGTTGCTGCTGGGGCGCGGCCCCGAAGAGGAGCGGTTGCGCCACAAGGTCAAAGCATCGGTGTACGGCGGCTCGGTGCAGTTCGGGGGCTTCCGCGATGACCTGCGGCAGTTTCTGGGCCACGCGGCCGTGCTGGCCCACCCGGCGTTGCGGGAAGGGCTGGGCATTGCAGTGCTGGAGGCGCAGGCGGCCGGCGTGCCGGTGGTGGCGGCGCGTGCCGGCGGTCTGCCGGAGGCCGTCGCCGAAGGGGTGTCCGGTTTGCTGGTGGAACCGCAGGATGCCGGGCAGCTGGCGCACGCGCTGATTCGCCTGCTGCGCGATGCGGAGCTGCGCCGCGAGTTCGGCGCGGCCGGCCGCCGCCATGTGGCTGCGTGCTTCGGGCCCGCGGCTATGGTGGCGGGCAATCTGGCCGTCTACCGTGAAGTGCTGGAGGCCGGGCGCGCATGAACGTCAATAACGTTCTGGTCGAGCGGCTGGCCGCGGCGCTTAGTGCGGCGCAGGCTGCGGTGGCCACGGCCGAGTCCTGCACCGGCGGCTGGATCGCCAAGACGCTGACCGACCGGCCCGGCAGTTCGGGCTGGTTCGGCTACGGGTTCGTAACCTACAGCAACCAGGCCAAGATGGACTTGCTGGGGGTGCCTGCCGAGGTGCTGGAGGCGCATGGCGCTGTGAGTGAAGCTACGGCCCTGGCGATGGCGGCAGGGGCCGCGGAGCGATCCGGTGCCCGCTACAGCGTGGCGGTGACCGGCATCGCCGGTCCGGACGGTGGCAGCGCGGACAAGCCTGTGGGCACGGTCTGGTTTGCCTGGCACTCCGCCGGCGAAGCGCCGCTAACCGCGCGGCATGTGTTCGCGGGTGACCGCGACACGGTGCGGCGGCAAACCGTCACGACTGCATTGTACGGGCTGGTCGAGCGGATCACGGGTGAGCGCTGAGGCGCCCGTATTCGCGCAGCTAATCGTGGCGCCGCCGGCCGCCGACCCCGATAGCCCTGACAAGCGGCTGGAACATTTCGTCACAGGCGTCTGAGCCGCAAGGGATTGCTGGTTACCGGCCTGATTCCGGTCTGAGTGAGCGCAAAGTCGGACTGCTCCTGCTTCGGCACCTGTGGAATAATCAAGACATTGTTGTTGCAGCAGCGTTGGCCTCGCGGGTCGATGTGCTGTTCGGGCGTATTCAAAGCGGGTAATCAAGCATGGATGAAAACAGGAAGAAGGCCCTTGCGGCCGCTCTCGGGCAAATCGAAAAGCAGTTTGGCAAGGGCTCGGTCATGCGGCTGGGCGACGCCGGGCCCCAGCGCGATATCGAAGCGATTTCCACCGGCAGCCTCGGGCTCGACGTGGCGCTGGGCATTGGTGGCCTGCCCAAGGGCCGGGTGGTCGAAATCTATGGCCCGGAGTCGTCGGGTAAAACCACGCTCACGCTGCAGGTGGTCGCCGAGTGCCAGAAGAATGGCGGCACGGCGGCGTTTGTTGATGCTGAGCATGCGCTCGACCCGATTTATGCCGAGAAGCTCGGCGTTACGCTTGAAGACCTGCTGATTTCCCAGCCCGATACCGGTGAGCAGGCCCTGGAGATTACCGACATGCTGGTGCGCTCCGGCGCCGTTGACCTGGTTATTGTCGACTCCGTGGCGGCGCTGACGCCCAAGGCCGAGATCGAGGGCGAGATGGGCGACACGCATGTGGGCCTGCAGGCGCGGCTGATGTCGCAGGCGCTCCGCAAGCTGACGGGCAACATCAAGCGCTCCAACTGCATGGTGATCTTCATCAACCAGATCCGCATGAAGATCGGCGTGATGTTCGGCAGCCCCGAGACCACCACCGGCGGCAATGCCCTCAAGTTCTATTCGTCCGTGCGCCTGGACATCCGCCGCATCGGCGCCATCAAAAAGGGCGACGAGGTGGTGGGCAACCAGACCCGCGTCAAGGTGGTTAAAAACAAGGTCTCGCCGCCGTTCAAAATGGCCGAGTTCGAAATCCTCTATGGCCACGGTATTTCGAAGGAAGGCGAGCTCATTGATCTCGGGGTCGCGCACAACCTGGTCGAGAAATCCGGTTCCTGGTACAGCTACAACGGCGACCGTATCGGCCAGGGCAAGGAAAACGTCCGCCAGTTTCTGATGGAAAACCCGGAGATTATCGAAGAACTCGATACCAAGCTGCGGGCCATTTTGCTGCCGAAACGCGCGGATGCGGCAGAGCAGGATGTCGCGGTCGGCGAATCCTAGGCCGCTTGCCGGCGCATCGCGGCGCGTGGCAGGGCATGACGGAGTCAGCGGACGGCGGGGTCTGAGGTCTTGACGGAGGAGGGCGGCAGCCGTTCCCGGCTGTCACCGCGTAATATGGCCATGAACTGGCTCGCCCGCCGCGAGCATTCGCGGTTTGAGCTGTGTGAGAAGCTCGTGGCGCGGGAGGTCGATGCGGAGGTCGCAGCGGCCACCGTTGCCCGGCTGGTCGCTGATGGCCTCATTTCGGACGCCCGGTTTGCCGAAAGTTTCATAGCCGCCAAGATGCGCCGCGGCCAGGGCCCGGTGCGCATTCGTGCCGAGCTGAAGCGGCGAGGTGTCAGCGCCGACCTCATTGAGCAACACCTGAACGACTCCGAACTTAACTGGCGACAATGCGCCGCCGAGGTCCGCCGCAAAAAGTTTGGCGCGGCCGTCCCGGCTGATTTTCCTTCCCGGGCGCGTCAGCAGCGGTTCCTTGAGTACCGGGGTTTTACCGGTGAGCAAATCAGGGCTGCCATGGGCGACGCTGCCGTAGACGGTTTCGATTAGCCGTCGCGCTCAGAGTCTGGCTCCGCGAACCTGTTTTGGCCGATAATGGGGGTTTGCTCCCCGCATCACCTGCATGATCAAGAGCCACCTAAACTGAGTATCCGATGGACGCTGCCCGCTTACGCAAAACCTTTCTCGACTACTTTGCAGCCCATGGTCACAAAGCGGTCGCGAGCTCGCCGCTGGTGCCGGGCAATGACCCGACGCTGCTGTTTACCAACGCGGGCATGGTGCAGTTTAAAGACGTGTTCCTCGGCACGGAGCAGCGTAGCTACAGCCGGGCCGCCACGGCGCAACGCTGTGTGCGCGCGGGCGGCAAACACAACGACTTAGAAAACGTGGGCTATACCGCCCGGCACCATACGTTTTTCGAGATGCTCGGCAACTTCAGCTTTGGCGACTA
The DNA here is from genome assembly GCA_036351295.1 of Gammaproteobacteria bacterium. Classification (GTDB taxonomy): domain Bacteria; phylum Pseudomonadota; class Gammaproteobacteria; order Steroidobacterales. Next base: position 4,138 of record JAZBOT010000093.1, on the reverse strand, counting down.
CTTTAAGCGCGAGGCGATCGGCTTCGCGTGGCAGTTTCTGACTGAGGAGCTGGGTCTCCCGCCCGAGCGGCTCTGGGTGACGGTCTACCACGATGACGACGAAGCGGCGGATATCTGGCTTAACGAAGTCGGAGTCAGCGCCGCCCGATTCAGCCGACTGGGTGAAAAGGATAATTTCTGGTCGATGGGTGACACCGGCCCCTGCGGCCCGTGTAGCGAGATATTTTACGATCATGGTGCCGACGTGCCCGGCGGCCCGCCCGGTTCGCCCGACGATGACGGCGACCGTTACGTCGAGATCTGGAACCTCGTGTTTATGCAGTTCGACCGCAGCAGCGACGGCCAGCTGACGCCGTTGCCCAAGCCGTCGGTCGACACCGGCATGGGGCTGGAGCGGGTGGCCGCTGTCATGCAGGGCGTCAAGAGTAATTACGAAATTGACCTGTTTCAGGCGCTGATCCGTGCCGTCGCGGAACTGACCGGTACCAAAGACCTGACGGACAATTCGCTGAAGGTTATTGCTGACCACATCCGGGCCACGGCGTTCCTGATTGTGGACGGCGTGCTGCCGGGCAATGAGGGGCGCGGCTATGTCCTGCGCCGGATCATTCGGCGCGCATTGCGGCACGGTCATCGTCTGGGCTGCGAGGAACCGTTTTTTTACCGGCTGGTCGCGCCGCTGATTGCGCAGATGGGCGCTGCATATCCGGAGCTCGCCCAGTCGCAGGCGCACGTTGAGAAGGTCCTGCGCACCGAGGAAGAGAAGTTTTCGGTGACGCTGGCCAGCGGCATGAAGCTGTTCAGCGCCGAGACCTCCGGCGCATTGCCGGCGCTGCGCAAGCTGCAGGCCGAACTGGGCGGCGAAGTGGGTTTGGGCTGGCAGTCGAGCGACGGCACGTCGCTGGACGGCACGCTGATCTTCCCTCACGAGCGCATCGCGGTGGAGGTTGTCGAGCCGGCAGACCTGTCCCAGGCGCTGGTGCGCGATGCCGTGCGCGCCTTTCGCCAGGCGCAGGAAAGCGAGAACGATTACCGCAAGCTGATGCTGGTCGGCATCGATTTCCCCGCCGACTTCGAGCTTGACCCCGAATTGCGCGCACTGCTGCAGGCGGCCGATGTCGACGTCGAGGCGCGGTTCTATTCCACGTCGAGCCTGCAGCCCTATCGGGTGGTGCTGGGCGAAACCGCGTTCAAGCTCTTCGACACTTACGGTTTTCCGGTTGACCTGACCGTGGATGCGGCGCGTGAGATTGGTTTTGAAGTCGACACCGAGGGCTTTCGCAAGTCGATGGAAGCGCAACGCGAGCGCTCCCGCGCGGCTTCGCGCTTTGACGCGGCCGCTACCGAGGTGCAGCTGGATGAGACCACCCGGTTTACGGGCTATGACAAGACCGCGGACGCGGGTCGCGTCGTCAAGCTGCTGCGCGAGGGCGTTGAGGTCGACGAGCTGGCTGCGGGCGAGGCCGGCGAGGTAGTGCTGGTGCGCACCCCGTTTTATGCGGAAAGCGGCGGGCAAGTGGGCGATGTCGGCGTGCTCAGTTGCGACGGCGCGCGGTTTCGCGTGACCGATACCCAGAAGCGCGGTGCGGCACATGTGCATATCGGGCGGCTGGAGCACGGCAGCCTCAGTGTCGGTGACATGGTCACCGCCGTGGTCGATGCCGAAAAGCGGGCGGCCACAGCGCTGAACCACACGGCGACCCACCTGCTCCATGCGGCCCTGCGTGAGGTGCTCGGTCAGCACGTGGCGCAGAAAGGTTCGCTGGTGGACGCGCTGCGGTTGCGGTTCGACTTTTCTCACTATGAGGCTTTGACGGCTACCGAAATCCAGGCCATTGAGCGCCGCGTCAACGCGGAGATCCGGGCCAACGCCGTCGCCAAAACAGCCGTCATGAGCTACGACGATGCGGTGGCGTCCGGTGCGATCGCGCTATTCGGCGAAAAGTACGGTGATGAAGTGCGCGTGCTGCGGGTGGGCGACTTCTCCGTCGAGTTATGCGGCGGCACGCACGCGGCGCGCGCGGGCGATATCGGCTTGTTCAAGATCACGGCCGAGACGGGTATCGCTTCGGGCGTGCGCCGAATCGAGGCCGTCACCGGGGCTAATGCCCTCAAGTGGGTGGAAGCTCAGAGCGAGCTAATTGATTCGCTCGGTAGTGTGGTCAAGGCGGGCAAGAACGAGCTCGAGGCCAAAGTGCGGCAGCTGGCCGAGCGGAACAAGACCCTGGAGAAGGAGTTGAAGGCCGCCCGCGCCAAGCTGGCCAGCGGCGCGGCAGGGGTCGACCTGGCCGCGGGTGCGCAGGATGTCAGCGGGGTCAAGGTGCTGGCCGTGCGTCTGCCGGATGACACGGATGTGGATGCACTGCGCACCACCATCGACCAGCTCAAATCCCGTCTCGGCAATGCGGTCGTCGTGGTCGGTGCTGCCACCGGCGACGGCAAAGTGCGCCTGGCGGCGGGTGTCACCAGCACGGCAACCGCGCAGGTGCGCGCAGGGGACCTGATCCGCGACGTGGCTCAGCAGGTAGGCGGCAAAGGGGGCGGCCGTCCCGATTTTGCGCAGGCCGGCGGTTCTGACCCGGCCAGCCTGGACACGGCGCTGGCCAGTGTCGCCGGCTGGGTTGAAGCCCGTCTGGCTGGCTAACCCACTGAAAAATCTATAAAACGCGGTCGGCCTCGGGGGGTTCAGGTGGCCGCTGGCGCGCATAACGCCATGCAGCACAGTGGGTTGGAAATATCGGCTGATCTGTGCCAAAGTATCAGCTGGAGCACGTAAGCCACTAAGGCCTAACAATAAAACTGCGGTTCCAGCGCCCCGGACGAGATCCCTGCATCGCCCCCGGCCTGAGTCGCGGCAACCAACCGGCCCTGGTGCGCACTCCTCATTACACGGACGAAATCTAATAACAAGGACAGGGGGAGAAGGCAGCTATGCTGATCTTGACCAGACGAGTCGGCGAGACCGTTGTCATCGGTAACGATATCGATATCACGGTGCTTGGCGTCAAAGGTAACCAGGTTCGGTTGGGCGTCAAGGCCCCGCGCAACGTCAGCGTGCATCGCGAGGAAATATACAAACGCATTAAAGATGAGTCGGGAGACGATAAAGTCACGGCTCCGGTCAGTCGCAACGGCGCGAATGACCAGCATATGCATCGTCCCGCTGCCAACGAGTAATTCGCGCGCGCGTTAATGATTATTGCCGCGCCATGCACCGGCCCGGCATTTAGTCTGCCACCAAATTCGTTTATGCTAGGCGACCTTTCGCACCTGCAGGGTCGTGTCGCTGCCGCGTCGGCGCGACGGTCTGTGGTGAAAGGGACAGACTTCCGGAGAAGTGGCTGAGTGGTCGAAAGCGCTCCCCTGCTAAGGGAGTATGGGTTAAAAGCCCATCGAGGGTTCGAATCCATCCTTCTCCGCCATACCAAAAAAGCCCCGTAAGGGGCTTTTTTCTTGTGTCGCCATTACGAACTGGTTTTGCCATGGACCGCTAACCGCAGGAAGCGATCACCGGCGACCGTCGCCGCTCACCGGTCTAGTGCCAGAAACTCAGCGCCCTGACTGGCAGGGCCGTTGTCAGCAAGATTCGGTGCCGGAACCGGATCATCAATCACCGCCGTGCCGTTGAAATAGCTCTCGGTAACGGGCCAGACATAGTCGGCGACTTTGCGGCCCATATTCAGCCCTTCAATATTGTCTGCCTGAATATGATAACCGCCGTAGAGGCGTGAAATGCCCGCCTGCTCCGCCGTATAGGTAAAAGTCGGGAATTCGAGGGTGACCGGCGTCTCAGTGCCGGGTTCGGTCAAAGATCCCGCGCTGAGGTTAACCACGTAGCCGAAGTCATCGCTGCCGGTAAAACGCCGCAGGGTCTCCGCAGAGGCCGCCGACACCGTCGAGTGGCCCGACGGATAACCGCCAAACGGCGGCGTGGGGAACACGGCCGGCGAGTAAGGGTGCCAGCGGTTGGCTGGCAACTGGGTTTTGCCCGCACCCGGGCCACCCCACCCGTCGATGACTTCGTCGGCAAAATAATACCGAATGAGCGTCCACGGGCGGGAAGTGTCGTAATAAATCTTTGACTCCCACGAAGCAATAAACGCGTCGAAGGCCGCATTCGCGACTGCAAAATAGAGTT
>JAZBOT010000092.1:0-5266 GCA_036351295.1 Gammaproteobacteria bacterium | reverse complement strand
CAGATGGGGTTCCCGGGGTATTTCCTTATCGTAGCCGACTTTATCCGTTGGGCACGCAGTAATGGTGTGCCGGTCGGGCCAGGACGCGGTTCCGGCGCTGGCTCACTGGTGGCATGGGTTATTGGCATCACCGATGTCGATCCGCTGCCGTTCGATTTACTCTTCGAGCGCTTCCTCAACCCGGAGCGCATTTCCATGCCGGATTTCGATATTGATTTTTGCATGGAGGGCCGCGACCGGGTAATCGACTATGTAGCCGAACGCTATGGCCGCGACCGGGTGTCACAGATCATTACTTACGGCACCATGGGCGCAAAGGCCGTGCTGCGCGACGTCGGCCGTGTCATGGGGCAGCCCTATGGTTTCGCGGACAGAATTGCGCGGCTGGTCCCATCTACGCCGGGCATGACACTGGCCAAAGCCTTCGAGCAGGAGCCGGAGCTCGGTGAGCTCGTCGATCAGGATCCGGATGTGCGGGCGTTGATTGAGGTTGCTCGTCCGCTTGAGGGCCTCGCGCGTAATGCCGGAACCCATGCCGGCGGAGTGGTAATCGCGCCATCCGCGTTGACAGATTTTGCGCCGCTTTACCGGCCCGAGGATCAGGCCGGCACCGTAACGCAGTTCGACATGAAGGATGTTGAATCCGTGGGGCTCGTGAAATTCGATTTCCTGGGCCTGCGCACACTGACGATTATCGAGTCGGCGGTCAAGATGATCAACGCCCGTCGGCTTAGGGCGGGTGAGGAACAGCTGGACTTGCAAGCTATCCCGATGGACGACCCGAGTGCCTTCAGGCTGCTGCAGGCAGGGGACACGCACGCGGTTTTCCAGCTCGAGTCGAGCGGTATGCGTGACCTGATCAAGCGACTGCGTCCGGACTGCTTTGACGACATTGTTGCACTGGTGGCGCTGTACCGGCCCGGGCCACTGCAGTCCGGCATGGTCGATACCTTTATTCAGCGGAAGCATGCCGACGGCGCGTCAGCAATCGACTATCTCCATCCCAGTCTCGAGCCGGTGCTGAAGGGGACCTATGGGGTGATCCTGTACCAGGAGCAGGTGATGCAGGCCGCCCAGGTGCTGGCGGGCTACACGCTCGGTCAGGCTGACCTGCTGCGGCGGGCGATGGGCAAGAAAATTGCGGCCGAGATGCAGCAACAGCGCGAGATCTTTATGACGGGTGCAGTTGCGAATGGCGTGGACGAGGATCTCGCGCGGCATATTTTCGATTTGATGGAGAAGTTTGCCGAATACGGCTTTAACAAGTCGCATTCGGTCGCTTATGCGCTGCTGGCTTATCAGACAGCGTGGCTGAAAGCGCACTATCCGGCTGAATTTCTGGCCGCAGCCTTTTCGGCTGATATGGAATATACCGACAAACTTGCGCTCCACTATCGAGATTGCCGGCAAATGGGGTTGCAGCTGCAGCAGCCGAACGTCAACGTTTCGGGTACCGCGTTCACGGCGGCAGACGAGCGCAGTATTTGCTACGGTCTCGGCGCTTTAAAAGGGCTGGGGCGGGCAGCCGCTGATGCCATCGTGGCTGAGCGAGAGGCGCATGGGCCTTATACCGATTTGTTTGACCTGTGTACCCGTATTGACACCGCCAAGGTGAACAAGCGGGCGCTGGAGTCTCTCGTCAAGTCAGGGGCGCTGGATGAGCTCGGTGAAAACCGGCCGAGCTTGCTGGCCGATTTGCCGCTGGCTTTGGGGTCAGCCGAACAGTATGCGCGCGCGCGCGCGGCGGGCCAGAATGACATGTTTGGCGAACTCGCGCCCGCTCCGGAGCCACAGCAGCGCGGCTCTGCTTTGCCCCGCTGGAGCCCCGTCAAGCTGTACATGAACGAGTATGAGAGCTTGGGCTTTTTCCTGAGCGGCCACCCCTTCGATCAGTATCGCGATGATGCCGTCTATTTGTGCACGGGCTCGATCAGCGGTGTTATTCGCTCGATGCCCAAGCATGACCCGGATGTGGCGGCCTGGAAAAACAGTCGTGACGTGACGCTCGCAGGGCTGATAACTGACTTCCGCAAGCGCGGCAATCGCGTTTCAATGTATCTCGATGATGGCCAGGAGCGTGTAGAGCTGGCGTTATATGCTGAACAGTATCAGGCGTTCAGGCATTTACTGGACGAGCGCAGTATTCGCGTTGTTACCGGTAAGCTCAGGTACGAGGCATTCATTGACGGTTGGCGACTCGCCGTAAAAACCGTACAGGATATCGACCGGCTGATTGAGCAACGTGCGCGCGGACTGGAGATTCACTGGCTTGCCAACAACCGGTCGGTGCTGAGCGTCGAGATGCTGCGGGAATTGTTGGCCCCGTATCGCCCCGGGCGCTGCAACGTGGCGGTCGTTTACACCAGTCGCGAGGCGCAGGCCCGTCTGACGCTGGGAGAGGAATGGCGGGTGCGGCCTTCCGCCGAGCTGCGCGAGCGCCTCGCCGAGGCGGTTGGCATGCAGGCGTTTCGCTTCGACTATCAGGAATCGGTGCAGGCCGAGTGAACAGGGCCGAACGGGCCCGCTGCGCAAACCCTCGTTTTTCGGTCGGGCTCTCATGTATTATCTGAGCAACAGGCCAATTTTGCGTATCCTATGAATCTGAATTTTCTCGAGTTTGAACAGCCCATTGCAGAGCTGGAGGCAAAAATCGACGAACTGCGGTTCGTTGGTGACGATTCGCAGCTGAATATCGGGGAGGAGATCGAGCGCCTCAAAGCCAAGAGTGAAGGGCTGACCCGGAGTATATTTTCCAACCTGACTCCCTGGCAGGTTGCGCAGCTTGCGCGGCATCCCCAGCGGCCCTACACCCTCGATTATCTCGGCTATATGTGCAGTGAGTTCCAGGAACTGCACGGTGACCGTATGTACGGTGACGATGCGGCTATCGTCGGTGCGCTGGCGCGTATTTCGGGTATCCCGGTTGTGGTTATCGGCCACCAGAAAGGGCGTGATACGAAGAGTCGGGTGGTCCGCAACTACGGCATGCCAAAACCCGAGGGCTATCGCAAGGCACTTCGCCTGATGCGGCTCGCTGAACGTTTTCGGCTGCCGGTAGTTACCCTGATAGACACACCGGGCGCCTATCCCGGCGTGGGCGCTGAGGAGCGCGGCCAGAGTGAGGCCATCGCAAGGAACCTCTTTGCCATGGCGCGGCTGCGGACACCGATCATTAGCGTGGTCATCGGTGAGGGCGGGTCCGGCGGCGCACTGGCGGTGGGGGTCGCCGATCATCTGATCATGTTGCAATACAGTATTTACTCGGTAATCTCGCCTGAAGGCTGCGCGAGTATTCTCTGGAAGGACGCCGACAAGGCAGAGGCTGCGGCCACGGCGATGGGCATCACGGCTTCTAGCCTGCTGCAGCAAAAGCTGGTCGATGAGGTGCTCGAAGAACCGCTCGGCGGAGCGCATCGTGAACCCGCGATGATGGCGGAAGCACTGCAGAATGCATTGGTCGCCAGGCTCGCGGAACTGGCGGAGCTGGATACTGATGCGCTGCTGCAGCGTCGCTTGGCGCGGCTCGCCGCGGTGGGCAGCTTTCGCGAGAACTAGCGGCAGCTGGCCGGGTCTGCGCGGCCGGCACCCCCGATGACCCGAAGCAGCAAGCAACTGATGGACAGCGTGAATGCGCTGTTAGCCTCCCCCGTTCTTGCCGACAAACACTTTTGCATCGCCTACAGTGGCGGCATTGACTCAACTGTTCTGCTCCACCTGGTCAGCCGGCTGGGGTTTGGCGATCGCGTTCGCGCGGCGCACGTTAATCACGGTTTGCATACGTCTGCCGCAGAATGGCAGGCTCACTGCGCAGCGCAATGCGCCCGTCTTGGCGTGCCATTCACCGCGCTTAAGGTGACTGTCGACCTCCAGTCCGGTGCGGGGCCCGAAGCGGCGGCGCGGGCGGCGCGCTACGCTGCTTTGCAGGGGCATTTGCGACCCGCTGAAGTTTTGCTCACCGCGCATCATCAGCGCGACCAGCTGGAAACCGTGCTGTTGGCCTTGCTCCGTGGCAGCGGGCCTGAGGGGCTGGCGGCAATGCCGAGAGTTATTCGGCGTCACGGTATCCGGATTGCAAGGCCGCTGCTGAGCGCACACCCTGAGCTTATCTGCGCCTATGCGGCGGAGCACCAGCTGGCGTGGGTGGAAGACGCCAGCAACGCAGAGGAGGGCTTTGACCGCAACTATTTGCGCCAGCAGGTCGTGCCGGCGCTGGAACGGCGCTGGCCGTCCGCTGCGCTGGCCGCGAGCCGCGGTGCTCGCTGGTGCGGGGAGGCGGCTGAGATACTCAAGGAACTGGCCGCTGCTGATGCCGCTGGCGCTCTGGAGGGTAATCGCCTTGAGCTTGCCGCGCTGCGCGGTTTGTCCGCCGCCCGTCAGCGCAACCTGCTGCGCTACGTCGGCAGGGTGCTGGCGTTGCCGCCCCCGCAAGCCGTCCAGCTGGAGGCCTTGCTGGCCGCTTTGCTGCAGGATGCTCCGCATCTGGCGTCGGCCGGCCATTGGCCCGGAGTCGTGGTGCGACGCTATCGCGACCGGCTCTGGTTTTATCGCGCCGGCGCGGACCCTGCGGCGGTTCCGGCTGCGGGCGAGCTGAGCTGGGCCTATTCGGATGAATTGGTGTTGCCTAATGAATGTGGTTCGCTGCGATGGGTTCCGGCGGTGTCCGGTGGTATCAGTGCAGACTATCTGGCGAATCCCGTGCAGGTGCGGTCGCGGTCAGGCGGCGAACGGTTGCGCCTCCACTCGGGCGGGCCGCGTCGTCCGTTGAGCAAGCTGTGGCAGGAGTTGGGGGTGGTCCCCTGGATGCGCGCGCATGTACCGCTGGTTTACGCCGGCGAACAGTTGCTGGCCGTCGGCGACCTGCTTGTCAATGCGGACTGCCGGGCTGCGGACAGTGGAACCGGCGTGGTTATAGACTGGCGGAATAAGCCCGAATTGCGTTGAGTTCCGCATTGTGGCTCGACGGGCAATCTGGTAATTTGTAACACCAATCCGGGTGATTGGTTTGGGTGTTCCTGAAAAGCTGGAGCGCGCTTTATCCGAAGGCCACGTCAGGTGTGGTTCCGGCAGGCAAAGCGTCTCCGGCTTTATTGTTTCCGCTGCCAGTGACGCTTTGGAGTGCGTGTCCTCCCGGCGCCGGTGAGCCCGGTTCACTGAGCGGGTGCATGACTGTCACTCCGGCAACCTTGGGGCGGGACAATAGTGTGGGCGATTGCGGCGTGGGCGCGGACGGATGAATGACTAAATTTGTGTTTGTAACGGGTGGCGT
>JAZBOT010000091.1:0-3246 GCA_036351295.1 Gammaproteobacteria bacterium | reverse complement strand
TGATGCTGTCCGACGACAGCTGGGACAACGTCGGAGCGCTGGTCTCGGCCGAGGATTTCTACCGCAACGACCACCGCCTTATTTTTGCGGCTATCCAGCAGCTGGCGGAGCGCCGCGAACCACGCGACGCGGTGACCGTCTCGGAATACCTGCAGCATCGTAACGAACTGGTCGATGCCGGCGGGCTCCAGTACCTTGGCATGCTGGTCAAAGACACGCCCAGCGTCGCCAACATCCAGACGTATGCCGATATTGTGCGCGAGCGCGCGCTGTTGCGGGAGCTGATAGCTGTTGGCAACGGGATTGCGGCGCGCGCGTTCCGGCCCGAGGGCCGCAGCGGCACTGACCTCGTCGATGCGGCGGAGCAGGCGGTCTACAAAATCGCCGAAAAAGGCGCCCGCGGGCGCCGCGAATTCGTCCCGCTGGAGGCTGTGTGCAGCGAGATGCTGGACCGGCTGGATACGCTGCACCAGGAAGGTTCCGATATCACCGGTCTGTCGACCGGTTTCAAGCGTTTTGATGAACTCACCCAGGGTCTGCAAAATGGCGACCTCATTATCCTTGCCGGGCGGCCGTCAATGGGCAAGACCACGCTGGCGCTGAATATCGCCGAGAATGCGGCGTTCAGGGTGAACGATCCGGTCGCCGTGGCCGTTTTCAGCATGGAAATGTCCACCGAGCAGCTGGCCCTGCGTTTCGTTTCGTCCCTCGGACGCGTGCAGCAGGGGCACCTGCGCAACGGCAACTTTTCTGATGACGACTGGCCGCGTATTACGACCGCCCTGCAGCAAATGTCGCAGGCGCCGGTTTATATCGACGACACGCCGGGCATGAGCCCAAGTGACCTGCGGTCGCGCGCCCGGCGCCTGAAGCGGCAGCACGACATCGGTCTGATCATTGTTGACTACCTGCAGCTGATGCAGGTGCCGGGGACCGCTGAGAACCGGACCACCGAAATTTCCAACATCTCCCGCGCACTCAAGTCGCTGGCCCGCGAACTCGAGGTGCCGGTGATCGCGCTTTCGCAGCTTAATCGCAGCGTGGAGCAGCGGCCCGACCGGCGACCCGTCATGTCTGATCTGCGCGAGTCAGGCGCTATTGAGCAGGATGCGGACTTGATCGTGTTTATCTATCGCGATGAGGTCTACAACAAGGAGACTGAAAAGAAAGGTCAGGCCGATGTCATTATCGCCAAGCACCGTAATGGTGAGACCGGCGACCTGCCTTTGACTTTCCTGGGTAAGTTCTCGCGCTTCGAGAATTTCCAGCGCGAGTTCGAGATACCCCCCGATATAGGCTTCTAGGTGAGCGCCACTGCTGTCGCCGTAATCGATGGTTCCGCCATCGAGCAGAACCTGCAGCGCATCAGATCTGCGGCTCCGGGGTGCCGGATTCTGGCCGTCGTCAAGGCCAACGCCTACGGTCATGGCCTGGAATACGTTGCCCGGTTGCTGCGTGGCGCGGATGCGTTGGCGGTTGCACGTGTCGGCGAGGGCGTGCGGCTGCGCAAGGCCGGTATAAGCCAGCCCATTGTTGTTCTCGAAGGCTGCGCCGACGTCGCCAGCACGCAGCTCGCGGCGCAGCAGGGGCTGGATCTCGTCGTACACGACCCGGCTCATTTCAAACTGCTGGAAGCCATCGACGGCACCGGTGTTGTGCGCGTGTGGCTCAAGCTGGATACCGGAATGGGGCGGCTGGGGTTCTTGCCCGCGCGACTCGGGGCATGCCTGCGGCGCTTGCGCAAAGTCCGCGCCGTCAGCGAAGACATCGTACTGATGACGCATCTGGCCTGTGCGGATGACCCCGACAATCCGCTGACGATGGAGCAGCTGCGCCGATTTGGCGAAGCCGCGGGGCGCTACTCGGGCGATGTCAGCGTTGCCAACTCGGCCGGCGTGCTGCTCTGGCCGCAGACCCTTGAGGCGTCACTCAACATGGACTACGCCGGTGCCAACTGGGTGCGCCCCGGCCTGGCGCTGTATGGCGCTTCACCGGTTCGCGACAAAAGTGCACGTGAGCTGGGCCTGACATCTGCCATGACGTTTCGCTCCCAGCTGATCGCGGTGAAAACGGTCAAGCGCGGCACCACCGTCGGCTACGGCGCAACCTGGCGGGCCGCTCGGGAGACCGTCATTGGCGTAGTAGCGGCAGGTTACGGCGACGGCTATCCGCGGCAGCTGCCGACGGGCACGCCGGTGCTGGTGAATGACCGCCGCGTGGCGCTGATCGGTCGCGTCTCGATGGACATGATCAATGTTGATCTCACCGACGTGCCGGTGGCGGCTGTGGGCGACCCGGTTACCTTGTGGGGCGGGCACCTGCCGATTGAGGAAATTGCTGCCCGTGCCGGCACCATTCCTTATGAACTCATGTGCGGCTTAAGCGAGCGGGTTGAATACCACTATGTCGACACCGCACGCGCGGTACCCTAGCGTTAACGGAGTCCGGTGAGGCGGTTGCGGCGCGCGTCCGCGGCGGCCAGCCGCTCAGCGCGCGAAAAACCCCATCTTGATGCCGATCAGCTCGATGACATCATTGTCATGCAGCTGGCGCGCCTGCGAGCCAAGCCGCTCGCCGTTCACCTTCGGTGCATCGTCGGGCTTTTTGTTCTCGACCAGCACAATGAAATAGCCTTCACTGCGCTTGGTTACCGCGATGACCTGCACTCCGGGGCTGCCGAGCGTGGTCAGCGCTTTGTTCAGCTCGACTTCGCGGCCGGCAAATTTGCCGTTGAGCACCGGAACCTTGGCATTGACGACCGGTTGCGGCGCCGGCCGCACGGCCACGGCCACGTCGGCTTCCGCTTGCGCGGCGGCGTTAGCAGACAGTTTGGCTGCCTGTTTCTGCAGAGCTTCCTGCGAACTGTCGATAATCATCGTGCGCGCGAACTCGTCATCCTGCTCTTCATCTTCAGCAACCGTTTCGACAAAGCGCAGCTGGTGATGGCCGATCGTGATGACATCGCCGTGCTGCAGCGCGTGCTTCTTGATGAGCTTGCCGTTGACGTAGGTACCGTTGGTGCTGCTCAGATCCTCGAGGAAGGAATCGTTCAGAATGTTGATCACCAGTGAGTGATGACCGCTGACCGCAGGGTTATCGATACGGATATCGTTGTCAGGCAGGCGCCCCACGGTATAACGCTCTTTGGTCATGTTGAATTCGGCCAGAACCTGACCCCCGAGGCTGAGTATCAAACGAGCCATGCTAGACCTTCCTTAATTTATCGGCCTTTTAATCCGAAAACTT
>JAZBOT010000090.1:0-4444 GCA_036351295.1 Gammaproteobacteria bacterium | reverse complement strand
GTGCGGTTAACAAAGACGTGCTGTTGTCGATCCCGCTGTACCTGCTCGCGGGGAATATCATGGCGCGCGGCGTGATCGCCGAGCGACTCGTGCGCCTGATGCGCTCGTTGACGGGGCCGGTACCCGGCGGTTTAGGAATTGCGGCGATCCTGTCGTGTGCTTTGTTCGCCGCCGTCACGGGGTCCGGCACGGTCACACTGGTCGCAGTCGGTGGCGTCATGTATCCGGCATTGCTGCAGGCCGGCTACAGCAAAGGGTATGCGATGGGAGCGCTGTGCACGGCGGGAACGCTGGGTGTGATTATCCCGCCGAGTATCCCCCTGATTCTGTATGGCGTGATGACCCGCACCAACATTGCCGACCTGTTTTTGGCGGGCATTGTTCCCGGTGTGCTGCTGACCATGCTGTTGGTCGGCTATTCGGTCTGGTGCAACTGGCGCACTCGCGGCGACGCGTGGGCCTGGCAGGAGATTCGGTCGGCCTTCGCGGCCGGCGTTTGGGCCCTGCTGATGCCGCTGCTGATTCTCGGTGGAATCTATACCGGGGTTTTTACCCCGACGGAGTCTGCGGCCGTCGCCGTGGTGTACGCACTGTTGATTGAGGTTTGCGTTTACCGCGATCTGCGGGTTGGCGACCTCACCGCGGTCTTCGTCCAGACCGGCCGTTTGTTGGGTTCACTGTTTCCGGTGCTGATGCTCGCATTCAGCCTGAATATGTTTCTGACTTATCAGCAGGTACCCGCGGCGATGGTGGCGTGGCTGACCGAGCGGATTACGGAGCCGACGGTGCTCCTGCTCGGCACCAACTTGTTCCTGCTGGCTATTGGCTGTCTGATGGATATCGGGTCAGCCATACTGGTGCTCGCGCCAATGCTGGCGCCGCTGGCGGCGCAAAGCGGCATCGATCCGGTGCATTTCGGCATTATCATGGTCGTCAACCTCGAGATTGGCTATCTGACGCCGCCCCTGGGGCTTAACCTGATCGTGGCGATGAGCGTTTTCGGCGAGGAGTTCTGGACAATCTGCCGGGCGGTCGTGCCGTTTGTTGTGCTGATGCTGGCCGGACTGCTTTTGATCGTCAGTTTCCCGCCGCTGGCCACGGTGTTTTTGCAATAGTGCGGTGCCGGCGGTGCGCGGTTTGCCATACCGACAGGCGCTGAGGGTACAATTGCGTCCCACCGGCTGCCTGCGGCAGCGGTCCGGATAATTACCAACTCATCAGGAGATCAGCATGACGATTAGTGTCGGCGACAAAATGCCCGCGGGAACCTTTGGCATTATGACCAGCTCGGGGCCAGGCAGTATTACGACCGATGAACTCTTCAACGGCAAGCGGGTGGTGCTGTTTTCGGTGCCCGGCGCGTTCACGCCCACGTGCTCGCAGCAGCATCTGCCAGGCTACGTGGAAAAGGCCGCGACCCTCAAGGGCAACGGTATAGACACGATCGCCTGCACCGCGGTGAACGATGTGTTTGTGATGGATGCCTGGGGCAAGGAGCACGGTGCTGGCGATGCGGTACTGATGCTGGCTGACGGCAACGCCGACTACGTGAGCGCTCTCGGTCTCGAGCTGGATGCGAGCGGTTTCGGGATGGGCAAACGCGGGCAGCGATTCTCGATCATTGTCAATGACGGTGTCGTCGAGCAGCTGAATGTCGAAGCTCCGGGCGAATTCAACGTGAGTAGCTGTGAATTTGCGATTCAGCAAACCGCGGCCTGAAGCCCGCATCAAAGTTGTCGAACATCCGCCGGGAGTAAAACGTGGAATCTACGTTAATTGATTTGCAGGGTGGTTTTGCACATCAGGTCATGGTCATTATCCATGTGCTGCTGTTTGTTTACTGGCTGGGAGGCGATCTCGGGGTGTTCTACTCCAGCAATTTCGTTGTCCGGTCTGACCTGCAGCCAGAGTCGCGCGCAGTAGCGGCTAAGATAATGCTGGACCTGGACCAGATACCGCGCATCTGCATGAGCCTGATGCTGACGGTGGGTGGCATCCTGACCGAGTTCATCGGTGTCCCGCATCCGTGGTACCAGAAAATAGGCATTCTGCTGCTGGGGCCGGTCTGGTTTTTCTGCGTGATGTACCTGCACTTCCGGCATGGCAGCAAGTCTTACGCACTGGTGGCCAAGTTCGATATGTTCATTCGCTGGGCCGTCGTAATCGGGCTGCCGATATCGGTGGTGTGGCACTGGGAGAGCAATAACCTGGCGGACTACCCGTGGGTCGCGGTCAAGCTGATCATTTTTGCTTTTCTGGTGTTCTGCGGAATTATGGTACGCGGCAAAATTGGTCCGTTCTTCAGCACCCTGTTGAAATGCCGTGCAGGCGAGATGCCGACCGAGGAAGAAAACATTGCGCAACGCAAAAGCCTGTCGCAGGTGCGCGTCTGGGTCTTTATGATCTGGGGCGGGGTGTTTCTCGAGGGCTTTATCGGCATCTGGAACCGCAGCGGGATCAACTACGCGCAGGCTCTGGGTATCGGCTGAGCAAAGTTGTCGCTAAAAAAATGGCCGGCATTTGCCGGCCATTTTTTTGCAATAGCGCCGCACTTCAGCCGAGTTTTTGCTCGAGCTCCGGAACGATTTCAAACAGATCGCCCACCAGCCCGTAGTCGGCAATCTCAAAGATAGGCGCTTCCGGATCCTTGTTGATCGCCACGATGGTGCCCGCATCCTTGATACCCGTCAGGTGCTGGATGGCCCCGGATATGCCGATCGCTACATACAGCTCGGGGGCGATGATCTTGCCGGTTTGCCCCACCTGCATATCGTTTGGCACGTAGCCTGCATCAACGGCGGCTCGCGACGCGCCGACGCCTGCCCCGATCTTGTCCGCCAGTTGAAAAACAAGCTCGAAATTTTCTGCACTGCCCACGCCGCGGCCACCCGATATCACCGTTTTCGCGGACTGCAGGTCGGGCCGTTCGCTGCTTTGGCCGGCCAGGCCTATGTAGCGGGTATGGGTTGGCAGTTCGGCGGTTACTTCAGCGGGTTCGACCGGTGCGTTGCCGCCGGTCGGCGCATCCCGCCACGATGCGGTCCGCACGGTCCCAACGATGGTTTTGCCCGCCGGGACTTCAACCGTGAGTATGGCGTTGCCGGCATAGACGGGCCGGGTAAATGTGCGTGGGCCGAGTACGGACATGATGTCGCTCACCTGCCCAACCCCCAGTATGGCGGCCACCCGTGGCAGGAGGTCCTTGCCGAAGGTCGTGGAGGGCGCCAGCACGTAGCCGTAGTCAGCCGCAAGCGCGACAACCTGGGGCGCGAATACGGCAGCCAGAGGTGTCGCGTTGTGTGGCGCAGTAACCGTGCGGACGCGGGTCACGCCGGCCAGTTCGGCCGCCGCGCCGGCAGCCGCTGTGCAGTCCTCCGCCAGAATCAGCACGTCGATACTGTCAGCGCCAAGTTCAGCGGCGCAGGTCACGCACTTTGCGGTACTCGGGTTGAGTTGGTTGCCGTCGAGTTCGGCTATGATTAATACACTAGTCATGCTGTTACTTTCCTGTTGCCGTCGCCGGGTCAGCTCACGAGCCCTTTGGACTTGAGCGCACTAATTAGTTCATCGACCGATCCCACCATGGTTCCCTTGCCCCGCGCCGGCGGCGTATCCCAACGCTGGGCCTGAACCTGGGGTTCCAGTTCGATGCCGAGTTCGTCGATCGCGATCACTTCCAGCGGCTTCTTTTTTGCTTTCATGATGTCAGGCAGCTTGACGTAGCGCGGTTCATTGAGACGCAGGTCGGTCGTCACCACCGCTGGCAAATCGACCTCAATGGTTTCAAGGCCGGCGTCGATTTCACGGGTCACGCGTGCGGTCGTCCCGTCAATTTCCAGCTTGGAGGCAAACGTTGCTTGCGGACGTTCCCACAGTGCTGCAAGCATCTGGCCGGTCTGGTTGCAGTCATCGTCGATCGCCTGTTTGCCCAGAATCACCAGGTCGGCACCTTCCCGCTCTATCACCGCCTTAAAGGCCCGCGCCGCTGCGAGGGAATCAATTTCGGCCGCTGATTCGACATGAATCGCACGGTCTGCGCCCATCGCGAGGCCGGTGCGCAATTGCTGCTGGCATTCGGCGTTGCCGATACTGACCACGACGACTTCGCTGGCTTTGCCTGCCTCACGCAGGCGCAGCGCCTCCTCGATAGCGATCTCGTCAAACGGGTTGACGCTCATCTTGACGCCGTCAGTGACGACGCCGGTATTGTCGGGTTTTACGCGGATGCGCACGTTGTAGTCGACGACACGCTTGACGCCTACCAGTATCTTGTCCATTCGAGACTCCTGATCCTTGCCGCGCTGGCGCGGTCTGCGCCCGGGGGAATGCCCTGAGTATTGGCAAGGGTGTGAAAAGGGCGGTATTTTCCATCATTGCCCCGGCTGGTGACAAGCCGGGATTTTCTTCGCGTGGAATCGTCATGAATGAAATAGCTCCGCAGGCG
>JAZBOT010000089.1:0-8439 GCA_036351295.1 Gammaproteobacteria bacterium | reverse complement strand
TAATGCTCTTCTGGGGCTTGGCTATAAGCCGGCGGAGGGACGCACGATGCTGGACCGGGCTGATGCAAGTCTCGTCACGACCGAGGCGATACTGCGCAGCGTACTCCAGTCCGCCGCGCCGGATCGCTAGTCTGGCCGCCTTGCCGTGCCCGCATCCGGAGTAAGCTAACGATGACCCAAGCTGCCGAAGACGACCGATTGATTTCGCCGCGGAGCGCCCCGGCTGACGAGGCTGTTGACCGGGCTATTCGCCCTGAACGACTCGCAGACTATGTCGGCCAGGAGGCCGTCAAACAGCAGCTGCGGATCTTTATTGCGGCGGCCCGGCAGCGCGGCGAAGCTCTGGACCACACGCTGATATTCGGTCCGCCCGGGCTGGGTAAAACCACGCTTGCGAATATCATTGCAAGGGAACTCAACGTCGGTATCAAGCACACGTCCGGCCCCGTGCTGGAGCGCCCGGGTGATCTGGCCGCCATTCTGACCAGTCTCGATGAAGGCGACGTGCTGTTTGTGGATGAGATCCACCGGCTGAGCCCGGTGGTAGAGGAAGTGCTGTATCCTGCTCTGGAAGATTTTCAGCTGGATATCATGATCGGCGAGGGGCCCGCTGCACGCTCGATAAAGCTCAATCTCAAGCCGTTCACGCTGGTCGGTGCCACCACCCGCGCCGGACTGCTGACTTCGCCACTGCGCGACCGCTTCGGTATCGTCCAGCGGCTCGAGTTTTACACGCAAGACGACCTCGAGAGCATCGTGACCCGCGCGGCCCGCATCTTTAATGCAGGTATCGATGCGGCCGGAGCCGCAGAAATAGCCGGTCGCGCCCGCGGTACACCGCGAATCGCCAACCGCCTGCTGCGCCGGGTGCGCGATTATGCGCAGGTAGAGGCGGCCGGTGTCATTGACCGGCAGTCGGCGCAAGCCGCGATGAACATGCTGGCGGTCGATCCGAATGGCTTTGACGTGATGGACCGCAAGCTGTTGCTGACCGTGATCGAAAAGTTCGGCGGCGGTCCGGTGGGCATCGACTCGGTCGCTGCAGCGATCGGCGAAGAGCGTGGCACCATTGAGGACGTGGTGGAGCCGTTCCTGATTCAGCAGGGCTACCTGATGCGCACGCCGCGGGGGCGGGTGGCAACAGCTGCCGCGTATCTGCATTTTGGCCTGCCGCAACCGCAGCCGGCAGGGGCCGAACCATTGCCGCTGTTTGAGCATGCGGAAACGCCGCAGAAGGGCGACTCGTCGGGTTCCGCCTGACGCGGTCCGGGGGCTGATCTCAGGGCGATGGCGCACACCCGGACAACCGCAGGCGATGCCGACTGGCACGTCTGGCCGGTGCGCGTGTATTACGAAGATACGGATGCCCAGGGCATTGTGTATTTTGCGAATTACCTGCGCTTTATGGAGCGGGGCCGTACCGAATGGCTGCGGGAGCGCGGTGTTTCACAGGCCGCGCTGGCACAGGAACGCCAGCTGTGTTTCAGTTTAATCAGCACGGACGTCCGATTTATTCAACCCGCCGTGTTTGACGATGAACTGAATGTCAAAACGCGGGTCATAGCGGTCACGGGGGCAAGGGTCCGGTTTGAACAGGCCGTGAGCCGGCGCGGCACGGACCAGTTACTGTGCACGGCCGAGTGCGTGGCGGCATGCCTTGATACCGTAACGCTGCGGCCGCGGCGCCTGCCCGCGGCGGTGTTCAGCGCGGCTGACTAGCGGGCGGCACAACCAACTGTAAAAGGAATTGCGAATGGGTGCGGAAACCTCTTTCTTCGGCCTGGTGCTGCAGGCCAGCTTCATCGTGCAGATTGTCATGCTGCTGCTGCTGGCCGCTTCGGTGGCCTCCTGGACCATCATATTGCGCAAGCGGTCGATGCTGCGGACCGCAGCTGCGGAGTCGAAGGACTTCGAATCCAGCTTTTGGTCCGGTGGCGATATCAATGGGATCTACCGCGAGGTAACCGCCGGCGGCGCTGTTCCCGGGAACATGGCGGGGATTTTTGAGGCCGGCTACCGGGAGTTCCGGCGCCTCAGCCAACAATCCGGGGGCAACCCCGAACGCATTCTGGAAGGCGCGCGGCGTGCCATGCGCGTGGCCCAGCTGCGCGAGACCGACCGCCTTGAGGAGAGTCTGGCGACGCTGGCAACCATAGGTTCAACGAGCCCCTATGTGGGCCTGTTCGGAACGGTATGGGGGATCATGAATTCGTTTCGCGGTCTGGGCAACGTGCAGTCGGCAACGCTGGCGATGGTCGCCCCCGGCATCGCTGAAGCCCTGATCGCGACCGCGATGGGCTTATTTGCGGCGATTCCGGCGGTCATTGCCTACAACCGCTATGCCGACCAGGTGAGCCGGCTGGAACTGCGCTATGACACGTTTGCGGAAGAGTTTTCCACCGTGCTGCAGCGGCACGCCGGCCGTCGCGCCGGCGAGGCGGGCAGCGGCTCATGAACGGGCAGCGCAGGCGTCGCCTGATGGGCGAGATCAACGTCGTGCCCTACATTGACGTGATGCTGGTGCTGCTGATCATCTTCATGGTCACCGCGCCTCTGCTCACGCAGGGCGTGGAAGTCGAGCTGCCGGACGCGGCGGCGGCGCCGCTCGATAATAATCTGCAGGATGCGGAGCCGCTGGTCCTCTCGGTGGATAGCGCGGGCAACTATTACCTCAATGTGGGCGACGAAAAAGACCAGCCGCGCGACCCGGCACAGATTGTCCGCCTGGCAACGACTGTGCTGACCCGGCGCCCCGACGCACCCGTGCTGGTCAAGGCCGACGAGGCGGTTCCGTATGGCCGGGTCATTACCGCGATGGTGCTGTTGCAGCGTGCCGGGGCCCGCAAAGTCGGGTTTCTGACCGACCCGGCTGACTTCGACCCCCTGGAAGCGGGCTAGGCGCGAACATGGCGGCAGCACTGCTCAATCCGGCTGCGCCAGCGCGCGGACCGCTGCTCATTTCAGTGGCGGCGCACGTGCTGTTGCTGCTGTTCCTGAGCACTAATTTCGTGATGATGCCGCGGCAGGCGCCAGTCCCGCTGGCAATACAGGCGGTTGTCGTCAACCCGGAACAGCTCGTCGACAGCGAGGCTGCGGCGGCGGCTGCGCGCCAGGCGGCCGCGGAGCAGCGGCGACGCGAACAACAGGCCGAGCAGGCGCGCCGCGAGGCCGAGCAGCGGCAGCAGGCCGAGCAGGCGGCGGCTGAGCGCCGGCGTCAGGAGGCGGAACGTGCCGCGACGGCTGCAGCCGAGGAACAAAGGCAGGCGGCGCAGCGGGCGGCTGAGCAGCGTGAGGCCGAGCGGAAGGCAGCCGAGGCCAAGGCTGCCCGCGAGGCGCAGGCGAAGCAGGCAGCCGCCGCCCAGGCAAAGGCGGAAGCCGAGCGCCAGCGTCGGGAGGCCGAGGCGGCGCGTGAGCGCGAGCGGCAGGCCGCCGCGGCGCGGGCCCGCGCGGAGGCGGAGGCGGCCGAGCAGGCGCGCCGGCAGGCCGAGTTGCTCGCCGCCATCGAGGCCGAGGAAGCACTCGCAGCGGCGCAAAACTCCGGCGCCCTGAACGAATACGTCAGCCTCATTCAGCAACAGGTTCAGCAGCGCTGGGTGCAGCCGGCGTCTGCCGTGGTCGGCATTGAATGCACGGTGTCGGTGCGCCAGCTGCCGAGCGGCGAGGTGGTGGAGGCGCGGGTCACCCGCTGCAACGGCGATGAGACGGTGCGCCGGTCCGTCGAGAACGCTGTATACGCGGCATCGCCGCTGCCGTTGCCGCGCGACCGGCTGTTGTTCGACCGCAACCTTACCTTCACGTTTAAGCCCGAAGTCGATTAGAGTAGCGGGGCAAGGATTGCGGAATGTTGGCCAATTACACGGAGGTTTGCGGGTGCGCGGTATGGTGTTGAGGCGGCTGCTGCTGCTGGTCCTGACGTGGCTGGTGTCCGGCGGCGCGCTGGCCGAGCTGAAAATCGAGATTACCCGCGGGCAGGGCGAGGCGGTACCGATCGCCGTGGTGCCGTTTGGGTGGACCGGGGACGGCGCCGCGCCCTATGACATTGCCGGCGTCGTGGCCAACGACCTCGCGCGCAGCGGACGGTTTCAGCCCATTCCCGAGCGCGACATGCTGCAAAAGCCGACAACCGGTGCCGCCATCGACTTCGCTGACTGGCGAATTCTGGACACCCAGGTCATCGTGGTCGGCCAGATTCTGCCGGTCGGAGCTGATTCGTTTACGCTGGAATTCCGGGTTTTCGATGTGTTCCGGGGCGAGCAGCTGCTGGGGTTCCGGATGCCTTCCGAGCGCGATCAGCTGCGTGCGACTGCGCATCGCATCAGCGACATGATTTTCGAGAAGCTAACCGGCATCCCCGGGGTTGCGGCCACCCGCATTGCCTACGTCAACGTGGTCGGGGACCCCCGGCAACCGGTCTATCGGCTCGTGGTGGCGGACGCCGATGGCGAGAACGCACGGGTGATGCTGGAATCGCTGCAGCCGATCATGTCGCCTGCCTGGTCACCCGACGGACGCAACCTGGCCTATGTGTCGTTCGAAAACGGCGGCTCGCAGGTGTTTGTTCAGTCGCTGCGCTCGGGGGCGCGCAAACGCGTTTCCGCGCGGCGCGGCATCAACAGTGCCCCGAGCTGGTCGCCGGATGGCAAGCGACTGGCGCTCACCTTATCGCGCGGCGACGGCAATCTGGATGTCTATACACTGGAGATCGCCACCCAGGTGCTGACCCGACTGACCGATTGGCCGTCGATTGAGACCGAGCCCAACTGGAGCGCAGACGGCGAGCAGGTGTATTTCACCTCCGACCGGACCGGCGGGCCGCAGATCTACAAAATTCCGGCGGCGGGCGGGCGACCGGAGCGCGTCACGTTCGAAGGCAGCTACAACGCGCGTCCCCGGGTATCGCCTGACGGCAAGCGCATGGTTGTGGTGCATAACGATCGTGGTAACTATAGAATTGCGGTGGTGGATCTGGAGCGGGCGTATCTGCAGATACTCACCGACGGCAATCTCGACGAATCGCCCAGCTTCGCGCCGAACGGTCAGGTCATTATTTATGCCGCGCGTGAGGGTGCTCGCGGCGTGCTTTCACTGGTATCGGTGGATGGCAGGGTTGCGCAGCGGGTCGCCGCGACTGACGGAGAGGTGCGTGAACCGGCCTGGTCGCCATTCCCCGTCAATTAACTATGGGTATGCGGGTTTATTGGTCTTTCGGACTCTCGACCGTCAGGGTCGGAGCCGAGTCAAGGAGTAAGACATGAAGCAGTGGAGCAAAGGGATCGCGTTCGGTGCAATGGCACTGATACTGGCGGGGTGCGCGGGTAAATCGGGCACCGCAACTGACGATGAATTTGGCAGTGAATCCGGCAGTGCGGGCGGTGCCCTGTCGTGGCCTGATGACGAGGGCGGTGCGGACGGTTCAGCGATGCCGATCGGCGACGACCGGGCGAGCGTCGTAATGAACGATCGCATTGTGTATTTTGCGTACGATTCGGCCGAGCTGGATGACGGTTCGATCGAAATCCTGAAACAACACGGCCGCTACCTGGCTGACAACCCGGGCGAAACAGTGCGGCTTGAGGGTCATGCCGACGAGCGCGGGTCGCGGGAATACAATATTGGCCTCGGTGAACGCCGGGCCGTCGCTGTGCAGTCCATGCTGTTAATTCACGGCGCTGCGCCGGAGCAGCTGGTTACCGTAAGCTACGGCGAGGAGCGGCCCGCCAGCCTGGGCACCGGCGATGAAGTCTGGGCACTGAATCGGCGCGTCGAACTGGCCTATGCCCGCTAGCGCAGCGGCCAGTCACCGGTCCTGGTCCGGCACGCGCGCGAGCTGTATTGCAGGGTTGCTTGCAGTCGGCGCCTGCCTGGCGGCGCTGCCCGCTGCGGCACAGTCAACCAAGGAGCGACTGACCCGGCTGGAAGGGCAGTTAGCCCGCACCGAGCGGCTGCTGGAAAACAATCAGGCCATGCAAACCGAGCTGCTGCAGCGTTTGCAGGAGCTGCGCAGTGAAAATCAGGGGCTGCGTGAGCGGCTGGATCAACTGGCATTCGAAGCCACGCAATCCGGCGACCGGCAGCGCCAGCTTTACCTGGATCTGGACGCGCGCCTGCAGGCGCTGGAGGCCGGTGGCACTGCCGCCGGCGCAGCGGCTGCCGGCGCGGACGGTGAAGCAACCGGGGCCGCCGTCTCGGATGCGGACAGTTATGCCGCCGCTTTCGAGCAACTCAAGCAAGCTGACTACGCCGCCGCGCAGGAGCAGTTTCAGGCATTCCTCGCGAGTTATCCCGACAGTGAGCTGCGCGGCAACGCGCAGTACTGGTTGGCCGAAACGTATTACGTCACCAAGGATTTCGCCACGGCCAAGCCCGAGTTCCAGAAAGTGATCGCGGATTACCCCACCTCGCGCAAAATTCCGGATGCCTGGCTGAAGCTCGGCTTCTGCAACTATGAGCTGGAGCAGTGGGCGGATGCCCGGGTCGCACTGAGCACGGTGACTTCGCGTTACGGTGACAGCACCGCAGCGCGCCTGGCAGGGCAACGTCTGGAGCAGATGCGCGCGGCGGGTCACTAGGCGTGAGCGGCTTCCGTCGCGACAGACGTTGGGTGCAGCCATGACACAGACCGCGGCGCATCAGCCCGGCACCGCAGCCGCCGATAAGTCTGCAGCCCTGCGCATCACTGAAATATTTTACTCAATACAGGGTGAGTCGCGGCCGGCCGGCTTTCCCACGGTGTTCGTCCGCCTTACGGGCTGTCCCCTGCGCTGCGGCTATTGTGACACCGCCTACGCATTTCACGGGGGTACCCGAATGACACTGCCGGCGATCGCCGACGAAGTGGCCCGTTACCAGCCGCGCTTTGTCTGCGTCACCGGTGGTGAACCTTTAGCACAGCCCGGCTGCATCAGCTTGCTGGAGACGCTGGCCGCCGCCGGCTACGAGGTGTCTTTGGAAACCAGTGGAGCGCTGGATATTGCCGGTGTGCCTGAACCGGTGACCATCGTCATGGACATCAAGACTCCCGGCTCGGGTGAGTCCCGGCGCAACCGGCTCGAGAATCTGCCGCTGCTGAAGGCTCAGGATCAGGTCAAGTTCGTTATCTGCGACCGCCACGACTACGAATGGAGCCGTGATTTCTGTCGACAGCACAAGCTCACAGAGCACTGCAGCGTGCTGTTCTCGCCGAGTCAGGACGAGCTGCCGGCGCGGTTGCTGGCCGAGTGGATCCTTGACGATCGCCTGCACGTGCGCTTCCAGGTGCAGTTGCACAAATATCTCTGGGGCAATGAGCCCGGACACTGAGGTGACGATGACGACAAACCGCAGCGTCATTTTGCTATCCGGTGGCATGGACTCAGCCACTGTGCTTGCGGTCGCGCGCGCCGCCGGGGAAGAGTGCTACGCGCTCAGCTTCGACTACGGTCAGCGCCACACTGCGGAACTGGCCGCAGCGGCGCGGGTCGCAGAAGCCAGTGGCGTGGCTGAACATCGGGTGATGCGCATTGATCTGGGCGGCATCGGCGGCTCGGCGCTCACCGACACGAACATTGCAGTACCGGTGGCAGGCGGAGCCGGGATACCCGCGACGTACGTGCCGGCCCGCAACACGGTATTTTTGTCGCTGGCGCTGGCCTGGGCTGAGGTCCTGGCAGCGGATGCCATTTACTGCGGTATTAATGCCGTCGACTACTCAGGGTATCCCGACTGCCGGCCCGAGTATCTCGCCGCGTTCCAGCAGCTGGCCAATCTCGCCACCAGGCGTGCCGTCGAGGGCTCGCGGCTCGAATTCCGGGCTCCGTTGCTCGACCTCAGCAAGCGCGAGATTGTGGCACTCGGTGCGCGGCTGAGGGTGGACTTCAGCCTCACGGTCTCCTGTTATCAAGCCGATGCGGCCGGGGCCGCCTGTGGGGTGTGCGACGCCTGCGAGCTGCGGCGCCAGGGCTTTGCGCAAGCCGGTCTTCCGGACCCGACGCGTTATCAGTCAGGGAGTGCCGCATGCAGCTGAGCTTTCAGACGCGCAAGATGGCGCTACTGCTGTTAACCCTGGCGCTTGCCTGGGTGCTGTGGTCGGGGTACTTCACGCCGTTGCTGCTGGGCCTGGGGCTGGTGTCGTGCCTGCTTACGGTCTACCTGGCGAAACGGATGGGTTACTTCGAACCCGAGCTGTTTGCTTTGCGGCCCGGTCTGGCCATCTTCCGTTTCTGGCTCTGGCTGTTGGTGGAGATTGGCCGCTCGAGTCTGGCGGTGGCTCGCGTCGTACTCGATCCCAAACTGCCGGTGAGCCCGCAGTTGCTCGAACTCGACCTCAGTGATCAGCACCCGGTAGACCAGGTTATTCTGGGCAATTCGATGACGCTGACGCCGGGCACCCTGAGCGTCGACCTGCACAACGGCAAGCTGCTGGTGCATGCACTGACGCAGCATGAGGCGCGGCAGGTCAGG
>JAZBOT010000088.1:0-13386 GCA_036351295.1 Gammaproteobacteria bacterium | reverse complement strand
TTTTTTAACCTGGTGGATAACTTCGAGTACACCACCGTCAGCCGCGACTACCTGATTGAACGCGGCCGCAAGCAGCAGGATATTTTGCTGAAGCGCGAGATGGACCTCAGCGGCTGGGGGCGGCTGGAGTCGCTGTTTGGCCGCGAAGCCGGCGACCTGCTGCGCTACGAGTGCCGGCGCGAGCACCACGCGCTCGATACCTAGCGAGCCCGCGTGCCGCTGCGCGCGGCCTCTGGCGATCGACACGGTTTTGCGGTTGACGAACTCCAGAATACCGTCACGCGCCAGCTCGCGCCCGTAGCCAGAGGCTTTGATGCCGCCGAAGGGCAGCCGCGGGTCGGACGCCACGATGGCATTGACGAACGTGGCACCGGCCTCCAGCTGGTCGATCGCCTGGTTTATTTCGTCCGCATCGTTCGAGAAGATGACCGAGCCGAGGCCGAAGCGCGTGGCATTGCCGATGGCCATGGCATCCTCCAGCGTGTCGGCGCGGAACAGCATGGCAACCGGGCCGAACACCTCTTCTGCATAGGCGGGCGCCGCGGCGGGAATATTTTCCAGAATCCCCGGCTGATAAAAAAACCCGGCGCCGTCGATCGGCCGGGCGCCGGTCAGGCGGCGGGCGCCGGCCGCTACCGAGCGTTCAACCTGCTCGGCTAGGTCCCGCCGACCCTGTGCAGTGGCGAGCGGCCCGATATCCGTTGCGTCAGCCATCGGGTCGCCGACGGTGAGCGCTTGGAAACGCGCCACAAACTGTTCCCTGAAGGGCTCGTAAACGTCGGTGTGGACGATGAAGCGTTTGGCCGCAATACACGACTGACCATTGTTTTGGGTGCGCCCCGTGACCGCGGCCGTCACGGCCGCATCCAAATCGGCACTGGGCATGACCAGGAAGGGGTCGGAACCGCCCAGTTCGAGGAGAGAGGGCTTGATGGCCTTGCCCGCCGCGGCGGCCACAGCACGTCCGGCCCCTTCCGAGCCGGTCAAGGTCACGGCACTGACGCGGGCGTCGGCCACCACGTCGGCGATTTTGTCAGAGCCCAGCAGCAGCGTTTGCAGACAGCCCTCCGGGAAGCCGGCCTCGAGCAGGATGTGCTCAATCAGCAGCGCTGACTGCGGCACGTTGGAGGCGTGCTTAAGCAGCGCCACGTTGCCCGCCATCAAGGCGGGTGCCGCAAACCGGAAAACCTGCCAGAACGGAAAATTCCACGGCATCACCGCAAGCGTCGGGCCCAGCGGTAGATGCCGCACAAAACTGCGCGCCGCATCGCTGGCCAGCACCTCGTCGGCGAGAAAAGCCTCGGCGTGTTCGGCGTAGTAGCGACACGCGCTGGCACATTTTTTCACCTCCGCCACCGCCGACCCGAGTGTTTTGCCCATTTCCAGGGTGAGGACGGCGGCGTAGTCCTGCTGATTCTGCTCCAGCAGGTCCGCGGCGGCCAGCATCCAGCCGGCGCGCTGGCTGAAACTGCGGCGGCGCTGGTCGTGCCACGCGGCCGTGCTTTTTGACAGCGCGGCATCCAGTGCTGCGGGTGACATCTCATCAAAGACCCGCAGTGTTTCGCCGGTTGTCGGGTTGATGCTGGCTATCGTCATGGTGCCTCCCATTGCAGAGCGTGGTGGGGTAAAAGGTTGCATCCATAGTGCACGGCCGCATGCGGCCGTGCCAACCGCGCGCCGGGCGAGCGCCCGCATGCACCGCAGCCTGCGGTGGCCTCAAGTATCGGGCGCGGCCGCTTCCGGCTTGCTGACAGCAACGAGCAGGGCGCGTTTGGCGTCGGCCTGCAACACTTCGACCCGGTAGCCCTGCCACTCAATCACGTCACCCTGCACCGGGATGCGTTCGAGCGTTTCGGCCACGAAGCCGCCAATGCTGTTGACGTCGGCTTCGGGCGACCACGGCTCGCCGAGCCGTTTTGACAGCCGCCGCAGGTCCACCTGTCCGGCCACGTGCAGTGAGCCGTCGGGCTGCGCGGCCAGGTCGTTGCTGGGCTTATCGCTCTCGTCCTGAATGTCGCCCACCACTTCTTCCAGCACGTCCTCGAGGGTGGCAATGCCCTCGGCGCTGCCGTATTCGTCGACGATAATGGCCAGGTGCCGGCGACTCTCCTGAAAGGTGCGCAGCAGGGCAGGCAGTGCCGCCGAGCCCGGCACAATCAGCGGCTCCTGGCGCACCGCTTCCCAGTCAATGTCGCCCTCCGGGTGCTGCAGCAGCCAGTCAAACAGGCTCTTGACCAGGATCATGCCGGTGACGTCGTTGAAGTCGTTGGTCGGCGAGAACGGGAAGCGGCTGTGGCGGGTGGTGCGTACCCGGTTCAGCACCGCATCGCGGTCCATGCCGGCGTGCAGGAACGTGACCTGCTCGCGCGGCAGCATCACGTCGTGCGCCTGCAGGTCGCGCAGGTGCGTCGCGCCCACGATCAGGCTGGCAATGTTGGCGTTGACGGCGCCCTCGCTGCGGCCGAGCATGGCCAGCAGCCGGATTTCTTCGGCCGAGGTGATCGGCATGGCGTCTTTACTGCGCAGCGAACGCGACAGCCGCTCGCTGATCAGCACCAGCGGCTTGAGCAGCAGCGTGAGGATGTAGATGCCGACGGACACGGGCCCGGCCAGCGGCTGCGCGTAGCTGACCCCGAGCGTCTTGGGGATGATCTCGGTAAACAACAGTACGGCCAGCGTAAACAGCAGCGAAAAGATCCACAGCGTGCTCGGGTCAAACACGTTGCTGTAGCTCGCCCCGGCGACGGCTGCGCCCACCGTGTGCGCGGCAGTGTTGAGGATGAGGATGGCGGCGATGGGCACGTCCATGTTCTGTTTGAACCCGGCCAGCAGCGTCCCGGCGCGGCGCCCGCTGCGCACCAGCATCTCAACCTGCGGGCGGGTGATGGACAGCAGCACCGACTCGAAGATGGAACACAAAAACGACACCAGCAGGACGACCGCGACCGCGGCGACAAACGTCAGCATGATTTCTCCGGCAGTGATAACTCAGTGAACCCGGCCACCATTCTAGTGGCTGCGGGGCCCGCCGTGCAGGACCGAGCGGCGGCGGGGGCTGCGCTCAGCGTGGCGCGGTGCTGTGGCCGAGCGCCTGCCAGTCGCTGCCGGCGGGCTGCTGATACAGCCGCAGCCCGAACTCCGGGACGATGGCGCAAATATGGTCGAAAATATCCGACTGAATATCTTCGTAGTGACTCCAGTTGGTGTCGTTGCTGAAGCAGTAAATCTCGATCGGCAGCCCGGTGGTGCCGGGGGCGAGCTGGCGCACGATCAGCGTCATGTCCTGATGCACCTTGGGGTGGTGGCGCAGGTAATTCACGATGTAGGCGCGCAGCGTGCCAATGTTGGTCAGGCGGCGCAGGTTGACCTCGTCGGCGGTCTGGCCAATGGCGGCGTTGTAGTCGGCCAGCTCCTGCTGCTTGGCCGGGATGTAGTCGCGCAGCAGGCGGAAGCGGGCAAAGCGCTCGACTTCGGCCTCGGTCAGAAAACGGATGGAATTCATATCGATGTAGATGGGGCGCTTGATCCGCCGTCCGCCCGACTCGCTCATGCCGCGCCAGTTTTTGAAGGAGTCGGCCACCAGCTTGTAGGTGGGGATGGTGACAATGGTCTTGTCCCAGTTCTGCACCGTGACCGTGTACAGGGCGACATCAATCACGTCGCCGTCGGCGCCGAACTGCGGCACCTCGAGCCAGTCACCGACGCGGATCAGCTGCTGGCTGGCGAGCTGCACGCTGGCCGCCAGCGACAGCAGGGTGTCCTTGAAAATGATCAGCAGCACGGCGGTGATGGCGCCGACGCCGCTCAGCAAAATGACCGGCGAGCGATCAATCAGGGCCGCAATGATCATGACGATGCCAACGATGGCGATGCCCAGCTGGGCGAGCTGGATAAAGCCCTTGATCGGCCGGTCGCCCGCGCCCGGCCGCTGCTCGTAAATGGCGTTCACGGCGCTCAGCACGGCGGTGAGGGTGAGGGTCACGATCAGTGCCAGCCAGGCATTGGTGATGTTGGTGACGATGGTCTGGGCGGTTGCACTCCAGTCCGGCACCAGCCGGATGCCCTGCTGGATAATCAGCGCCGGCACCAGCTTCGCGGCGCGGCCGAATACCCCGGCTGCGACCAGCGCATCGTCCCAGTTAGCACGGCTGCGGGCCGCGATCCGGTGCACGACTGCTGCCAGTATCCGGCTGACCACCCAGTCCGCCAGCGCTGCCACCAGCAGCAGGGCGAGCGCACCGGCCAGCGCGGGCAGCAGGGGGTGAACGGCTTCCAGGGTCTCCAGCATGGCGCGATTCTAACAGGGAGCGCCGCGGCGTTGAGCGCGGTGGGCCGGGCCCGGCGCTGCGGCCGCCGGTATACTGCTTCATCCGGACCCGCGGCAATCACGAACAATCAGTTATGACTACCAGCCTGAGCGCATTATTTTTTGGCCCCGGCAGCCGTCTTGCACTGCTGCTGGCCCTGCTGCCGCTGGCCGGCGGCTGTCAGCCCACTACGACGGATACGGACACCATGCAGTTCAAACGCATTCCCCTGCAATTCATTGCCGCGCTGGGTGAACCGGACGCGACCGCCGGCAGCGGCGCGCAGAACTGGGGCGTGTGGCCGGTCGACCCGGGGCCGCGCGGGGTGCGCCTGAGTCGTTTTGAGCAGCTGCAGTCCGCCGGCAACGTGGCGCCGGCGGGCTGGCCGTTTGATCCGCAGGACTGGTGGCTGGAAGAAAACGGCCTGATCATGGAAAGCCCGGAGTTTCCGCTGGCGCCCGGGCAGTACGTGGTCACCGGCGACCGCGAGGTCACGACCGTGCTGACGGTGTTCCCGCCGGACGCCAACGGCGACATGCGCTGGGAGCTGGCGGACGGCGCTACGCTGTTTGACGTGACGCATCTGGGCTGCCGTTCGGCCCGCTACACTCCGCTGCCGGGGGCACTCGAGGCCGGTAAGGCGTGCACGCCGGCGAGCGCGCCGCGCGATGCGTTTCGGGTGGCGCCCGGCGCCGCGATGCCGCCGGTCAACGGCTGCGCCAAGCAGGACTACGCCGTGCTGTTTCTGACTGCGGTCGCGGTGGACTAACCGCCGGGCCGCAGCACCAGCCCCTCAAACTTCAGCACCTTGAACAGCTCGATGGGCTGGCGCGTCAGCGTTACCGTGCGCATGGCAGGCGGGTGTCGATCAGCCTTTCTGGCCGCCCGGACCTGCGAAATACCAGGCGATCAGACCGATAACCGGCACCAGCAGAATCGCGACAATCCACAGCGTTTTCGCCAGCGGCGTCGCGCTGCTGCCCGCCACCTGAATAATGGCGTAAACGGCGGCGATCAGCAGCAGTAAACCAATAATGCCTTCCAGCATGGTAATCCCCCGTTAGCTAAACTCCCCGACCATCATAAAGCTTTCGGCCAGGCGCTGCTGCGCTAGAGCGGGTGCGCTGACGTGTCGCCGTGCAGTTGTGCAACCAGCGCGTCGAGCGCCGCGTCGTCAAGCGGCTGGTCGGTGGCAAATTCGATCACCGGCTCGCCCGCGCCCGGGGGGTCGAACTTTGCCTGCTGTGCGGCCAGCACGTCGAGACTGGCTTCCGATGCATCGCGGCCCGCCGCGGCGCGCGTGGCGATGCGTTCGCGCAGCACAGCGTCCGGTGCGGTGCACCACACTACGTGGGCCGGCGCGTCAGCCTCCTGCGCCATGGCCAGCAGTGCCGCGCGCCGCTCGTGCTCAATAAAGGTCGCGTCGACGATCACGTGCTCACCAGTGCCGAGCAGCTCACGCGCGACCGCCGTCAGGTGCGCGAACACCGCGTCGGAGCGCGCCGCCGTATACAGGCCGCCGCCCACCGGGCTGTTGCTGTGGTCGAGCGCGTTGAGCCCGGCCAGCGCTTTGCGGGCTACATCTGAGCGCAGGTGCACGCCCGGCAGCCGCGGCGCGAGTCGCTCGGCGACATACGATTTGCCCGCGCCGGACAGGCCGCACATCAGCACCAGCGAGCCGGTGGGCCGTGCCAGCCGCGTGTGCGCCCACTCGACGTAGCGCCGGAACTGCGCGGCGCTGTCGGCATCCTGCGCCTGTTGCCAACGCAGCGCGGCCACCTTGGCCCGGACCAGCGACCGGTAGGCCGCGAAATAGGTCAGCAGCTCGGCGCCGCGGTAGTCGCCGCTGGCGTTCAGGTAGGCGTTGAGAAACGTATAGGCCAGATCAGCACGGCCACGTTCGTGACAGTCCATAAACAAAAACGCGACGTCGCTGAACGTGTCGATCCAGCGCAGCAGCGGATTGAACTCCAGACAGTCGAAGGCCGTGACCGCGCCATCGATCAGCGCGAGATTCGCCAGGTGCAGGTCGCCGTGGCATTCGCGGACGTAGCCGTCGTGGAGGCGCTCGGCGAGGAGGTCGGCCCGCATGTGTTCCTGCGCCGCACTCAGCGTCGCCACCTCTGCCAGCCGCTCGCTGTGCTCCGCCTCCAGCCCGGTGGCGGCGATCTCGCTGAAGTTGTCGTGCACCGGTGCAAAAGTCCGTTCCTGCAGTTCTTCCACCGGGGCCTGCAGACGCGGCAGCCCGGCATGCAGTTCAGCCAGCGCGCCGCCGAAATCCGCCAGCATCCCGGCGCTGAGCGCCTCGCGCTCGAGCAGCCGGTCGAGCTGCGCCGCGGGGTCGAACTGGCGCATCTGCACGGCCCACTCAAGGGGTGTGTCGCCGGCCGCCGACGGGCCGCCCACGGCCAGCGTACCGCTCGCGCGCTGCACCACCGGCACCACGTCGCGATACAGAGCGGGCGCAAAGGCGCGATTGCAGCGCAGCTCCTCGCGGCAGAAATGTTCGCGTTGTTCCGGCGAGCTGAAATCGAGAAAGGCAAAGCGCACCGGCTTCTTCAGTTTGTAGGCGTAGTCGCCGGTCAGCAGCACCCAGGAAATATGCGTCTCGATGAGCTCAATGGCGGTGCAAGGGTGCGGGTAAGCGCCGGGTTCGAGCATCCCGCTCAGTGAGTCTGGCAGTGACATAGGACTAGCATAACGGATGCAGCGGGCGCATGAGCAGCGCGGCGCAATGCGTTATATTGGCGGCAGAAACCAGCGCAGCGGGGGCTTATGGGTAGCGATTTTTACGAGGATCCGGCGAACGTCGAGAACTACTCAAAGTTCACGCCGGCGCACGATGGCGCGCTGCTCATTGATGCACTGCGCGCCGAGTTGCCCGCCGGCGCTACCGTGCTCGAAATCGGCATGGGCCCGGGCAAGGACCTCGATCTGCTGGCCGCGCACTACACCGTCACCGGTTCGGATTTGTCGCATGCGTTTCTGGAGCGTTACCGCGCGCAGCACCCGGATGCCGACCTGCTGTGCCTCGATGCGCGCACGCTCGACACCGACCGCCGCTTTGATGCGATCTTCTCCAACAAGGCGCTGATTCATTTGTCCGCTGCTGAACTTGAGCAGTCGTTGGCCCGCCAGCACGCGCTACTCAATGCCAACGGACTGCTGCTGCATTCGCTCTGGCACGGGGAAGGCACAAAGCAGTTCGGCGAGCTCACGCTCACGTATCACAACGCCCGCGACCTGCGGGCGATGCTGGAACCGGCCTTCGACATACTCGCGCTGGAGCGCCATGCAAAGATGGCCGACGGCGACTCCATTTACGTGCTGGCCCGCAAGCGTTAGCCGCGTTGTTAAGTTACCAGCACGATTATCACGCCGGGAACCACGCCGATGTCCTCAAGCACTGGCTGCTGGTCGAGTGCGTGCACTACCTCCAGCAAAAGCCGGCGGCGTTTGAGTACATCGATACCCACGCAGGCTCCGGTTGGTACCGGCTGGATTCCCCGCTGGCCCGGCAGACCGGCGAAGCCGCCGCCGGCATCGGCCGGCTGTTGCAGCAGCCGCTGCCGGAGATGGCCGGCTACCTGGAGCTGGTGCGGGCAGCCGTCGCGCGTCAGCGTTACCCGGGCTCGTGCGCACTGGTAAACGAACTGTTGCGTCCGCAGGACCGGGCGTGGCTGTATGAACTGCACCCGCAGGCGTTCGCTGCGCTCGAGCAGCAGTGCGCCCGGCCCCGGCAGAGTTTCGTGCGCAAAGCCGACGGCTTGCGCGCGCTGTCCGGGCTGCTGCCGGTGGCGAGTCGCCGCGCGCTCGTCTTAATCGACCCGTCTTACGAGCTCAAGAGCGACTACCACGATGCCGCTGAAGCGGTGGTGCAGGCCTGGCGCAAGATGCCCCAGGCCACCTTCCTGCTGTGGTATCCGCAGGTGGACCCGGTGCGGGTGCGCCATCTCGAGCGCCGGCTGCGCCAGGCAGCGCTGCCGGAGCTTTGCCGGTTTGAGCTGACGGTCGGTCGTCCGGCGGGCGGCGGCCGCTTGCGCGGTTCCGGGGTGTTGGTCGTGAACCCGCCGTACACGCTCAAGGCGCGGGTCGACGCGGTGCTGCCGCGGCTCGCCGCGATCCTGCGTCAGCCCGACGGGGCGTCCCGTCGCTAGCGCCCGCGGAAATACGCCATCATCTTGTCGAAGGCAACGGCGTATTCGTCGAGCAGCGGCTTGCACACCGCATGACCCTGCATGGCTTCCCACCACACCTGCATGCGGCCGCCCTGTTCGACGGGGTTGGGGATGCTGTCGAAGTTATCGAACACCAGCACTTTGAACATGACCATGTGCGGCCCGAGCGCGCAGTCGCCCAGGGTGGGTTTGTCGCCCGCCACGAACGGTCCGGGCCCCATGAAATGCTCAAGGTAGCCGGTCACTTTGGCCAGCTGGGCTGCGTTCTCGGCCACGACGGCGTCATCGCGGTTGGCCGGGTTGACCTGGCGCGCCAGCGCCCCCGAAATCGGCGACAGATACAAATCGACGATGCGCGAGATGGTACGTGACTGGGCGCGGCCCAGCGGATCGGCCGGCAGGCCCGACACCTCCGGATACGCGTCCTCGAGGTATTCGCAGATGGTCTCCGACTCGGGGATGCAGTAGCCGTCCAGGCCGAGCGAAGGAATCTTGCCGATCGGGTTCAGCGCCTTGTATTCGTCGCTGCCGGGCCGGCCGCCGGGCGTCTCGCCGTAGGGCAGGTCGATGCCCTTCAGCTGGGCAAACAACACCACTCGGGCTACGTAGGGGGAGGCTAATGCGCCGTACAGTTTCATAGCGTTTTCTCTGCTCTTGTCTCGAGGGAATGCGGGCAACTGCGGCGCTGCGCGCCGCGGGTGTGATGCGCTAAGATACCCGCATGTTCACGATTCGCAAAGTGTCCGACCGCCGCGCCCCGGCCGGGCTCGAGCGAGTCATTCTGCGCAAGCTGCCGCTCTGGTGCCTGGGCGGCACTGCAGTACCCGGCCTGGTGGCGCTGCTCAACCACTGGCTGCCGGCCAGCGGCGTGGCGGCGGACGTCGCCAAGCGCCAGTTTATTGTCGATGCCTTGTGTTACGGCACCGTCTTCACGGTGTGGACGGCCGTCTTTACCGTGGCTATCGGCTGTTACGTGGTGGTCGTGATGAAGGGGCCGCATTACGCGGCGGACTCCTACCCGGTGGAGCACGCGAATCGCCCTGCGCGGGGCGATCGTTACCGGCCGGACTAGCTGCGGCAGGTCGCAGCGACGCGGCCGGCCATGCTGCCTGCGGGGGTAAGGCGGGCGGCGCAAGTATTGGGGGAGGTGGTCATGATGTGCAAGGTTCCGTGCGGCGGGTACGTCAGAGTTGCAGCGGCGCTGGTGGTCGGATGGCTGCTCAGCCCGCCGGTGGCGGCGGCCGACGCGCCGCGGGTCGTTACTGATCAGGGTGCTCTGCGCGGCTTTACCACCGCGGTTTCCGACGCCTTCTTTGCCATTCCCTATGCCGCCCCGCCGGTGGGTGAGCTGCGCTGGCGCGCGCCGCAGGCAGCACCCGCATGGTCGGGTGTGCTGGACGCGACAGCGCGCGCACCCATGTGCATGCAGCCCGTGTTCCCGGGTGCGGATGCGGCGGCTGACGTGCTGCCCACGTCTGAGGACTGCCTGTACCTCAACGTCTGGCGCCCGGCCGGCACGGCCGCGGACGCCGGCCTGCCGGTGATGGTCTGGATTCACGGCGGCTCGCATATCTTCGGCGCGGGCAGCCTGCCGCGCTTTGACGGCGACCACCTGACCGCGCGCGGAGTGGTATTGGTGACCTTTAACTACCGGCTGGGCGTATTCGGTTCATTCACGCATCCGGCCATTGAGGCGGAGCAGGCCGGCCAGCCACGCGGTAACTACGCGCTGCTAGATCAGCTCGCGGCCCTCAGCTGGGTGCGCGACAACATTGCCGCGTTTGGCGGCGACCCGGGCAACGTGACAATTTTTGGCAACTCGTCCGGCGGTGCGTCGGTCAACGCCCTCAGCATCACGCCGGCCGCGCGCGGTTTGTTTCAGCGCGCCATTGCGCAAAGCGGCGGCATCCGCGTGGACGACACGCTGCACCTGACGGAGCCCGGCGCCACACCGTTTGCCAAGCCGCTCATCGACAACGGCCGGCGGCTGGCGGCCGACTTGCAGGCGGACACCCTGCCCGAGCTGCGCGCGCTCGATGCGCAGGACATCATGGCCTGGCAGCTCAAGGCCAACCCGTCGGTGGGCCCTGCCATTGACGGCCTGTTGCTCACCGAAGTATTTGCCAAACCGTTCTATGCAGGTGAGCTCGGTGAGGTCGATTTCATGTTCGGGGTCGATTCATGGGAGGCCAGCATCCTCGAGAGCGTGCCCATTCCCCCGCCGGTTTACCTGCGGTTTTTTCAGGGCGTGGAGGAGGCGCGGGCGGCCTACGGCAACCCCGATGACGCGACCATGATGCGCGTGATGTTCGAGGACAAGACCTTTTTTGGCGGCGCCCGGTTTCTGGCGAAGTACGCGGCGAAGGCCGGCAAGCGAGCTTACCTGTATCACTTCTCCTACCGGCCCACGGCGGCCCGCAACGACGGCCAGCCGGGCGCGGCGCACAGCGATGAGGTGCAGTATTTATTTGATTATTTGCCGGGCTCGGTGGTGACGCGCCGGCCGCTTGCCGCGGCCGAGATCACGGCCGAAGACCGGGCGCTGGGCGACCTGCTGGCCGACTACTGGACCAATTTTGCGAAAGCCGGTAACCCGAACGGCGCGGGTCTGCCCGCGTGGCCGGCTTACACGGAGGCCAATGACACCTGGATGGACCTGGGCGTGAAGCCCGCGCCGCTGCCGGGGTTCCGCGCGGACGATATGGACTACTGGGAAAGCGTTTACCTGAAGTCGCTGGACTAGCGTCAGAGCTGCGCCTGCGCCTGCGCGCGCCGGTGCCGCACCCAGCCGAGGATGTTGCTGGCGAAGAAAAAGAACTCCATGCCCAGGGCGACCGGCGACCACACCACGTAATTGTGGATGAACCAGAGAATCTGCGCCGCCAGCATGGAGTAGCGAAACGCGTTCTCGGTGCCGTAAAAACTGCCGTAGGTGCCGATGAGGGTGGCCGCCAGCGCCAGCAGGCTGATGGGGGCGCTGTAGGTGGCCGCGAAGCCGCCCACGGCGATTGCGAGAAACAGGTACATCAGGCGCTGGTCGGTGGTAAACGACGAGATGTAAAAGCGGCTGGCCGTGATCGCTACCAGCAGGCTCGCCTCGGGCGCGCCCAGAAACCAGAAATGCGCCGCGCCGAAGGTGGCCGCCAGCCCCCAGGTGCGCAGCATGTGCACCCGGTTGCTCAGCTGGAACGCGATCAGCCCCGTCACAAAGGTGCCGCCGGCCAGAATCTGGGAAATAACGAACGAAGACATTTAAAGGCTCGCTGCGCCGTAAGCGTTGAGTTCAGGCGGCGCTAACTTACCAGCTTCGCGGCCGCGGTGTTAGCGGCGCTCGGCCACCAGCGGCCTCGCGGTCTGCGCGACCAGCTTGCCGCCGGTCGTGACCAGGCGTTCCGCCCAGCGCAGGCTGCTCGCATTGACGTCGTAGCGAATGTAGCCCTTGATGGTGTCATTGAAGCGCTCGCTGGCGAAGCGGCAGTCGCGCGGCAGCGAGCGGGCCGAGTAGGTCCAGTCACCGCTAGCGCCGGTCTCCCAGCGCAGCGCGCACGCCGGCGGAAAGGTGTCCACCGCGCTCACCGCCAGCCGGCTCCAGTCCGCGGGCCGCTGCTGGAAGCCGCCCGCGACGGTGCCCGGCGGGATCACGTGCGGCTGCATGCGGTTGCTGCTGCGCGCCGGGTCCGTGTCAAAGCTGAACAGCTTCTGCTGCATGACCTTGCCGTCGACGCTGAGCTGGTAGTAGTAGACGAGCTCGCCAAACTGGGGCGCGGTAATCTCCGCGAACACATGCTCGAGCGTGATGGTCTGGGTCGGGTCCCATGGTGCTGTGGAGGGGCCGGTGTAGGTGCCGGGCAGGGTGGCGCGAATGCCCGCAAGCTCCGCAGCCGGCGCTCGCGTATCAACGGTACTGCAGCTACTGAGCAACAGGGCCAGGAGTGCGGTGGACAGGTGTGGTGATCGCAAAACGGCTGCCTCGAAAGTCACGGGCCGGCGGTGGTGTACCTGCTGCCGGTTATGGTCAAACGCAGGGTGTGAACGGCCATCGCTATTACAGCTGACTATTCGTCTAGAATAACAGCGCAGATGCAGGCCGGACGGTTGCGCCAGCCGGCGCGATTCGGACCGCCGCAAGTCACGGGAGTGGGCATATGTTGGGAACACACCGTCTGGGGTCGATGGTGCTGGGAAGCTGGCTGCTGGGCAGTAACGGCTTCGGCACGGCGGCCACCGCGCAGGAGCTGCCGCCGTGGCTCGAAGCCGCGCTGGCCCGCGAGGGCACGGCGCTTGAAACTCAGGTCGCCGCGCTGCAGAACGGTTCGGTCAATACCGTGCTCACCGGCAAGCTGCTGACGGCGCCTGAAGACTTCGACAACGGCACCTACGTCCAGACCGACATCGGCGGCGAGGGGCCGCTGGAATGCATTGCCTACCACTTCGCGGCCGACCCGGCGGCGACGGTGGCGAATCTCGCTAACGAGGCCATCAACGTGGCCGCGGCGCAATTCGGCCCGGTCAGCAACCGCGTGCTGACGGCGGTGCGGACCGCGGCCTACGACGGCGTGCCGTATCACTACCTGGAATGGACCTACACGGTGGGCGAGGCCCCGGATGCCCGCCTCAACATGGTGAAGGTGGCGGTCGCGCACCTGGGCGACGTGACGCTGGCCTGCAGCCACAACGAAGTCGGTTATCGCGCGACGTTTGCGCAGGCTTTCGAACGTTTTGTGCGCAGCGCCGAGAAGCGGCATGCGGCGCCGCAACCGTATTACGAGGAGATCGTGCTGTTCGCGTTTGGCCAGCAGTCGCTGGGCTACAACCGGGTGTCGCTGACGCTCGATGCCGACGGCGATACCGTGGTCGAAACGCTGACCTCCATGCTGTCACCGGCCGATGCACAAAACCTC
>JAZBOT010000087.1:0-21171 GCA_036351295.1 Gammaproteobacteria bacterium | reverse complement strand
GGACTTACCCGTTACCAAAGCCATACCCCGGCTCATCCTCGTGATCACTCCCGGCAGTGGTTCCGCGGCCTTGCCAACGCCGCATGCAGCTAACCGATTCCGCCCCTACTCCCACTCAATCGT
Source organism: Gammaproteobacteria bacterium (assembly GCA_036351295.1). Classification (GTDB taxonomy): domain Bacteria; phylum Pseudomonadota; class Gammaproteobacteria; order Steroidobacterales. The sequence goes on along the minus strand of JAZBOT010000087.1, from coordinate 21,048 downwards.
AGCAGGCGGCTTCCCGGATATGTCATAGGTAACCCGCGATATGCCGTCGACTTCATTAATAATGCGCCGCGACACCAGGTCGAGAAACTCGTAGGGCAGATGCGCCCAGCGCGCGGTCATAAAATCGATAGTTTCGACCGCGCGCAGCGCAACGACGTAGTCATAGCGCCGACCGTCGCCCATTACCCCAACGGAACGGACGGGGAGAAAAACAGCGAACGCCTGGCTCACCGAGTCATACAGGTCATGCTGCTCCAGCTCGCGGATGAATATCGCGTCGGCCGCACGCAGCAAATCGGCGTACTCTTTTCTTACTTCGCCGAGTATTCGTACGCCCAGCCCCGGACCCGGGAACGGATGCCGGTAGACCATCGAACGCGGCAATCCCAACTCGACCCCGATTTTTCGTACCTCATCCTTAAACAAGTCGCGCAGCGGCTCGACGAGCTTGAGCCGCATATCAGCCGGCAGCCCGCCAACATTGTGATGGGACTTAATAACGTGGGCCTTCCCGCTTTTGGCACCCGCCGACTCGATGACATCGGGATAGATCGTGCCCTGCGCAAGCCACTCGACCCCATCCAGCTTGCCGGCTTCCTCATCAAAGACCTCAACAAACAGTCGGCCAATAATCTTGCGCTTCTCCTCCGGGTCGACGACGCCGCTCAGCGCACCCAGGAATCGCTGCTCCGCATTAACGCGAATAACGTTTACCCCCAGATTGTCGGCGAACACCTGCATAACCTGATCGCCCTCGTTTTGCCGGAGCAAACCGTGATCAACGAAGACGCAAATGAGCTGGTCACCGAGCGCTTCATGCAGCAAAGCGGCAACCACGGAAGAATCGACCCCTCCCGACAGACCCAGCAAAACCTTGCCGGAGCCCACCTCAGCGCGGATCTGCTCGATATCGCGGGCAATGATGTTGCCGGGGTTCCAGGTATTGGGACAACCGCAAATGTCGTGCACAAAGCGCTCGATGATGCGCTGCCCCTGATCGGTGTGCGTTACCTCGGGATGGAACTGCAAACCGTAGTAGCGCCGGGTTTCGTCGGCCATCGCGGCCAGCGGTGCGTTGCCGCTGGCCGCGACAGCTGTAAAACCCTCAGGCAACGACTCCACGCGGTCACCGTGACTCATCCAGACATTGAGGCTGCCGGTTACTCCTGCACCGGCCCCCAGACCATCCAGCAACCGGCAGGCACCGGTCAGCCTGATCTCGGCAAAACCGAATTCACGCTCGGCCGATGCCGCCACCGCGCCCCCTAACTGCGCCGCAAGGGTTTGCATGCCGTAGCAAATACCCAGCAGCGGCACCTGCAGTTCAAACAGGATTTCAGGAGCGCGTGGCGGATCGGCAAAGACAACCGACTCCGGTCCGCCTGCCAGAATGACGCCCGCGGGTGCAAACTCGCGGATCATCGCCTCGTCGACATCCCAGGGGAGGATCTCGCTGTACACGCCGGCTTCGCGCACGCGGCGCGCAATCAGCTGCGTGTATTGGGACCCAAAATCAAGAATCAGTATACGGTGGGCTGCGGCATCAGTCGTGCCGGCCTGCTCGTGGACTATTGACATGCGGAGTCACTGAACTCATTCGACACGGTAATTAGGCGCTTCTTTGGTGATGGAAACATCGTGCACATGACTCTCGCGGATTCCGGCCGAGGTAATTCGCACAAACACCGGTTTCGTGCGCAGCTCTGCAATACTGCCGCAGCCGGTGTAGCCCATGGCCGCGCGCAGCCCGCCCATCAGCTGATGAATGATGGCAACCACGTTGCCTTTATAGGGCACGCGCCCCTCAATACCCTCAGGAACCAGTTTTTCGAGCTGTTCCGAAGAATCCTGAAAATAGCGATCCGAAGAGCCGTGCTGCTGCGACATGGCGCCCAGCGAGCCCATCCCGCGATAACTCTTGTAGGACCGCCCCTGATACAACTCGACCTCGCCCGGCGACTGCTCGCTGCCGGCAAACAGGCTGCCGATCATGGTGCAGGATGCCCCCGCCGCTATTGCCTTGGCGATATCGCCGGAGTAGCGAATGCCGCCATCCGCTATCACCGGCACGCCGAGTTCCTGCATAGCCTCGGCTACTTCGGCAACCGCACTGATCTGCGGAACACCGACGCCGGCCACGATGCGCGTGGTGCAAATCGAGCCTGGTCCAATCCCGACTTTCACGCCATCGGCGCCGGCCTGCACCAGCGCCCGGGCCGCATCCGCCGTCACGATATTGCCGGCGACAACCTGCGTGGTGGGGGAATACTTTTTGATGGCAGCAATCCGGTCGAGCACGCCCTTGGTATAGCCATGCGCCGTATCGACGACCAGCAGATCCACTCCCGAGGAGATCAGCAGCTGCACCCGCTCGTCAGTGTCACCGCCGGTGCCGACTGCTGCACCCACCCGCAAGGCACCGCGATCATCTTTGCAGGCAAACGGATAATCAACCGCCTTTTGGAAATCCTTCGCCGTAATCATGCCGCGCAACTCGAAATCGTCGTTGACGATCAGCACTTTCTCAATGCGGTACTTGTGCAGCAGCGACAGAACTTCGTCTTTTGAGGCGCCTTCACGGACCGTAACCAGCTTATCCTGTGGAGTCATCACGGATGAGACCGGCGCGTCGAGCTGAGTCTCGAAGCGTAAATCCCGATGGGTGACAATACCCACCGTCTTCCCGTTCTCGACAACGGGCATTCCTGAAAAACCCTTCGCCTGAGTCAGTTCGATGACTTCGCGGATCGTCTTGTCAGGTGTGACCGTAATGGGGTTGGAAACAATACCGCTCTCGTATTTTTTAACCCGCCGCACCTCGCGCGCCTGATCCGCCGGGCTCATGTTTTTATGGATAACGCCGATCCCGCCTTCCTGCGCGAGAGCAATGGCAAGCCTGGACTCGGTGACCGTGTCCATGGCGGACGAGACTATCGGAATGTTAAGCGCAATCTCGCGGGTGACCTGCGTGGTCAGAGCGACGTCTCGAGGCAAAATATCGGAGTAGTCCGGCTGGAGCAACACGTCATCAAAAGTAAGGCCGTCTTTTGCTATACGCATAAATATTCCTGAACCTGGAGAGGCAGCGGCGAGCGAGTTAACCGACTATGTTACGCTCCCCGCAATACGCCGTAAACTGCGGCCCAATCCTTTTGACCGATGAAGCTGACCGCCATGCGCCCGACCGATGCCAGACGGCCACCACCGCCCACCGACGCAACGGTGGTGACCGTCAGCGAATTGAACCGCGAGGCGCGCCGCCTGCTGGAACGCGGTCTGCCCGGGCTGTGGGTAGCCGGCGAAATCTCGAACCTGGCCCGACCCCGCTCCGGTCACATCTACTTCTCGCTGAAAGATGCGCACGCGCAGGTCCGCTGCGCAATGTTCCGCAACGCCCAGCGCGGGTTGACCTTTACTCCGCAGGACGGCACACAGGTCGTGCTCAGCGGCACCGTCAGCATCTATGAAGCACGCGGCGACTACCAGATCATTGTCAGCCACATGGAAGAAGCGGGTGCCGGTGCCCTGCAGCGACAATTCGACGAACTGAAGGCCCGGCTCGATGCGCTGGGCCTGTTTGCCGAGGAGCACAAGCGTCCCTTACCCGAGCTGCCCGCGCGGGTAGGCGTCGTAACCTCGCCGACGGCCGCTGCTCTGCGTGACATTCTCAATGTGTTGAAGCGCCGCTATCCGCTCGCGGAGGTCATCGTTTATCCCACCCACGTGCAGGGTGAGCGTGCAGCGAACGAGATCGTTGACGCGCTGGCTGCGGCGAACCGCCGGCGCGAATGCGACGTTATTATTCTCGCCCGCGGCGGCGGTTCACTTGAAGACCTGTGGCCGTTCAACACAGAACCCGTCGCGCAGGCAATCTTTGCCAGCAAGCTGCCGGTGGTTGCAGGCATCGGTCACGAAGTGGATGTCACCATAGCCGACCTGGTGGCTGACGTGCGTGCGCCAACACCGTCCGGCGCCGCCGAACTGGTTGTGCCGGACGTTGCCGGGCTGCAGCGCGCGCTGCGCCAGTTCGAACGGCGCGCGTTGCTGGCGACGCGTGGTCGGATTCAGGCCGCGCGCAGCCGGCAGCGCCAGCTGACCGAGCGCTTGCAGCGCAATCATCCGCAAGCGGTGCTACAACAGCTGCAACAGCGCAGCGACGAGCTGACCCGTCGCCTGCAGCAGCAAATGCACCGTGACTTGCAATCACGGCAAGCTCAGTTCGACACACTGGCGGCGCGGCTGCGCCGCGCGCGCCCTGCCGCGCGGATAGCGCTGCTTAAAGCGCGGCAGCAGCAAGCTGCACAACGACTGGTGCGCGCGCTTAACAACAGCCTGGTGGCGCGTCGCCAGCAGCTGATCAGTGCGGGCAGGCAGCTGCATGCGGTCAGCCCGCTGGCAACACTGGATCGTGGCTACGCCATTGTCCTGAGCGCCGATCAGGTGGTGCGCAGCGCGGACGTCCTGAGCATTGGCCAGCCGGTCGATATTCGCCTCGCGCAGGGGCGCGCTACGGCGCAGGTGACCGCCGTCGAAGTTCCGGTGGCCGAGGACGACAATTAGCCGCAGCGCTCCTTGCGCAAAGGTTTACGCTTCCATGAACTCCTGCACGGCCGGCCGGAACTCGTCCATATCGACGAGAAACGAATCGTGGCCCTGGATTGAACCCAGCTCTACCAACTCCGCCGGCCGCCCTGCCCGCTGCAAGTGCGCCACAATGTCCGCCTGCTGATGCAGGGGAAACAGCAGGTCGCTGGCCACGCCAATGACCCGGGTCTGCTCAGCTGTCACCCGTGCCAGCCCCTTGGCGACAGAACCACCATGCTCGGCGATATCAAACAGATCCGAAGCACGCGAGAGGTACAGGTAACAATTCGGGTCAAACTGGCCCGTGAATTTGTTGGCGTGCGCCTCGAGGTACGATTCGACCTCAAAATCGAGCGCGAACCCATCGCCGGTCTTGCGCTCCTCCGGGATCCGCTCACGCCCGAAACGCTGGTCCCACTCCTCTGCCGAGCGGTAGGTGAGCATCCCGAGCTTGCGCGCCAGGCGCATACCCTGGACAGGCCCCTCGCCCGGCGCATAGTTGCCGTCGCGCCACGCCGGGTCACGGCGGATCATGTCGCGCTGAAGCGACCGCAACGCGATCGAAAACGGCAGTGCACGCGGACCCGTCGACAACAACAGCAGCCGCCGGTAGGAGCCGGGATACATCGCCGCAAAAGCCTGCGCCGTCATGCCGCCCATTGAAGGACCAATCACCGTATCCAGCTGCGCAACCTGCAGGTGCTCAAGCACCGCCCGGCCCATCGCCGCGATATCCTCAAGCGCCAGCACCGGAAACTGGAGGCCATACGGTTTACCGGTCGCCGGATTGACGGATGCGGGGCCCGTCGAGCCGAAACAGCTCCCCAGGGAATTGATGCAGACCACGAACCAACGGCGGGTGTCGACAGGCCGATAGGGACCCACCATCTCTTCCCACCATCCGGGGGCGGGGTCATCCGGCGACGATGTCGCATGGGCGGAGGGTGACAGCCCGGTAAACAGAATCACGGCATTGTCGCGTGCGGCCGACAGGGTGCCCCAGGTTTCGTATGCGATCACCGGGGATTCAAGTACGCCGCCGCGGTGCATCTCGTAGGTACCGGGGTACTGAAAGATTTGTCGCGCCATGGCCAGAGCCATCCTCAGGGGTGCAGGTAAGGACCAGTATTATGCGCGAGCCGCAGACGCCTGAATGCGAAAAATAGTTATACCTTTATAACGGGTTGCGCACGGCCGCAGTCTTAGCGCCGCGCCTGCGAGCGCACGCGCTTGCGCCGCCGCTGCTGACGCGGGGTAAGTGTGTTGCGTTTGCCCGCAAACGGATTGCTGCCGGTGACAAGCTGCAGCTTGATCGGCGTGCCGCGCAGCCGAAACGCTTTCCGCACTTCGTTTACCAGGTAGCGCCGGTAACTGAGCGCCAGCCGCTCGGTCTGGTTACCGTGCACCACCACCACAGGAGGTCGCCGGCCGCCCTGATGCGCATAATTCAATTTCACGCGGCGGCCGCCCACCAGCGGCGGGGGATGCGCGCTCACGGCAGCGGCGACTACGTCGGTCAAGCGGCGGGCGGGCATTTCAACCCCCGCGCAGCGGGCCGCCAGCGCCGCACTGGCGAGCAGGTCCTGTATGTTGCTGCCGTGCAGGGCAGAGATATAGTGCACGTCGACAAAGTCGAGAAACGGCAACCGCCGGTCAAGCTCTGCCTGCAGCGCGCTTTTTTGTGCTGCAGACAAGCCGTCCCATTTGTTGACAGCGAGCGTCAGAGCCCTGCCCCGTTCGAGCACCAGGCCGACCAGCGAGACGTCCTGGTCGGTGATCCCGGCACGCGCGTCGAACAGAATCATGACAGCATCGGCCGCATCGATAGCTTTAAGCGACTGCACGATGCTGAACTTTTCGATGACTTCGGTGACCCGCGAGCGGCGCCTGATGCCAGCCGTATCAATCAGCACATACGGCTGCTCGTTCGCTACAAACGGAACGTAAATGCTGTCGCGCGTCGTGCCGGCCTGATCCTGGGTAACCAGTCGCTCCTCGCCCAGAAACCGGTTAATCAGCGTGGACTTACCAACATTAGGCCGGCCGACGGCTGCGATATGCAGGCCCTCGTGATGGCGCGGTGCAGGCGCGGCACCGTCCGCCGCCGGACACAAGCTCAGGACGCGCTCAAGCAAGCCCTGCACCCGGTCACCGCGCTCCGCTGAAATCACCTGCGGCTCGTCCATCCCGAGCGCCCAAAACTCGGCCGCCGTTTCATCGGGTGGCAGCCCCTCCGCCTTGTTGACCGCCAAGACGACCGGTTTACCACTGCGCCGGAGCAGTTCCGCTATCCGCTGATCGGCCGGCGTCAGGCCGGCAGCCGCTTCCAGCAGCAGGATCACGACATCGGCTTCAGCAACCGCCAGCTCAACCTGCCGGGCCATCAGGGCCGTCAGCTCGTCCTCGTCACCACCCAGCCCACCGGTGTCGATAATGATACCGGCACCAAAATCACTGCGCAGAAAACCGTACAGGCGATCGCGCGTCAGACCCGGATAATCGGCTACCAGCGCATCGCGCGTGCCGGTCAGGCGGTTGAACAACGTCGACTTGCCGACATTGGGGCGGCCGACCAACGCGATGGCGGGCAGCATCATGGGGATTCTGCAGACTCGCCAGCGGCTGACTGATCGCGCTCTGCTGCGCGCGCAGCCTGCTTTTCTGCTGCTGACAGCTTGGGCGGCTTGATGCGAAACGCGCAGAGGTCGCCGCCGTCGGTCATGACGTACAGCGTGTCATCCAGCACCAGAGGCTGGCTGGTTATGCGATCCGAGCCCGCACGGGCCCGAGCCTGCAGCACGCCGGACTCCAGATCGAACCAATGCAGGTAGCCTTCGAAATCACCCACGACTACAGAGGAAGCCATGACCGCAGGCCCGGTAATGTCACGATTGCGCACATCTTTGCGGCGCCATAGTTCGCGGCCCGACGCCCGGGACAAGGAAACGAGCTCACTGAACTGATCGGCGACGAAAACGCTGCCCACATCAATACCGATGTCTTTACCACTGGATAATTCCTGCGACCAGAGCAGTTGGCCTGACTCCAGCGCTATGGCACCCAGGCGCCCCTGGTACCCGACAGCATAAACATCATTGCCCGCCACAATCACCCGCGCGTTGATATCGATGAGCCGATCAAGCTCGGTACGACCTGTTGGCGGATCCATCAGGACGTCCCAGACCTCACCACCGTCATCAATATCAAATGCGGCGACACGACCGTTATCAAACCCGGTGATAATAAGATTGCGCGCAACAACGGGCGCGGACGTGCCGCGCACTGACAAGCGCGGCATCGAACGCTGAATTGACCACAACACTTCGCCGGTCTCGGCTGCGAGCGCTGTCAACTTGCCGTTGACCGTTTGCACAACGAGGGTGTTTCCTGCCAGCGCCGGCGGTGCGAGCACCTCACTGGTGACCGCAGCCGTCCACAAAACCTCGCCGGTGGCCGCGCTTAGCGCCACCACTTCGCCGTTGCTGGAACCGGCAACGACCATCTTGCCGTCCGTGGACGGGCCAGCCGACAGCTGCAGACCCGTTTTAGTCCTCCAGACACGCTTGCCCGAGCCGGCCTCTACGGCAAGCATCTTGCCGTCATGAGCCGCCGCATAAACATTGGTGCCATCGGTGGCCGGCCGCAGCGCCAGTCGCAGGTTTTCGCTGCTGTCACCCACCGACTTGCGCCAGATGCGATCGACCTTCAGCGACTGTTCAAACTTGACGAGTTCCGCCGGCAATTCATCAGGGTCGATATCCTTCGAGCTACAGGACACCAGCAGGCCGGCAGCGCAGGCGAAAGCAACCCCGCGGACGGCTGCAATGCAGGCGCGCACGGCCAGCCTACTCTGCCGCATCAGCTGACTCTGCTACCGGCTCTGCAGCGACGGTACCGCCGGCGATCGACCCGACGACGTCATCCAGCTTGATCTGCACAAAGCCGCGATCGAGCACACCCGCCACATCCGTCGTCAGCGCCTGCTCATAAGCCGCACGGGCCTCTTCCAGCCGCGCGAGACCGATCAGGGCATCGCCCCGCAACTCGTGGTACAAGCCGGCCAGCGCCGACGTCTCGGTCGGACCCAGCGTCGCTAAAGCCGTGTCGTAGTCGCCGCGGTAAATCTGGATCTGCGCCAGGCGCAACGCCGCCAGTCGGCGCAAGTAGGGATCACTGCCATCTGCATAAAGCGCTTGCAGCTCGCCAACGGCAGCCTCGGGGTCGTTGCGGTCCATGTACATCCGGGCCAGCAGGAGGCGGGCCTGATCGACATAGGGCGTAGAGCCATAATCGCTTTGCAGCACGGCCACCGTATCCGTTACCTCGTTGTACCGCTCACCTTCGACCGCAGCCTGCAGCTGCTGCCAGACGATAGAGGCCTGTCCCGCCGTTTCACGCTGACTGTCCTGCCACGCCTGCCAGCCGAACAGGCCCCCTAGCCCCAGCACGATGCCGGCGAGCAAAAAGGCGCAATTCTCGCGCAGCCAGCGCTTGGCACGCTCAGCTTCCTGAGCCTCGGTCAATAACTCATCCACACCTAAGTTCCTTTAGTTTCGTCTGTTCTGTACGCTGCACACGACCACCCGCAATCACCCGCCCGGTCGGTCTATTCCGGCGCGGAGTTCTGCGGCAACCGCCGCGCGACTCAGGCTGACCTGCTCGGCAGCCGAGCGCAACCATTTGATACTGACCTGATCGCGGGCCAGCTCTTCCTCGCCGAGAATCAGCGCTGCAGCCGCGCCGCTCTTATCCGCTCGCTTGAACTGAGCCTTAAAGCTACCACCGTCCGCATTCAGCTCAAACGTCATGGCCGGGAGCGCGTCGCGCAGTTGCTCCGCCAGCTGCATGGCCGCCGGCAACACCGCGTCGCCCACGGCAACAATGTAGACGTCAGGGTCTCCCGTCGGCACCGCGCGTTCGTTGTTAAGCATATACAGCTCGATCAGCCGTTCCAGACCCAGTGCAAACCCCACCGCCGGCACGCCGCGTCCACCGAGCTGTTCGACCAAGCCGTCGTAGCGACCGCCGGCGCATACCGTGCCCTGGGCACCCAGCGCATCCGTCACCCACTCGAACACCGTGCGCGTGTAGTAGTCGAGACCGCGCACCAGCCGCGGGTTCACCGTAGCTTCAAGACCGGCCGCGTGCAGCAGCGCCTGCAGCTCGGCAAAGTGCTCAGCGGACTCAGCATCAAGATGCTCAGTGATGCGCGGTGCGGCCGCTATAAGCGGCTGCATCTCCGGCAGCTTGCTGTCCAGCAGGCGCAGCGGATTGCGCTGCAGCCGCTGCCGGTTTTCCTCATCCAGCTCGTCCCGATGATCGCCAAAGTACTCGACCAGCACCTCGCGATAGCGGGCGCGCGACGCCGGTGTGCCCAGCGAATTTAACTGCAGCTCAACCGCGCCAATTCCCAGCTCACGCCAGAAACGGGCTGTCATCAGTATCAGTTCCGCATCGACATCCGGACCTGCAAAACCGAAGACTTCGACATCGAACTGATGAAACTGCCGATAGCGGCCCTTCTGCGGCTTCTCGTAGCGGAACATCGGACCCAGGCACCAGAATTTATGTTTCTGGTTATGCAGCAGGCCGAGTTCAATCGCTGCCCGGACCATGCCGGCCGTCGCCTCCGGACGCAGTGTCAACCCTTCCGCGTTGCGGTCGGTGAAGCTGTACATCTCCTTTTCGACGATATCGGTCACTTCACCGATCGAACGCTTGAACAGTTCGGTCCGTTCAACGACAGGCACCCTGAACTCGCGGTAACCGTAGCGTTCCACGACGTTGCGCAGCACACCCTCGACCAGACGCCAGACCGGAGTGGCGTCTGGCAGCGTGGCGTTCATGCCGCGAATACCGCTAATTTTCTTGCTCATCAGGAAACTCGTTTACGTGCTGGCGGCGCCGGAGGTTACGGCTGCGGCAGCTGCAGGTCTTCCGCTGCGACAACAAACCGCGCGGTATTCCGCCCGGTGCGCACTTCTGGCGGCACATTGTATGTCACGCCCGCCAGCGAAATCGCCACCGCGTCCGTTTTACCTAAATAAAACCGCACCGGCAGGATCGCATCGAAACGACGGACGCTGCCCGGTTTTTCGAGCCCATACAACAAACGGCGGCGCGCATCGGAAATTTCCACCCAGCATTCATCAGCAAAACGGAGCTCGAGACTCACGGTTGCCGGTTCGGCGGGTGGGGCTGTGACCGCGGCCGGCTCGACGGGCGCTTGCGTCACCCGCGGTGACACCGGGGGCGCTGGCTCGGGCGTCGCCGCTGGCAGCGGGTCCTGCACAACAGGCGCCGCGACTGCGGGCTCCTGCGGGGTTGTCCTGGCCGTCGGCTGGTCAATGACCGCTTCGTTACGAGCGGGCGCAATATCGCCCGGCGCTGTCGGCTTGCCGGCGCGACTTGCCACCGTGGGGGCCGGCGGGTCGCTGTCCGGCCACAGGGCCAGTAGTCCGGCCAGGACTAGCACCATCAGCGCACCGCCGAGGAGCAGCATCGGCAAATTCAGGCCCGGCTTAACCTCCCGCCGCTTAGAGACATGCCGAAATTCCTCCGGGTCAGGCTCACTGAGCTGGCAGCCGGCAACCACCTCAGCTTCATTGAGGCCGAGCAACCGCGCGTAAGCCCGTAAATAGCCTTTGACAAATACCGCGGCACCCAGCGAATCAAACTCGGCCGCTTCCAGCGCCAGAACGACTTCCCGATCGAGCCGCAGAGCCTCGGCTGCATCGTCGACGCTCAGCGAGCGGGCCGCGCGCGCTGCGCGGAGGCGTTCGGCGACGGCGGCAGCCGTCGCCGGTGAGTCGACCGTCTCAGTGCTAGCCGGTTTCACGCCGGGCTTCCAGCAGCCGGCCGGCCTGTGGCGAAGCCGGGAAGTCAGCGGCGAGAGCATCGCCAAAGCGTTGCGCCGCAGCCGCATCACCCAGCTCAGACTCTATGCGATAGCCGAGCCACAGTGTATCCGGCAGCGGTTCGGACACCGCGAGGCAACGCTCCAGAAAGGCCCGCGCCTGCAGGAAGTTTCCCGAGCGGTAGGCGACCTCCGCCATCTGGTAAAGCGCCGGGGCAAAACCGGGTTTGAGTTGAATGCTCTTCCGCAAATAACCCTCGGCGCGCGCGAGATCGACCTCTTTGGCGCAGGTGCCCGCATTGGCAAATATAACGTGCCGGTCCTGATAGTCGGGTAGCACGAGCGCGCGGTCGAAATACTCCAGTGCCTCAGCCCGGTCGCCGTCCTGCTGACACAGAAACACCGCCAGCTGGTTAAGCGCGGCCTGGTCCTCGGGGCCGTACTTAACGGCCAGACGGTAGGAAGATTCGGCGCGCGCCTCGTCGGCCAGGCGCTCGTACAGATAGCCCATGACACGGTGGGTGGATGGATCGTCCGGGGCCTCCTTGAGCGACTTCTGCAGCTTATACAGAGCCTCCTCAAGCTTGCCCTGCTTCATGTAGTTGATCGCCAGATCCCGATTGAGTCGCGCTGCTTCCGCATCATCCGCTTCGGTAATGACGCGTCCTGTTGTCGTCGTCACGCACGCGGACAGCAGACTCATCAGCAGCACAACCAGAACAATTCGCAGGTTCATAACTGAGCTCCAGAACGCAGCATTTTCTCACCCAGAGGAACACGGACGCGGTTCTCAAGTTTTCCTGCCAGCTGCCCGCAGGCCGCATCGATATCGTCGCCCCGCGGCCGGCGGGTAACCGTCACGATACCGGCCGCCGTGAGCACGCTGCGGAATCGGTCCACCTGCGCCTGCGGCGTGCGGCCATAGGGAGTACCCGCTACCGGATTAAACGGAATCAGGTTGACCTTTGCGGGCTTGCCGCGCAACAAAGTCACGAGCTCACGAGCTTCTGCCAGCGTATCGTTCACACCGTCAAGCATGATGTACTCGAACGTGATTTGCTTGGAGTTGGTTCGGGCAGCATAGGCCCAGCAGGCTTCCAGCAACTCAGCAATCGGGTGTTTGCGGTTGATAGGCACCAGTACATCCCGCAACGTGTCGTTACTTGCATGCAATGAAATGGCCAGCGCCACATTGCTCACCTCAGCGAGACGGTGAATTTGCGGCACGAGGCCCGACGTGCTGACGGTGACGCGTCGCCGTGACAGTCCGAAACCGAAGTCGTCGGTGAGCACAGCACACGCCCGAGTCACCTCGCGAAAATTGGCCAGCGGCTCGCCCATTCCCATAAACACGATGTTGGTCAGCGGGGACCGGTCCGACCCGTTGCGCAACTCGCGGTCAGCCAGCATCACCTGGGCCACGATTTCTGCAGCCGACAGGTTGCGGTTGAAACCCTGGCGACCGGTGGCACAAAACGGACAGTCCATCGCGCACCCCACCTGCGACGAGACGCACAATGTGCCGCGGCCGGGTTCGGGAATGAAGACCATTTCGATATCCTGACCGCGCCCGATATCGAGCAGCCACTTGATCGTGCCGTCGGCGGCCTGCTGGCGCGCACCGAGGACCGGCAGATCCAGCTGTACCGAGTTGCGCAGCCGCTGGCGGAGCGCCGCACTGAGATCAGTCATTGCGTCAATATCAAGCTGACCCCGCGAATACAGCCAGCGCATAACCTGGCGCGCGCGGAACGGCTTTTCGCCATGACTCGCGAACCAGTCCTCGAGCTCGGCCCGTGGCATCCCCAGCAAGTTGACCAACGTTTGTTCAGCCAAAACTGCTGACCCCGCTAGCGACACGTGGGCTGCAACCGGCGCTGACTAGCGTGTACGCGGGCACAACCCGTCATCGCCGAAGAAAAACTCGATCTCGACGGCCGCCGTCTCCGGCGCATCCGAGCCATGAACAATATTTTCTTCGATACTGGCCGCATAATCGGCCCGGATCGTGCCGGCATCCGCTTCAGCCGGATTGGTTGCACCCATCAACTTGCGGTTGACCTCAACAGCGTTCTCACCACGAAGCGCCTGCACCATGACCGGCCCGGACGTCATGTAGCTGACTAAATCCTTAAAAAACGGCCGCTCGCTGTGCACCGCATAGAAAGCCTCCGCCTGCGCCTGGCTGAGATGCAGCATGCGCGCTGCGACGATCTCCAGCCCGGCATTCTCGAAGCGCTTGTAGATTTCGCCGATGAGGTTCTTCTCGACGCCGTCCGGCTTGATGATCGACAGCGTAGTTTGTATGGCCATGCGTGGTGGTTTCCTTGTTCCCGTTACTAACGCCGCCGCGACGACCGTTGACGTGCGGCGGAACCTTAAAAAAATAATGGTCTGGCGCTATACCAGAACCCGTCAGGCTCAGCTCAGACGCTGAAGCTCTCCCCGCAGCCGCACTCGCCGGTCGCTTGAGGGTTGCGAAACTTGAACGCCTCGTTTAATCCCTCTTTTACAAAATCAACCTCGGTTCCATCGATGTAGGCGAGACTCGGGCGATCGACCACGACCGCGACCCCGCCGGTCTCAAACACCTCGTCGTCGGCCGCCACTTCGTCAGCGTAGTCGATGACGTAAGCAAAGCCCGAACATCCTGTTGTTTTAATGCCCAAACGCAGCCCGATGCCGCCACCGCGCTTCTCGAGGTAACCGCGCACACGTTGAACCGCGCTCTCTGTGAGTGTTATCGCCATAATCGCCCTCTCGTTTAGCCGCTGCCGGTGGTCGCCGCCCCCGGCCCATCACACCCGGCGCTCGCGAACAGCTCCAGCAAGGTATCTTTGATAATCAATATTTTAACTGCTTTTTCAGCAGGAATGTCGAGCTCTTTGCCCAGATGCAGCAACCAGCCATCCAGTGCCGTCGGTGCCGCTTCGACCGTCGTACCTTCCAGACGTTCCGCCAGACCGTGACACACAGCAATTATATGGGGACAGCCCCACGCACGGAAACCCACGTTTCGCCAGACCCCCGCGACGGCGTCGGCGGCCCAGAGCACCTCGGCACCGCGGGCAGGATCGCCGCGCCTGACCCTGATGCTGCCTCGCAGCGGCAGTGCGGGTCGCGCGAACAGCGCCGTCAGGGCGGGGGTATAGCGCGGTTCATGCATCGCGTTTCAGCCCGCGCACAGCGGCTGCGGGGCGAGCGCCTGCAGCTTCTCGACCGCGGCGCGGAACACCGTCACCGCGAACCCAATCTCCCGCGCCGTCGTAAACCGCCCCAGACTGAACCGAATAGAAGCCTCGGCTGCGGCGTCGCTTAATCCGATAGCCCGCAGCACGTATGACGGCTCAGCGGTGGCGGAGGTGCAGGCCGAGCCACTCGACACCGCCAGATCGTTAAGGGCGTAGCGCAAGCTCTCCCCCTCCACGCCGTCCACGCTCACGTTAAGAATATGGCACAGTCGCCGACGCGGGTGACCGTTCAGCCGCAAGCCCGGCAGGTCACGGATGCCCTCCCACAGCTGCTCACGCAACGCCGCGAAACGCCGCGTTTCGGCGGCCATTTCGTCCCGCAGAATGCGGCAGGTGGTGCCGAAACCAACGATCTGATGCACCGGCAGTGTTCCGGGGCGCATGCCCCGCTGCTGACCGCCGCCGAACAACACGGGCTCAACCCGGCGCACGGTGTCAGGATTCAGCAGCAACGCGCCGATGCCGGGCGGTCCGCAGGCCTTGTGCGCGTTCAGTGACAGCAAATCGATACTCTGGCCGCGCATGTCGAGCGGCAGTTTGCCAAGCGACTGCGCCGCATCCACATGCAGCAGCAGCTCGCGGTCGCGGCACAGCGCGCCGATCGCCGCAATGTCCTGCACGGTGCCGAGCTCATTATTGGCGTGCATGAGCGATACCAGCACGGTATCGGGCCGCAACGCGGCCGCGACGCGTTCCGGGCTCACGATACCGTCCGCGTCCGGCGCCACATAGCTGACCTCAAAACCTTCACGCTCAAGGGCCGCGCAGCTTGCCAGCACGGCGCTGTGCTCAATGCGGCTGGTCACCAGGTGCTGTCCCCGCGAACGGCGGAAGCGCGCCGCACCGATAACGCCGAGATTGATGGCCTCGGTCGCACTGCCGGTCCAGATCACGAAATCAGCGGCGCCGTGCACCAGTCCGGCCACCTCCTCGGCCGCCGTCGCAATGCGGCTGCGGGCGCGTGCACCGAACGCATGGCTAAGCGCTGCCGGATTACCTAACCCGGCCTGCACGTCCAGACAGTCCAGCATCGCCGCCGCGACCCGCGGATCCACCGGCGCGGTCGCCGCGTAGTCGAGGTACGCACCGCTGTCAGTCATCGGCTCTGCCGTCAGCGCTGGGCGCAACGCCGGCCGAACCCGGATCGACGGCGGCAAGAATACCGCGGAGAATACGCAACTCGTTCTCGTCCGGGACCGCGCGGTTAAAGAGGACCCGCAGCTTGCGCTCCAGCTGCCGCGGATTATTGGGATCCATGAATCCGCTGCGGATCATGACGTCACGCAAGTGACTGTAGAAGCGCTCCATATCAGCGGCCGAGGCCGGCGGCCAGTCGGGCACAGGCGGCGGCGCAAACTCGCCGCGCGCAAAATTAATCTCGTAGGCAATCAGCTGCACGGCCGAGGCCATGTTCAGCGAGCTGTATTCCGGATTGGCCGGAATACACACGAGCGCATTGCACAAGTCGAGCTGCTCGTTAGAGAGCCCGGACCGCTCGGTACCAAAGACGACCGCCACCGGCTTGCTGCGCGACATCGCCAGTGCTTGTTCAGCGGCCTCGCGGGGGTTGAGTTCGGGCCAGCGCAGCCTGCGCCGACGGGCGCTGGTACCTAGCACCAGCCCGCAATCGGCCACTGCCTCGGCGAGCGTATCCACAACCCGGGCCCTGGCCAGAACATCCACGGCGCCGGTCGCCCTTGCGTCCGCTTCGGCACTGGGAAAATCGGCCGGATCGACGAGAACGAGTTCATCAAACCGCATTGTCTTGATCGCGCGCGCGGCGGCACCGATATTGCCGGGGTGGCTGGTCTCACAGAGTACAAAACGGATCGGGGGTGTCATGGCGAGCAGCGCCTTCAGGTGAATGAGTTTACGAACGAGGGCCAGGGTTTGCTATTCTACCGCGCCCATCCAGCAAACGGCGTGTTTGACCACCGCCGGCGAGACTATGCAAGCACTTCTTAATACCGCCGTAAAGGCTGCACGCCAAGCTGGCGATCTGGCCATGCGCTACGTACGCCGGCTGGACGAGCTGGACGTGCGGAGCAAGTCCCGCAACGACTTTGTCAGCCAGGTTGATGAAGCGGCTGAGCAGGTGATTATCGCAACGATCCGCGAGTACTACCCGGATCATGCGGTGCTCGGCGAGGAAACGGGCCAGCAAGGCAGTGGGGATACGCTGTGGATCATCGATCCGCTCGACGGCACCACCAATTTTCTGCACGGCTTCCCGATGTTTGCCGTGTCCATCGGCATCCAGGTCAAGGGTCGCATGGAGGCCGGGGTCGTCTACGACCCGAATCGCCAGGAGCTGTTTACCGCGTTGCGCGGCAGCGGCGCACAGCTGGATGGCCGCCGTATACGCGTTGATCGCAACAAGGTACTGGCCGGCGCACTGATCGGCACCGGCTTCCCTTACCGGATGAACGAACGGTGGCTGGACACTTACATGACGCAACTTCGCGCGGTCATGCACGTGGCCAGCGATGTGCGCCGACCCGGTGCCGCAGCCCTCGATCTGAGCTACCTTGCGGCGGGCCGGCTGGACGGCTTCTGGGAGTTCGGCCTGCAGCCCTGGGACATGGCGGCAGGCGCACTGATCCTGCGTGAAGCAGGCGGTCTGATCAGCAGCATGACGCCGGACGGCGACTACCTCGAGACCGGTAACATAATTGCCGGGCCACCCAAGGTACATGCCGAACTCGTCAAGCTGCTGACGCCACTCCTGTAGCCGGATGGGCAGGCCGGCGGCCGGCCTCAGGGCAAGTCGTCAACTAGCTCTTCCTGCTTCGGCACCAGCAGGTCTTCGGGCGAGACATTAAGCGCCAGAGCCGTCGTTGAGGCGGTGTAGATGGATGAATACGTACCGACAAAAATGCCCGCAATCAACGCGGTGGAAAAGCCGCGCACAGCCTCGCCGCCGAGCAGAAACAGGGAAGCCAGCACGAGCAGTGTCGTCAAGCTGGTGATGATAGTGCGGGCCAGCATCTGGTTAATCGACCCGTTGACAATCTCGATGGCCACGCCTTTGCGAATGCCGCGAAAGTTCTCGCGAATCCGGTCAAACACTACAATGGTGTCATTGAGCGAGTAGCCGATAACCGCCAGCAAAGCCGCCAGCACCGACAGGTCAAAAGGCAACTGAAAAGCCGCAAACAAGCCCAGCACGATAATCACATCGTGCATCAGCGCCACGACGGAACCCACAGCAAACTTCCACTGAAAGCGGAACATGATGTAGGCGAGGATCATCAACAGGGCAAAAATCATCGCGGTGCCGCCGCGCTCGGTGAGCTCCTGACCCACCTGCGGTCCGACAAATTCTATGCGTCGCAGTTCTACTGCCGCGCCTCCGGACCGCAAGACCTCAAGTATGCTGTCGCCCAGCTCTGACAGCTGCGAAGCATTGCCGTCAGCGCGCGGCAGCAGCCGAATCAGCACATCGGTGGCAACGCCGAACTCCTGCACCTGTGCATCGGCAAAACCCGCTTCCGCCAGCCGGGCCCGCACATCCGTCAGATCCGCAGACTCGGCGTAGCCCGCCTCCAGCAGTACGCCACCGGTAAAATCGATACCGAAATTGAGCCCACGCACGGCGAGCGCGGCGATCGACAGCAGCACCAGCATCAGGGAGATGGCGATAGCAACCTTGCGACGCCCCATAAAGTCGATTTCATACTGCGCATTCAGCTGCTTCACGACTGCATCCCTATGCTTTTCACTATATGGCCAGCCGCTCGAGACGGCGGCCACCCATAAACAAATTCACCAGCGCACGCGTACCTATGATCGATGTAAACATCGAAGTCAGGATGCCGACTGACAGCGTAATCGCGAACCCTTTGATGGGCCCGGTCCCGAACAGAAACAGCACCAACGCCGCGATCAGGGTCGTCACATTCGCATCGGCGATTGTCGACAACGCCTTTTCATAACCGGCCGCGATACTCGCCTGCGGGGAGTTGCCGTTACGAATCTCCTCGCGAATACGCTCGAAGATCAGCACGTTGGCGTCTACCGCCATACCGACTGTCAGCACAATGCCGGCAATACCGGGCAGGGTCAGCGACGCCTGCAGCATCGACAACACGGCCACAATTAATACCAGGTTGGCCAGCAGGGCGAGATCAGCAATCAGGCCAAAGGCCTTGTAGTAGACGGCCATAAAGATGACCACCAGAGCGAAGCCGATGATGATGGCATTGAAGCCGCGGTCGATATTGTCCTGGCCGAGGCTGGGCCCAATCGTGCGTTCTTCGACTTCATAGATGGGCGCAGCCAGCGCGCCCGCTCTCAGCAGCAGCGACAAATCGCGCGCCTCGACCACATCCAGACCGGTAATCTGGAAACTGCTGCTGAACACACCGTTGATGGTGGCGACGTTGATCACCTCGCGGTCGGTGCGCGTGACCTGCACGATTTCGCCGTCACGTTCTACTTCCTCGCGATTTTGCTCCACGAACAATACCGCCATGGGCTTACCCACGTTGTCACGTGTGGTACGCAGCATTTCATCGGCACCTGCCGAATCCAGCTTGACGAACACGGCCGGCGTGCCCTCCGAGAACCCCTGGCTGGCGTCAATCAACTGGTCGCCGGTGACGATAGCCCCGCGTTTCAGCAGCACCGGGAGGCCATTGCGATCACGGAACAGTTCGCAACCGAGCGGCGCGCGCCCGCGGCGCTCCGCTTCCTGCGCGCTCTCGCCGCCGCAGACCAGGCGGAACTCAAGGGTAGCCGTCGCGTCCAGAATACGCTTGGCCTGCGAAGGGTCCTGCACGCCCGGCAGCTGCACGACAATCCGGTTGACCCCCTGCCGCTGAACCACCGGCTCCGCCACGCCCAGAGCGTTGACGCGGTTGCGCAGGGTGACAGTATTTTGCTCAATGGCAAAACCCTGCCGATCGCGCACCTGCTGGGCGGTCATCCGGACTACGAGCTCCTGATTGTCGCCGGACCCCACCCGCCGCACGTCAAGTAATTCGTCGAGCTCGGTAACCAGCTGCTCGGTGCGGTCAAGGTCGGCGACATCGCCTACGCGCACGCGCACCTGGTCGCCGACGACACGCACGTTGCGGCGGATCCGTTCACGTCGCAGGGTCCGCGCGATGTCTTCGGAAATCACCTCCAGCCGCTGCTTCACGGCGGCATCGAGGTCCACCTCGTACAGCAAGTGCACGCCGCCACGCAGATCAAGACCGAGGCTCATCGGTTCAAGCCCGAGGCCCCGCAACCAGCCCGGCATGCGCGGCGCGAGCGTCATGGCCACCACGAAGCCCTGCTCGCCGAGGTTGCTGCGCAAATGCTCGCTCGCACGCGCCTGCAGCTCCGCATCGGCAAAGCTGACCAGCAAGCGACCCGCATCGGTGTAGGACTGCGTGATCGGGATATCGGCAGCGCTGAGTAAATCAGCAATGCGCTCGACCGACACCTCAGTGAGGTCCACACCGTCCTCGCGACTGACCTGAACCGAGGGTGCCTTGCCGAATACGTTCGGCAGGGCAATGAGCAGCCCGACCGCAAACGCGAGGGCGATCAGAAAATTTTTCCAGAGCGGATAATGATTCATGAATGCTATCCGGCGGCTTTACCGCCCCCTTTCATGGCGCTGCGCACGGTGCCCTTCGGCAGGACCGCGCTGATCGTGTGCCGCTGGACCGTCACGACCAGGTTGTCAGCCAGCTCAACGCGCAAAAAACTGTCGCCGGCCTCCACCACCTTGGCCAGCAGGCCCCCGGCGGTAACCACCTCGTCGCCCTTCGTCAGAGCCGCCACCATGTCGCGATGCTCTTTCTGGCGCTTGTTCTGCGGGCGGATAAGGAGAAAGTAAAACACCACGAAAATCAGCACGAGCGGCAGCAGGCTCAGGAAGCCCTCGGTGCCGCCTGCGCCCTGTGCGTGGGCAGTCCTGATAAAGAAATCCATTGGCTTCAAATCCTGCAAAAAAGGCGCCGTATTATTGCACAGAACCGGCGCCCTGCTCCTGCCGATCGCGGAATTCGCGGTCGAAGGCCGTCAGTCGCCCGGCTGCAATCGCCGCGCGGATCTGGCGCATCAGGTTCAGGTAGAAATGCAGGTTATGAATCGTATTCAGCCGGGCACCGAGAATTTCACCGCACTGGTCGAGATGGCGCAGATAAGCTCGACTGTAATGGGTGCAAGTGTAGCAGGCGCAGTCCTCCTGCAAAGGCCGCGGATCATCGCGGAAGCGCGCGTTGCGAATCCTGAGCGTGCCGTCGGCGGTAAACAGGTAGCCGTTGCGCGCATGCCGGGTGGGTATCACGCAGTCGAACATATCCACCCCTTGTTGCACCGCGTCAAGAATGTCGACCGGCAACCCGACTCCCATCAGGTAGC
>JAZBOT010000086.1:0-9279 GCA_036351295.1 Gammaproteobacteria bacterium | reverse complement strand
CGAACACACCGAGCGTCGACGGGTTGGTCAGCATGATGCCGGCGGTCCGCGGCCCGACAACGGCACGCAGCTGGTCGATATCGATGTCGCCGTCCGGCCGCGTGGCCACTTCGACCACCTCACAACCACACATGGTGGCGGTCGCAGGGTTGGTGCCGTGGGCGGCATCCGGCACGATGATCTGGGTGCGCGCAGCGTCGCCCCGCGCAGCATGGTAGGCGCGCATCATCGCCACGCCGGCAAATTCGCCCTGCGCACCGGCCATGGGCGTCAATGACACCGCATGCATGCCAGTTACCGCAGCCAGCATGTCCTGCAACTCATGCATGGTTTGCATAAACCCCTGACCGTGTTCAACCGGCCCGAGCGGGTGCCGTGCCAGGAACTGCGGCAGCATCGCCAGCCGGTTGCAGACGCGCGGGTTGTATTTCATGGTGCAGGAACCGAGCGGGTAAAAGTGCGTATCGATCGCAAAATTCTGCTGCGACAGGCGCGTGTAGTGCCGCACAACATCCAGTTCCGAAGCGGTCGGCAGCGTCGGCTCCGTCTCCCGCAACAGGTTCGCCGGCAAGCTGACCGGGCTGCCGGAACGCGGCACAAAACCGGCGCGCCGCGCCGACTGGTACTCGAAGATCAGTTGCTCTTTCATGCCGCTGCCTCAAACAGTTTGCCGGCCAGGCCGGCATACAACGCAATATCCTCAGCGGTGCGGGTCTCGGTGGCGCACACCAGCAACGCATTGCCCAGTTCCGGGTAGTCACCGCTCAGGTCATAGCCGCCGAGCACCCCGTGGCGGGATAAGGCATCCAGCACCGGTGCCACCGGCCGGTCGAGCAACAGCACAGACTCGTGAAAGCACGGTGCGGCAAACGCCCGGCGAATGCCCGGCAGTGCACAGAGCGCATCGACAAGCGCGTGCAGATTGGCGTTGCAGCTGCCGGCGACTTCTCGTAAGCCCGCTGCGCCCATCAGGGCCATATAGATGGTTGCCGCCGTCGCGACCAGACCCTGGTTGGTACAGATATTGGAGGTAGCACGTGAGCGGCGGATATGTTGCTCACGGGCCTGCAGCGTCAGGGTAAAGCCGGGCGTGCCGTCGAGGTCGACCGTGCGGCCCACAATGCGACCAGGCATCTGCCGCACGATGTCCTGCCGGCAGGTCAAAAACCCAAAGTAAGGCCCGCCGGATGAGAGCGGCACGCCCATCGGCTGCCCCTCACCGCAGGCGATATCGGCACCGGTCGCGCCCCATTCTCCGGGCGGCCGCAGGATGGCCAGCGCCATCGGGTTAACCACGCCGATGACCAGCGCGCCCTGCGCATGCGCCCAGTCGACCAGCGTGTCGACATCCTCCAGCGTGCCGAGAAAGCTGGGGTGCTGAATGGCCACCGCCGCACAGGTTGTATCCGCCAGCTGCTGCAGGGCGCCGATGTCAGTGACACCGTCCAGCATCGGCAGCTCGACCAGCTCGATGCCCTGCCCCCCGACGATGCTGCGCACCACAGTTTTGTAGACCGGGCTCAGCGTGCGCGGCACCAGCACGCGCCGCGACCGGGTCTTGCGATTTGCGCGGACCGCCATCAGGCAGGCCTCCGCAAAGGCCGTCGCACCGTCATACAGCGACGCGTTGGCCACGTCCAGACCCGTCAGGCTGGCAAGCATAGTCTGAAACTCGTAGATAACCTGCAGCGTGCCCTGGCTCGCCTCGGCCTGGTAAGGCGTATAGGCGCTGTAAAATTCCCCGCGGGTTGCGATATCCCAGACGGCGGCCGGCACATAGTGGTCGTAGGCACCGGCCCCGAGAAAGCACAGCGGTTCGCCGTCGGCACGTGCGCGCGCCTGCATCAGCCGGTAAATGCCGGCCTCACTCAGGGCCTCGGGAACACCCTCAAGCCCGCTGCAGCGCAGGGCCGCGGGAATCTCGTCAAACAACTCATCCACCCCGGCAACGCCGACGGTCGCCAGCATGCCGGCGATGTCTGCTTCAGTATGCGGAATAAAAGGCACAGCTTTCCTCCTGACGGCGCCGGGCTGCCGCCCGGAATGCCACGTAATCTAGTCTTCGAGTTCCGCGACGAACTGCTGATAAGTGGCAGCGTCCATCATGGTTTCCAGCACACCCGGATCATCGGGCTGCAGGCTCAGCAGCCAACCCTCATCATAGGGACTTGAATTAACCAGCTCCGGGGTATCGGCCAGCGCCTCATTGGTCGCCGTAATCGCGCCCGCTAGCGGCGCGTAGACATCGCTGGCAGCTTTGACGGATTCGACAACCGCACATGCTTCATTGTCGGCATACCGGGTGCCGACCTCCGGCAGTTCAACGTAGACAAGCTCGCCGAGGGCGGCCTGTGCATGATCCGTAATGCCAATGGTGACCGACCCGTCTGCTTCCAGTCGCAGCCACTCGTGTTCCCGCGTATACCTGAGTTCTGCCTGAACTTCGCTCATTTGCACTGCTCCATTGTTGTTCCGCTTACCCGGCCCGCCTCCGCGGCAGCCGCCTGTTCTGACCCGCGCGAACCCCGGCGCCGGCGCGTTCCTGCACCTAGCGCTCTGCGACGCGAGCCTGCCCGCCGCGCACAAACACCGGCTGCACAATCCGTGCGGCGATCTCGCGCTGCCGAATGCTGACACTGCACTGCGAGCCGGCCGACACCGGCACCCGGGCGAAAGCAATCGACCGCTCGAGGGTCGGAGAATAGCCACCGCTGGTGACCTGTCCGGGGCCGGCGCAGGTCGTCACTGCCTGCCCGGCGCGCATAATGCCGCGACCTTCGAGAACCAGACCGACCAACTCAGCTGTCGGGCCGACCTCGAGTTGCCGCTCCAGTGCGCTGCGGCCGATAAAGTTGCGATCCTCAGGTTGCCAGGCAACCGTCCAGGCAAGATTACTGTCAAGCGGTGTGCTCGCCAGCGTCATGTCCTGACCGTACAGGTTGAGCCCTGCCTCAAGCCGCAACGTATCGCGCGCACCCAGCCCGCAGGGCTGTACGCCGCCCGCCAGCAGCCCATCCCAAAGCTCATGAGCCAGTTCGGGCGGCAGCACCAGTTCGAAGCCGTCTTCGCCGGTGTATCCGGTTCGCGCCACAAACCACTCCTGCCCGGCGTCGATTGCCTGCACTGCCTTAAAACGCCGCAATTCAGCGACCGCGCCCGCAATAGCGGGCGGCAGCAGTGGCATACAGGCATCCTGCGCGGCCGGCCCCTGGACGGCCAGCATGGCCAGCTCAGCGCGCTCGCGTAGCTGCACGGCAAAGCCGTCGCGGCGCGCCTGCAGCCAGGCGAGGTCCGCCTCACGCGTGGCGGCATTCACCACCAGGCGAAAACTGTCAGCGCCCAGCCGGTAGACAATCAGGTCGTCGATCACACCGCCATCGTCTGCCAGCATGCAGCTGTACAGGCCGTCGCCAGCCGCCGTCAGGCGCCCGCAGTCGTTGGCCAGCAAATACGCCAGCCACCGACTGCTGTCAGTGCCCGTAACGTCAATGATGGTCATGTGCGATACGTCGAATACGCCGGCAGACTGCCGGACGCTGTGATGCTCGTCTATCTGCGAGCCATAGTGCAGCGGCATGTCCCAGCCGCCGAAATCAACCATGCGGGCGCCGGCAGCAATATGACGAGAGTACAGCGGGGTTTTCAGGGCCATGCCGTGAACTCCGGTGAGCAACAAAAAAGCTGCAGGCTGCACCTGCCGCCCCTCTGTCCTGTTACCTGAGAGATCGGGTCAGCGTACTGACCGCACCCCTTCGGTGGGCCGACGAACGGCCGCTCTCCAGAGTCGATTCGAACCCGCAATCCTTTTGCCTGAGCGTTTCCGAGCGAGTTGCGCCTTCGGCGGCCAGCAGCGGCTGGCTCTCTCCCGCAGGTTCGAAAAATCGAAGGGTGATAATAGCCCCTGACCGGCAACTTAACTAGTCCCGCCGCAGCCGCTCCGCAGCGGGCAGCCGTCAGCTGCCGGTGGCATAGCGGGCCAGGCTGACTTTCAGCCCGGGCGCACGGTTCAGCAATCCCATTCCCGTGCCCGCGAGCCCCGCCACGGGCGAAGCAAACAACCGGTTGAGTACCGTCATGGCTGATAGCGTCAGCTGCACGTCCCCCCGTCGACGCCGCTCAAAGCGTCGCAGGATGCGTGCATCGCCGGGATCGGCGGCGGGTTGCGGCCACTCACGCGCCAGCTCAGCTGCCAGCACATCGGCATCCTGAATACCGAGGTTCAGCCCCTGGCCTGCCAGCGGGTGAACACGGTGCGCGGCATCGCCCAGCAGCGCGAAACGCTCGCCGGTGTAATGTTCGGCATGGGCGGCCAGCAGCGGAAAGTCGGCCCGTGGCGTCGTGCAGCGGAACTCGCCCAGAACACCATCCAGTTCGGCGGCCAGGCGTGCAGCGAACTCCGCGTCGCTGAGCGCCAGTAACCCTTCGGCGGCAGCGGCACTGACTGTCCACACCAACGAGACACGCCCGTCGGCCAGCGGCAGTAGCGCCGCCGGCCCGCCCGCGAGAAACTTTTGCCACGCTGTTCCGGCATGTGCGATTTCGGGCTGCAGATGACAAACGATACCGCGCTGGCCGTAGTCATGTTCACGCTGCGCCACACGCAGGCGTTCGCGCAACCACGACTGGGCACCGTCGGCGCCCACGACCAAAGGTGCTGTAATCTGGCGTGGGCCGATGCCTATGTGCACCGCTGCCGAGCCCGGCTGCAGGGCATCGGCGGCGGCGGTGATGAACTCACAGTCGGCGCCAGACTCCAGCTGCTGCCACAACGCCAGCCGCAGCGCATGGTTCTCAATGATATGGCCCAGTTCCGGCAGCCCTGCTTCGGCCGCATCAAATACCAGGGTATGCGCGGCGGTTGGTCCGGCCGCGCCCTGCCAGACACGCATGCGCTCATAAGCGCAGCTTTTCGCGGCCGGGAGACGCTCCCAGGCGCCGGTAGACTCGAGCAATAGACGTGACGCGGGCGACAACGCCGCAACCCGCAAGTCGATATCGGGCAGCGGTGGTGCCGGCGGATGCGGCTCGACGACGGCTATTCGCGGGCCCGCGCCCTCAGGCAAACGCTGCAGCAGCAGTTGCACAAACAGCAAGCCGACGATACCGCCGCCAAACACAACGAGGTCGAACGCCTCGCCCTCCTGCCGCTTCACAGGGGCAGCCCCCGGCCCAGCCGGGTCATGCGACCTGCGAGCCCCATAGTCTGGCGTGCCAGCGCGCGCTTGCCGGTGACGCTCAGATCGAACAGGGACAAGGCGAGGCCACGCGCCGCTGCAAGCCCGGTCGCACGCACACCGAACACCCGGATCAGCGAATCGGTAAAGCGGACAACCGCGCGCTGGTCGGCGCTGCGCCACTCCGCGTACTGGTCCAGCAATGCAGGGCTGCCCGGGTCGCCCGCCGCACGCCCCGCCGCGACCAGCAATTCCGCCAGGCTGGCCACATCGCGCAGGCCCAGGTTGAAACCCTGGCCGGCTACCGGGTGCAAGCTGTTTGCGGCATTGCCAATCAGGACGGCCCGCGGCGCAGTCAGCGAGGCGGCAGTGGTCAGGGCGAGCGGGTACGAGACGCGTGGCCCGATGCGCTGCAAACGTCCAAGCCGCCAGCCGCACAAGCGCTGCAGCCGCGCCAGATATTCGGCGTCAGTCTCCGCGAGCAACGCGGTCGCCCGCTCGGCCGGACGCGCCAGCACCGCGGTGTAGCGACCGTCGGGGCCGGGCAGCACCGCCAGCGGCCCCGTCGGTGTGAAGCGTTCAAAGGCGCGGTGCCCGGCATAGCGCGGCGCGACCTGCACCCCACAGATAACCGCCACCTGGGCATAGTCGCGCTCACTGGCGGTTATGCCCACAGCCTGCCGTAACGGCGAGCGCGCCCCATCAGCGATCGCGAGCAGCCGGGTGTTCAGCGTCTGCGCTGTTCCGTCGGCGGTGGTCAGCGACAGCTGTCGCTGACCACCGCGCGGCGCAACTGTCGTGGTGACTCGTGCCGGACAGAACACAGTAAGACTCGAACACTCGCGAATGCGCGCCCACAGCGCCTCGCCCAGTGCATGCGCCTGGATCACATGACCGAGTTGCTCAATACCTTGCTCAGCCGCATCAATCAGCGTGGTGCCAAAACGGCCCTGCTCGGACACGTGAATTTCCCGTACCGGCCAGACCGCCTCCTGCAGATGTGCCCAGACTCCCAGCTGCGTCAGGATGCGACAACTACCGTGCGACAAAGCGATGCTGCGGGCATCGAAACTGGGCTGCTGATCACTGGCTGCGGGCACAGCCTCGACCAGTGCCACGCGCAGGCCTGATTCGCCGAGCGCGATGGCAAGACTGCCGCCCACAAGTCCGCCACCGGCTATCACGACATCAAAGTCGGCTGTGGCTGCGGGTGCCTCAGTGTTGCTGTTCACGGGTGTTGACAAGTGCCTCGATATCATCGGCTGCAACGGGCAAAGCGCGGGTCAGCACCTCGCAGCCGTCGCGGGTTACCAGAACATCATCTTCTATACGGATACCTATATTGCGCCACTTCGCCGGTATGTTGCGAGCGGCGGGAATATACAGCCCGGGCTCCACGGTCAGCACCATGCCGGGCTCAAGCAGCCGCCATTGTCCGGCCACTTTGTAGTCGCCGACGTCGTGCACATCCATGCCGAGCCAGTGACCCGTGCGGTGCATAAAAAACCGCCGGTACTTGCCGTCCGCGATAAGCTTGCGCGGGTCACCCTGCAGCAGGCCCAGTTTGACAAGGCCGCGGGTGATGACGCGCACGGCCGCATCGTGCGGATCATTCCAGTGCTTGCCGGGTGCCACCTGGGCAATAGCCGCGGCGTGCGCCGCCAGAACCAGGTCATACAATTCCCTCTGTGGCTGGGAAAACCGTCCGTTCACCGGCCATGTGCGGGTCACATCGGCGGCATAGTAGTCAAACTCACAACCCACATCCGCCAGCACCAGGTCGCCGTCGGCGAGCGGTTCGCTGTTGTTTACGTAGTGCAGTACGCAGGCATTGGCTCCGCCGCCCACGATGGGCTGATAGGCCGGGGTAACGCCATTGCGCCTGAATACGTAAAGGTATTCAGCCTCGAGCTCGTATTCGTGCATCCCGGGGCGCGTCGCCTGCATCGCGCGCGTGTGCGCCGCGACCGTCAACCGCGCCGCCTTCTTCATGGCAGCGACCTCGGCGCGACTCTTGAAAAGCCGCAAGTCGTGCAGGTAGGGGTCGAGCGCGATAAATTCATCGGGCGTGTGATGATCGCTCCGCCCGGAAGCGCGCAGTTCGACCACCCACGCCAGCAGTCGCGTATCAAACTCGGGTTGCGCCCCCATCGTGTAATACACGCGGTCGCACTCGCCGATAATTGCGGGCAAAACGTCGTCAATTTCGTCAATCGGGTACGCGCTGTCAGCGGCAAACTCGCTGATCGCTGCCTGTTGCCCCGCACGTTTGCCGTCCCAGCGCTCCCGCTCGGGATCCTGCCGTCGGCAAAACAGGATGAACTCGCCCGCTGCTCGCCCCGGCACCAGCACCGCCACTGCCTCAGGCTCGTCAAAACCCGTCAGATAGTGGAAGTCGCTGTCCTGACGATACGGATATTCCACGTCCCGGTTCCGCAGCCGGACAGGCGACGCCGGCAATATGGCGACGCTGTCCCTACCCATCATCCGCATCAACGCGCGGCGGCGGCGCGCAAACTCACTTTTGTTCAAGACTAGTGAACCTCCTGACTGGCTGCCGGACGAACAGCAGCAGCGCGCCCTGCCCGCAAACTGTGCGTCTCTTCGTAAATGAGCTGCACAGCAACACGGACGTATTCGTTCAACTCGGCCAGCGCCGCGTCAGCCTCATCTCCGGTGTCTGCATCTGTTGCAACTCGGGTAATCGCGCTGAAGTCCTCAAGGATTTCCCGAACCACATCAGAGTCCAGAGATTCGCCGTGCCTGCCGGTGTCCGGGTTTCCGGCTGTCATCAGGCCATGCATAAAGCCGTGGCACCAGTGCGCGAGAGCCGCTGTACGCGC
Source organism: Gammaproteobacteria bacterium (assembly GCA_036351295.1). Lineage (GTDB taxonomy): Bacteria > Pseudomonadota > Gammaproteobacteria > Steroidobacterales. The sequence continues at coordinate 1,262 of JAZBOT010000086.1, read as the reverse complement.
CGCCACCGGCGAGCCAGACGCTGGCAACAGCAGTTCAAAAGCCAGCTGGCCGGCCTCCAGCTTGAGCAGCGTATCGGCAGCAACCCGCTGCAATAACGACCGCCGTTCAGCGGCGAGAACATCACCGGCCGCTGCTTCGGGGGCGAGCTCCCGCAGCCAGTCAACGAGTGCCGCAGAGCCGCTGCAGCACGCCATGCCGCAAAAAGCGCCGTGCGCTTCTGCAGGCTCCCAGGCGGCTCCCAGCGCCGCCAGGCACTGCGCAACCTCATCAAAATCGGCAATTTCAGACTTTGGCACCTTGGCGCTTCTCCCGGACCGCGCTGGCAGCCCCTTTCAGGGGCCGGGTATCGTAACACTCACGGACCACACCGCATATTGACCGTAATGCGATGCAGCCTCTATAGTCGCCGCATGCCTGATACCCCCGAAAACAAGTTTGTCCAGGAGCTGGCGCGGCTCGAAAAGCGACTTGATGAGCTCGTCGTGATTTGCAGCCAGCTTAAGGAAGAGAACCGCTCATTAAAAACGCGGCAGGACTCCTTGATTGCCGACCGCGCGACGCTGCTACAGAAAAACGAACAGGTGCGGGCACGTGTCGAAGCAATGATCAGCCGGCTGAAGGCCATGGAGCAGGGATCGTGAGCAATAGTGTTGCACATGTGAGTATCAGGATTCTGGACAAGGAATACGAGGTCGCGTGCAAAGCGGAAGAACGCGCCGCGTTGCTGGACTCCGCCGAGTTGCTCAACAGTAAAATGCTGGAAATCCGGGGCAGCGGCAAAGTCACCGGCCTCGACCGCATCGCAATCATGGCAGCCCTCAACATGGCCAACGAGCTGTTACATTCGCGTCGCCAGGATGATGTGCTCGAGGGTGATGTCGCTACGCGGCTGCAGGCCATGCGCGAGCGGGTCGAGTCCGCATTGCAAGCGGGCCGGCAGCTCGAAATCTAAGCATCGCGGCAATGTGGCGCCACGCTGCGGCGCCGCGACGCCTGCACATCTGGCCCGCACCCGTCACCTGAGTCGTTGCGTCGGCGCTGCGAATAGCTGTATCGTGGTCATGACTCCTCCTGCAGTGTTCGATGCGGATCTGGAAGTACCTCGACCCTAAACTTCAGATTGGGGTCACTGCCTGCTGGTAGCTGTGAGCATAACCGCGCAAGCGGATAGCCTGGGCTGCCGCGGTCGACCCCACCTTCCGCTCTGGTTCGAGAGCAACGACTCGTGACGGCACAGGCGGGAGGAGTCACCCCTCTCCTT
>JAZBOT010000085.1:0-13820 GCA_036351295.1 Gammaproteobacteria bacterium | reverse complement strand
TCTGTTTTCTAATTGTTAAAGATCGACTCAGCTCAGGACCTTCGAAAACGAATCAGATGGTCAGAGACTGAAATGCCCGCACAGCAGCGCGGGCAGGAGCGGAATTATACAAGGGTCGGGACCCGCGTCAACACCCTGAGAGACTTTATTTCAGGTTTATTTCACGCTGACCCGGGCAAAGCGCCGTTTGCCGACCTGCAGCACGCAGGAAGTGCCGGCCGCGAGCTCGAGGCCTTTGTCCTCCAGCCGCTCGCCGTCCAGCCGCACCGCCTGCTGCTTGATCATCCGGAAAGCCTCGGACGTACTGGCCACCAGGCCGGCGCCGACCAGCACGTGCGCGATCCCCAGCGCGCCGGACGCTTCGCTTTGCAGCATGACCTCGGGCAGGTCAGCCGGCAGCTCGTTCTTGCGAAACCGGCTGACAAACGACTCATGCGCGCGCTTGGCCGCCGCCGCCCCGTGGAACCGCTCGACCAGCTCCGCGGCCAGCTCAAATTTGGCGTCGCGCGGATTGGCGCCCGCCGCTATTGCCTCGCGCAAGCCCGCAACCTCGGCCAGCGGCCGAAAGCTCAGCAATTCAAAATACCGCCACATCAGCTCATCGGATATCGACATTACCTTGCCGTACATATCATCAGGCGCATCGGTGATGCCGATGTAGTTGCCCAGCGACTTCGACATCTTGTTAACGCCGTCCAGACCCTCCAGCAGCGGCATCGTCAGGACCACCTGCGGCGTCTGACCAGCAGCCTGCTGCAGCTGCCGGCCCATCAGCAAATTGAATTTCTGGTCGGTACCGCCCAGTTCGATATCAGCCTCCAGCGCGACCGAGTCATAACCCTGGACCAGCGGGTACAGAAACTCGTGAATGGCGATCGGCTGATTACCCCGGTAGCGTTTACTGAAATCATCCCGCTCCAGCATCCGCGCCACGGTGCTGCTCGCGGCCAGACGAATCATGTCAGCCGCGCTCATCGAGCCCATCCACTCGGAGTTAAACGCGATACGGGTGCGCTCCGGGTCGAGAATCTTGAAGATCTGCTCTTTGTAGGTTTCGGCATTGGCGGCGACATCGGCCGCGCTGAGTGACGGCCGGGTGGCGCTTTTGCCCGACGGGTCGCCGATCATCCCGGTGAAATCGCCGATCAGGAAAATCACCTCGTGGCCAAAATCCTGAAACTGCCGCATTTTGTTGATCAGCACGGTATGGCCGAGATGCAGGTCGGGCGCCGTCGGATCAAAGCCCGCTTTGACCCGCAGTGGCCGCCCCAGGGCCAGCTTGGCGCGCAGGTCCGCGGCGACCAGCACTTCTTCAACACCGCGTTCGAGTTCCGGCAGCTGAGCATCAACGGTTTGCATGAAAATTGACTTGCCGATTGGAGGGGCCGCGGCAGCGCCGGGCGCGGCCGTTGCTGCACGCGCAGCTGTTCCGGCCATAGCCGGGAAGTGACGCGGCGAAGAATAAACAATTCGCGCCCGGTGGTCGACTGTCGGCGGCCCGTATGCGAGGCGCTCAACCGACCGCCCGGATTGACCGGACCCGCACCGATTCCTGATAATGCCGGGAGGTTATGACAGTCCTCAAGCCGGGCGGCCCGGCGCCGGTCACGCGGGTGGCGGGCATGGCGCAGCCCGGAGAAACGAGGACTTGTTCAAGTTGCGCGGGCGAGCTGTGTGACAGTATCCGGCATGGGCTCTTAACTTAATCGGGGATAGCAGTGGCGTCGTCGCGACCTGTCATGCGGGACTACAAGCCGCAGCCGGCGGCCAGACAGCCGCGGGCGAGCTGGCTCGTCTGGTTTATTGTCGGCCTGGGACTGCCGCTGCTCACCGTCGCCCTGCTGCTACCGCAGAATTCCCCGCCCAAGCCCCAGGAACCGCCGCCTGCCCTCAGCCGTGTTGCGGAGCCTGCGCCCGAACCTGCTGAGCCCGCGGCGGAAGCCGTGGCGCAACCCGCCCCGAGCCCGGTCGTACCGGAACTGCTGGCACCGCCGCAACCTGAGCAACGCGGCGAGCGCGTGAGCATGCTCGTGCGCCGCGGCGACAGCCTCGACCGGCTGTTCAAGCGCAACGGCTTCAGCCCCGTTGAGCTGGCCCTGATGATGCGCGAGGAGCTCGCCCGCAAACATCTGAAGCTGATCCGCCCCGGTGACGAGATCGTTGTCTGGCACGAAGACCAGCGGATCCTGGCCCTGCAGCGGGAGATCAACTACGCCAAGTCCCTGCGGGTTGCACGGGCCGACGCCGCGTTCACCGCCGAAATCCTTGAACATACGATTACCGCCCGCCAGGTGGCGGCTCGCGGTCGCATCGGCAACTCGTTGTTTCTGTCCGCTGCGGCTGCCGGCATGTCCGACCGCACGATCATGAACCTCGCGGGTATTTTTGCCTGGGATATCGATTTTGTGCTGGACATTCGTCAGGGCGACGAATTTCACGTCATCGTTGAGGAATTGTGGCGCGATGGCGAGCGCGTGGCCGAGGGCGACATCCTGGCCGCCAAATTTGTTAACCAGGGCGAAGTGTTTCAGGCCATTCGCTATGTCGACCCGGAGGGCACCGTCAGCTACTTCACGCCGGACGGGGAAAACATGCGCAAAGCCTTTTTGCGCGCGCCGCTCAGCTTTTCGCGGGTCAGCTCAAACTTTAACCCCAACCGGCGGCACCCGGTGCTCAACACACTGCGCGCCCACAAAGGGGTCGACTACGCCGCGCCCCACGGAACCCCGGTAAAGTCCGCCGGGGACGGCAAGGTGATCTTCCGCGGCACCAAGGGCGGATACGGCAACACGGTTATCGTCCAGCACGGCGGCAACATCACCACGCTGTATGCGCATCTGTCCCGCTTCGACAAGGCCACCCGGGTGGGAGCACGCGTGCGGCAAGGCGAGGTGATTGCCTATGTCGGCCAGTCGGGCCTCGCTACCGGGCCGCATCTGCACTATGAATACCGCAAGAACGGCGTGCATATGAATCCGCGCACGGTGCCGCTACCAGACGCCGCACCGATCAAGGCCGCCTACCGCGAAGACTTTGAGCGCTTTGCCGCCCCCTTCATCGAGCAGCTGGACGAGCAGCCAGGCGTCGTTGCGCAGGCTACAACAGCGCGGGCCGACTGAGCCGGCGCGTCCACTGCTATGACAACCTACTACGCAGGACTGATGTCCGGGACGAGTCTCGACGCTGTCGATATCGTCGTTGCCGGGTTCGCCGCCGGCGGGGCGGACATCATCGCCCGGCAGGCCCACCCGTTTCCCGCCGGGTTGCGCGCACGGGTCATCACCATGATCAATGCGCCCGATCGGGTAGCGCTCGATGAACTGGGCAGCCTGCACCGGGAGCTGGGCTGGCTCTATGGCGACGCGCTCAGCGCTGCCCTTGAGGCTGCGAAACTGGCGCCGGGCGCGATCGCGGCGGCCGGCTGTCACGGCCAGACCGTGCGCCACAGCCCTGACCTGGCGCAACCGTTTACGCTGCAGCTCGGCTGCGGCGCCACGGCGGCGGTCCGTTCGGGCGTGCCTTTCGTCACGGACTTTCGCAGCGCGGACATGGCGCTGGGCGGCCAGGGCGCGCCGCTGGTGCCGGCGTTTCACGAAGTGGCATTCGCGTCTGCGGACGCAACCCGCGTCATCGTGAACATCGGCGGCATCGCCAACGTTACGGTACTGGAACCCGGAGCTCCGGTCCGCGCCTGGGACACCGGACCCGGCAATACACTACTCGACAGCCATTGTCAGGCGCACCGCAAAACTGCCTTCGATGCGGCCGGCGCGTGGGCTCGCGGCGGCTGCGTCGATGAGGCACTGCTGACACGGTTGCTCAGCGACCCGTACTTCGCTCGCAGCGCACCCAAGAGCACCGGCCGGGAGTACTTCAATGCGGCCTGGTTGCAGCAGCACTCCGCGCCGGACGCCCCGCAGGGCGCCGATTTACAGGCAACACTCGCCGAGCTCACGGCCCGCAGTATCGCCGCGGCCATCACCCATGCCGCGCCGCGCGCCGACATCTACCTCTGCGGCGGCGGCGCGGCCAATGACGACCTGCAAGACCGGCTGCGCCGGAGCCTCCCCGATTGTGCTATCCGCACCACAGCGGCACTGGGGATCGAACCTGACTGGGTTGAAGCCGCCGCATTTGCCTGGCTGGCGCGCGCCCGGCTGGAGGGGATTGCGGGCAATCTGCCCAGTGCCACCGGCGCGTCGCGCGCCGCAATACTGGGGGCCCTGCACGCACCCTGAGGGGCACTGCCCCCGCCGGCAGCCCCGAAACGTGAACCAATCGGACTTGATTATGTCCACCCTGTAATAAATTGCGGGGGTGGAGGCTGGTATATTGACGAGCAGTCGCCCGCTCCAGGGCTGGCTGCCAAGCTGACCTCAAGATCAGTCATAAACAAGGGCATCGTGGACACGGCCAATCTGAACCTGCCGGAGCATTTCATCAATCGCGAGCTGAGTCAGCTCGAGTTCAACAAGCGTGTGCTTGCGCAGGCAGCGGACCGCTCAGTGCCGCTGCTGGAACGGCTGAAATTCCTGTGCATTGTGTCCACCAACATGGACGAGTTCTTCGAAATCCGCGTCAGCGGCCAGCAGCAGCGCCGCGAGGTGGGTGCGGTGCCTGCCGGACGCGACCTCCTGAGTCCCCAGCAGGTGCTGAAGGAGATCAGCGCATTTACCCACGAAATGGTGGCCGAACAATACCGTTTACTCAACGATGAAATCATTCCGGAGCTGGATGCGGAGGGCATACGCTTCGTGCGCCGCGACCGCTGGAGCCCCGCGCAGCGCGAGTGGCTGCACGAATTTTTCCGCAGGGAAGTGGTGCCGACGCTAAGCCCGATTTCGCTGGACCCGGCGCGGCCGTTCCCGCGCATCATGAACAAGAGCCTCAACTTCATCGTGGGCCTCGACGGACTGCATGCTTTCGGCCGCCCCTGCGACCGGGCGATCGTGCAGGCGCCGCGTTCGCTGCCGCGGCTGATTCATCTGCCTGCGCACCTCGAGGGCACCGGCGACAACGACTTTGTGTTTTTGTCGTCCATTATCCATGCGTTTGTGGCCGAGCTGTTTGTCGGCATGAAGATCACCGGGTGCTACCAGTTCCGGGTCACCCGCAACAGCGACCTTTATGTCGATGAGGAAGAAGTCGACAACCTGATGCGCGCCATCGAAGGCGAGCTGGCCTCGGCCCGCTACGGCGCCGCGGTGCGCATTGAGGTTGCCCACAACTGCTCACGTGAACTCGCCGACTACCTGCTCAAGGTATTCGAGCTGCGCGAGGAGGACATGTACTGGTCGCGCGGGCCGGTCAACCTGAACCGGCTCATGGCGGTCTACGACATGGTGGAACGTGAAGACCTGATGTACCCGCCGTTCACACCGGGCCTGCCGCAGGCTTTGCGGGATGCGCAGGATGTCTACCGGCTGCTGCGCGAGCAGGACGTGCTGCTCAACCACCCCTACGAATCGTTTGGCCCGATCGTGGACCTGGTCGCCCGCGCCGCGCAGGACCCCGCTGTCGTCGCAATAAAAATGACGCTATACCGCTCGGGTAAAGACTCGGCCATCGTGGATCACCTCGTGGCAGCCGCGGAGGCAGGCAAAGAAGTGACTGTGGTGGTCGAACTCCGCGCGCGGTTTGACGAGGCGGCCAATATTGGCTTCGCCAATCGACTGCAAATGGTCGGGGCACACGTAGTGTACGGGGTGGTCGGATTTAAAACCCACTGCAAAATGCTGCTGATCGTCCGCCGCGAACAGGATGAACTGCGGCGCTATGCGCACCTCGGCACCGGTAACTATCACCCGGGCACGGCGAGGCTGTATACCGACTATGGTCTGCTCACCTCCGACAGCGCAATGACCGAAGACGTGCAGAATGTGTTTTTGCAGCTCACCAGCATGGCGCAAACGCCGCCACTGCATAAGCTTGTGCAGGCACCGTTCCAGATGCACCAGATGCTGGTCAGCATGATCGACGCTGAAGTCCGGAACGTGCAGGCCGGCGGCACCGGCCACATCGTCGCCAAGGTCAACGCTTTGGTCGAGCCTGAGCTGATACTGGCACTGTATCGTGCGTCGAGCGCGGGGGTGATGATTGACCTCATCGTGCGCGGCGTCTGCTGCCTGAAACCCGGGCTACCCGGCATCTCGGACAACATCCGCGTGCGCTCGGTCATCGGGCGCTTTCTGGAGCACTCACGCGTGTACTATTTTCACGCGAACGGGGCGGAGAGCGTTTACTGCTCAAGCGCTGACTGGATGGACCGCAACCTGTTCCGCCGGGTGGAAACCTGCTTCCCGATTGAGGATCCGCAGATTAAGCAGCGCGTTATCGGCGATCTCGATCGCTTTCTGCAGGACAACACCTGTGCCTGGGAGCTGCAGCCGGACAGCAGCTGGCGGCGCTGTGCACCGGGCTCGGGTGAGGAAGCCCTGTCCGCGCAGCAACAGGCTCTCGTGATGATGTCCGACTTTCGGCCGCCCGAAACCGCTAGTCTTCAAACACCTTAATGGTGAGCAGGTATTCAGCGGCCCGTAAATACTCTTGCTCGCATTCCAGATCCGCCAGCGTCAGCGGATTTGCTTCCAGCCAGCCCTGCGACAGCTTGAGGCGCATCTCGCGCCCCTCGACCTCGAGCTCCAGCACTCCGGGCAACTCGTCGGTGCGACTGCGGTTGAACAACACCGCGAGTCGCAGCAGGATGGCCAGCCGCAGCGCACGCTTCGCGGCACCCTTCGGCGCGGTTGCGGCGAGCCGGCCTTCGATAAACTTGCGGCGGTGGGCACCCACGACGGCAGCCAGCACCGCCTGTTCATTCTGATTAAAACCGGGCATGTCGGCATGCTGTAACAGGTAAGCGCCGTGCTGATGGTATTGCGCATGCGCGATATCAAGGCCGATCTCATGGAGGCGCGCAGCCCAGGCCAGCAGGTTGCGGGTATTGGGCTGGGCCAGCTTCCATGGCCCGGCCACCTGGTCCAGCAGCAGGCAGGCGGTTTGCTCCACTCGATTAGCCTGCGCCTGATCCACGTGATAGCGCGCTTCCATGGCCCGCACGGTGCGCACCCGCGAGTCTTCATCGCTGAGCCGGCCAACCAGATCATAAATAATGCCCTCACGCAGGGCTCCCTGCGTGGTGACCAGCTCGGTCAGGCCAAGCTCATTCATGACCTCGATCAGTATGGCCACGCCACCGGGGAAAACCGCCGCTCGTTGCTCGCTCAGGCCGGGCAGGTCCAGGTCATCCACGTGCCCGGCATCGATCATGCGCGGGATCAACCGTTCGAGGCCCGCGGCCGTAATATGGTTGTCAGCCAACCCCAGTTCGCGCAATACATTGCCGGCCGCGCGAATAGTGCCCGATGCCCCGGCGGCCCGGGCCCACGCCGGGCGGCGGAAGCGCCCTGCGACCGGGCGCAACTCCAGTCGCGCCGCCGTGCGCGCCCGGTCAAAACGCTTTTGCGAAAGTCTGCCGTCGCGAAAGTGCGCCTGACTCATGCTGACACAGCCCATGTACAGGCTCTCCAGCTGCGCGGGCTCATAGCCGACACCACTCGCCAGCTCCGTGCTGCCGCCGCCAATGTCAATAATCAGATGTTCGCCGTCTACCTCGGCAAGACTGCGGCTGACGCCTACAAATATCAGGCGCGCCTCTTCAATTCCGGAGATGATGTCGATCTCGTGGCCCAGCAGAGCCTCCGCCTTGCGCAGGAACTTCCCCTGGTCGCGCACCTTGCGCAGCGTATTGGTGCCGACGGCGCGAATCCGGTGGGACGGGATGTCGCGCACCCGCTCTCCGAACCGCGCCAGGCAGTCCAGCGCGCGCTGCTGACTGTCGGTATCAAGGTGCTGGTCGGCGTCCAGACCGGCCGCTATGCGCACCATTTCGCGAATGCGATCGACGACCTGCAGCTGGCCGTGACTGAAACTGGCGACCAGCAGCTGGAAACTGTTTGAACCCAGATCGACCGCGGCCAGCAGCTCAGGGTCGTGGCCGGGCATGGACTTGGTTCGGGCCATCGGACTCAATCCGGGCCGCAGCGCGAGTCAGCCTGCGGCAAACGCGTGCGGCCTGAGCCGCTAGACCGAAAAGGATGAACCGCAGCCACAGGTCGTGGCCGCGTTCGGATTACGAATAATAAACTGCGCACCTTCCAGATCATCCTTGTAGTCGATCTGGGCGCCGGTCAGGTACTGGATGCTCATCGGGTCGATCAGCAGCTTAACGCCCTGATTGACCACTTCGGTATCGCCGTCCTGCAGTTCTTCATCAAACGTGAAACCGTATTGAAAGCCGGAACAGCCACCTCCGGCCACGAACACCCGTAGCTTGAGGTTGGGGTTGCCTTCATCCTGAATCAGCGACCCCACCTTCAATGCGGCGGCATCGGTAAACACGACAGTGTCGGCTTGCGGTTCGTACTGACTGGGTTCTGCGCTCATAATCAGCTGTTCATCTGTTAGCGGTCGTTTAGGGCCGGGTTAGGAGACCCTATTGTAACGCAAGGCTCAGGTGGTTTGCTCAGCCACCTTGGTTTTGATCTCGGCGGGCTCGGCCTTGACTCGCGGTGCGCCCTTACCGGCCGCCGGCGAATCCTGCTGCAATGCCTTGCGCGCCGGCGCGGGCTTGGGAGCCGACTCGTGGATAAGCTTGCCGTTGATCTCGGCACCCGCAGCGATCTCGATCAGGTTGTAATGCACGTTACCTACGACCCGAGCCGTGGGGCCAAGTTCCGCCCGCTCGGACACATAGACGTCACCCTCGACCCGGCCGCTGAGCCCGAGGCGTGGCACTTTGACGCTACCCATGACCCGGCCGCTCTCGCTCACGCTCAGGTAGGCGTCCGGATCCGCGCCGGAGAGCACACTCCCGTTGACCTGGCCGTCCACATGGCAACCTTTCTTGAAATGCAGGTCCCCTTCAATGCGCGTATCCGCGCCGATCAGGGTCTGGATCACTGCGGGCTTGCGCCCTTTTCTTCCGAACATGGAGTCTCTCCGTCGGCCTCAGCCATTGCGGTCGCCGCGCACGTCGGCGACGCCGCGGATATACCCTCAATTTAGCCTGATTCAACGCGCCAAACGAAGAAGTCTTCCACAGTTTTGGCAGCCTTTCCGGCGGGCCGGACCAATACGTGGACGCGCTCAGGGGTAAATCCCGCGGGCAGCCGCACCCGCACTTTGAGGTCCTGAAAGTAGCGAAAGCTGTAGCTCAGCTCACCGCCGGCCTGATCAGCCCGCAGCTGCGCCAGTTCCAGCCGGGTCGGCGCGCCGTCCAGCTGGCCATCGACCTCCAGGTCGATAGCGCCTTCAACCTCGCCGCGGCTGCGCAGCGCCTGCGCCAGCACCAGCTGCAGCTCAAAGTCGCCGGCTCGCCGCGCCGGCCGCACCACGAAATCCTGAATACGCAGCCGCGAACCATCATCGGGCCCCACGATACCGCGATAGAACTCAATATCCTCTTGCTGTGCGAGGATCTTGTCCTGCAGCTCGATCAACTGTGACTCAACCTGCCGGTAGGCCTCGCGATCGACGGTGCTGGCGGTTTCAAGGACGGCAATACGTTCGCTCAACTGCTCATTAGCCGTCTCCAGCTCGGCAATGCGCCGGGCGGCGGCCCGCTGCGTCGCGGCGGCGGCGGCCCGATTGTAGCCGGCGCGCTTCAGACCGGCATCGAAAGCCAGCCAGCCGACGGTCAGGGTCACAATGACGAGCAGTCCGAGCACCAGCGGCGCCCCGAGCAGCGGACGGCTGGCAACGACAACGCGACTACGGGCCATGGTGTCCGCGGACGCGGCGCGGCTCAGTCATGACAACGTTCCGGTTCAGCCGTCCACTCCGCCGGCCACCAGCGCGGCTGCGGCGGCGGCTCGCTATCTGCAAACGCCAGCGGTGCAAGCTCCTGCAGGGCTGTTGCATACACCTGGCGCTTAAAATAGATCACCTCTTTGACCGGCCGCCAGTAGTCAACCCAGCGCCAGCGATCAAATTCCGGCACCTCGGTTGTATCGAGACGCAGCCGGCTTTCGCTGGTCAGCAGGCGCAGCATGAACCAGCGCTGGCGCTGGCCGATACACACCGGGTCGGCATGGCGCCGCACGTAACGGTCCGGCAGCCGGTAGGCAAGCCAGTCGGCTGTGTGGCCGAGCACTTCGACATCGTCCCGGTCCAGACCGACTTCTTCGCTGAGTTCACGGTACATCGCCTGCAGCGGAGTCTCGTCCACCTGCATGCCGCCCTGCGGAAACTGCCAGCCGGGCTGCCGTTTCCGGCCCGCAAGCAGGAGCGCGCCATCATCGCGCGCGATAATAATGCCTACATTGCTGCGAAAGCCGCGTGGGTCGAAGTGATCCATCACATTAACAACGCCTGTGTTGCTGACATTCTTTCACAATCGCGATTAAGCTGTCACGATTCCCCGCCACCCAACCATTAGCAGCGTAGTCTCACCATGCAGCGAGGCGTTCTCATCAGTTTACTGGCGCTGACCGTGCTCGCCAGTCTCGCGCTGGCTCTGGCCTGGGGCAGCTCCGGCTTCGCGCCGGCGGCGGTCTGGCGCAGCCTGACCGCCGCCGGTGATCCGGTGCTGCACGACATTGTCCTGCAGCTGCGGCTTCCCCGAGCTCTGGCGGCCCTCGGAGTGGGTGCCTGCCTGGCTGTCGCCGGAGCGCTGATGCAGGTGCTGCTGCGCAACCCGCTGGCGGACCCCTACGTGCTGGGCACCTCCGGCGGCGCGGCCGTCGCTGCGCTGCTGGCACTGCTGGCAGGCGCCGGGGCGGTCGCCGTCAACGCCGCTGCATTCGCCGGTGCGCTGTTCAGTACGCTGCTGGTGTTCTCGATCGGACTCGCGGCGCGCGACCAGTCTCCGGGGCGCCTGTTGCTGACCGGGGTAGTGATCGCTGCCGGCTGGGGTGCGGTCCTGACCCTGATCCTGGCCCTGGCACCCGATCGCAACCTGCGCGGCATGCTGTTCTGGCTGATGGGTGATTTTTCGTTCGCCACCCGTATCGCGCCGCCGCTGCTGACCGCCGGGTTGGCAACGGCCGCCGGAATGGCGTTCGCGCCCGCCCTGAACATTCTAGCCGGCGGTGACCAGCAGGCCGCGCTGCTGGGGCTCGCGGTGCGCCCGGCCCGCGCCGTGCTGTACTTTTTTAGCGCGCTACTGACGGCAGTGGCCGTCACCACCGCCGGCACGGTGGGTTTCGTAGGCCTGGTGGTGCCGCACCTGGTGCGGCTGCTGGGCGGCGCGGATCATCGCACCGTCATCCCGGGCGCGGCCCTCGCCGGCGGCGCGCTGCTGGTGCTGGCAGATACGCTGGCACGCACGGTCCTGGCCCCCCGGCAGCTGCCGGTCGGCGCACTGATGGCGCTCGTTGGAGTCCCCCTGTTCCTCGCGTTGCTGCGGCGGGCCGGCGCTACCGGCCGCTAGACTAGCTGCGGCTGGCGAGGTAGCGGCGGCCGGCCTGCATCATCGCCACGAAAGCCGCCGCATCGTGATTACGGACCGTCGCAGTGATCTGCTCGACCGCCGCGGACAGCGCCTCCAGCGGCTCCAGACCAAACTCATTGAGCGACTGGATTTCGAAATACAGCTCGGGGTTTTCGTTGGCAACGCGGACGGCGACGGCCAGCTGCGCGTCGAAGGTCGTGCTGGAAATATCGGCGAGTCGCGGCACGGCTTCACCGCTGTTGGCGAGGACGCTGAAAAACACAATGTTCACGGCGTGCGACAAACCAAGCACATAGGCGATGAGCCGGTCGTGGTCCTCCAGGGTCATGTCTGACTGCTGCGCCATGGTGCTGGCGAACAGCTCGCGCGCTGCCGCGTTCGCACGCGCACAGCCCGCGTCGAGAAAAATGACATGTTTGTCAGACAGCAGTTCAGTGTCCGGCCCGAACATCGGGTGCACAGAAGTCACCTGCGCGCCGGCAGCCGCCAGTGCCCGCAGCGGCTCGATCAGCGGCGTTTTCAGTGAACCCACATCAAAGATCAGGCCGGCGTGACCGGTGGCGGCCATTTGCCGCAGTATGTCGGCAGATGCCGTGAGCGGCGCCGCGATGACCGTTACGGCGAAGTCCCCGGTGGCGGCCTGCCAGTCGGTGACGTGCGCGAAGCTCCCGTCAGCGGCGACCGGGTCGGCGATGGTTACGCGATAGCCCTGCGAATCCAGAAACACCGCAAACCAGCGGCCCATCTTGCCGCTGCCGCCAATGACCAGGGCGCGCTGACCGTCGCCCCGACCCTCGGCCCGCACCCGGGCATTCTCCTGCCGCGTCAACGAAGTGCGAATCAGTAGCCGCATAACCTCGGCGGCAATATCCGGCGCAATGCCAAGCTCCTGCGCATCCGCACGCGCCTGATCGAGCACCTGCTTTTCCCGCGCGTAGTCCCGGGTGGCCTGGCCGCTCGACAATTTCAGCCGGCTGACCTGCTCGACAACCGACTGGCGCTCGGCCATCAGCTCGAGGAATTCGCGGTCAATCTGGTTGAGCCGCTGGCGCAGCTGATCGAGATCCATCGGACACTCCGAAACGATTGCAATGCGCGTGTTTTACAGAGTCCGTGACGGCACAGCAAGGGCAGGCGCACCGCTTCCCGCGGCGCAGCTATGCCCAAACCTGCCGCCCCCGTACAATAGCGGGGTGAACGGTTTCCCTGAATCGCTGCCGGCCGACCCGCTGCCCGTCTTTGCCGACTGGTTCGCGGTTGCCTGCGCGGACTCCGGGCTGCCCAATCCCGAGGCGATGGCCCTCGCCACGAGTGGCCCGCAGGGCCAGCCAGCGGTGCGTATCGTGTTGTGCAAAGACATCGTGACCGCGCCCGGGTACCTGGTGTTTTATACCAACTACGAGTCCGACAAAGCTCAGGCCATTGCGGAAAATGCCGCGGTGGCGGTTAACTTCCACTGGGACGTGCTCAACCGGCAGGTGCGGATCGAGGGTCTTGCCGTGCGGTCGCCTGCGGGCGAAAGCGACGCCTACTTCGCCTCCCGCGATCGGGACAGCCAGCTCGGTGCATGGGCCAGCCGGCAAAGCGCAGCCATCGGCTCGCGCGCCGCTCTGCAGCAGGCCATGGAGGATATGCGTCGGCGCTTTGGCACCGACCCGGTGCCGCGGCCGCCGCATTGGGGTGGCTACCGGATATGGATCCACTCGGTTGAGCTGTGGGCCCGCGGCACCGCCCGCCTGCATGACCGCGCCCGCTGGCAGCGCGGGCTGGAGCAGACGCGCGAAGCGGGAGAATTCAGGGTGACACCCTGGAGCGTCACGCGCCTGCAGCCCTGACACCCAGCAGCGGTGTCGGCAATTCTTACAGGGGAGACGCAGCGGGCCGCGACAACCCCCGCGTGACACCTGAATTCGCCTGGCCGGCCACCGCATCGTCAAGCCTGCCGCGGCGCACAAGGTCTAGAGGCGATGGCATGCAGTGGCGTTAAGTCCCTGACTGCACGATATAAACCGCGGGACTGTGACGGCCGGAAGCCGCTCACGAGCGTCGGTAGCTTTTACAAGATTGATTTTTCAGCTAGTGCAGCACCGGACAACAATATTTCAGGCCATTGTTTTAAAAGGAATTAATAGAAGTTGGCACAGCTCTTGCTTTGTATTAGTGCGCACAAAAAAAGGTTTCTGTGACGCCAAAAACTTTCGAATTCTGTAACCAGACATCGAAGCCAGAAGTAAGGGAAAAGAAGAAGAACAACCAACAATAAGAAGACCCATACGACAACAATAAAAATCCACCACCTCTTGGTGCTCCAACAGAAACCGACTTCGCGACAACAACAAAAACCCGTACACCCCGGTCACCCACCGGG
>JAZBOT010000084.1:0-4340 GCA_036351295.1 Gammaproteobacteria bacterium | reverse complement strand
GGCCCGGGGCCGAACAGCCGGCCGGGCCCGGTGGGTGCTGCCAATGTGGTCGTGCTCGCAGATGCCGTCAACTCAGACCCCTCCAGTGCTGCCGCGAACGGCAGGCCCGCTGCGGCGCCCATGAGTGTCCGCCGAGTCATGGCAGCACTCAGCGGTGAACACGCCGGCGGCGTTAGCGCCCGCAATCTTGTGTCGCTCTTCATTTATTCGCACGCCTAAAACCTGAACTCCGTTCTAAGGCCGACGACCCGTGGCGGCGGCAGGTAGGCCAGATAGGCCCGCACCGGCACGAAGTTCTCAGTCATGCCGATATCGACGAAGCGCTGCGCGCTCTGGATCGTATCGTTATCGAACATGTTGTTGACGTAACCGACGACGCTCCAGCGATCGCCGGTGGCGCCGATTTGCAGGTCTGCAATGGCATACGCCGGCAGCGTGGCAAGGTTGGTTTCATCGGTGTAGCGGCGTGACCGGTAGCGACCAACCACCTGCACGAAACCGTCGATACCGGCAGCTGAGTTCAGCGGGCGACGATAGTCGGCAATAAAGTTCCAGGCGTGCCGCGAGGTCTTGTTGACTTCGTTCCCGGAGAAATCGCCCTCTACATTGCCGGCCTCTGCCTGCTGCTGTGTTGAGGCTTCCGCCGGCGGTTTGCCGATGATGAATTCCTCGAACTTTGCATCCGTGAAAGCGTAAGACAAGTTCAGCGTAATGGCTTCAGTTACCTTAAAGGTGCTCTCCATTTCGGCGCCGTAAATGTCCACCTGGCCGGCATTGACTGTAAACGGCTGCGTAAAGCCGGTGTCCGGATTCTCGACCTGTACCCCAATCTGCTGATCGGTGTACTTGTTGTAATAGCCGGCGAGGTTGAACAGGATACGCCGGTCGAACAGTTCGGACTTGAAGCCGACTTCATAGGTGTCGACCGACTCTTCGCCAAAGGCTCGACCGTCGTACGACTCTTCGGCGCCGACAACGTTGATGCCGCCCGGCTTGTAGCCTTCGGCGTAGGTCGCATACACCAGCAGGTTGTCATTGACCGCGTAGTCGAGGGAGATACGCGGTGTGAAGCTGGAGTCTTTAACTGTGCCCGTCACTCCGCAGCTGGAAATGAAAAATGGCGCTGCGGGCGGGCATGCCGGCGGCCCGAGTTGCTCAAAGGTGACGGCGTCGCTGTTAAAGCCCGGGCTGCCGTAAGTGATGTCATCGCGGTGGTAACGGCCTTCAACCGTCAGCGCGAGCTGGTCGGTTATCTGCCATTCAGCGGAAGCAAAGACACCCAGGTACTCGGTGTCGCGCGTCAGCCGCACAGGGAATTCGCGCGGCTCAGGTGTGGCAAGCGTGCCGTTCAGCAGGAACGGCGGGAACACCGCATTGGCAAAGATCGAGTTCGGGTTGCGCAGCCAGGTCTGACCCTGGTCAATGTTGACCGAGTCTTCATCGAAATACTGGACGCCCGCAACGATATCGATTTTGCCGACTTGTTTCGCCCAGCGCAGTTCCAGCGACTGCCGGGTATCCTCCGAAATGCTGTCGGTCAGGTTGCTGAGCGAGAGCACGAACAGGTTCATCTCCGGATAGTTGGCGAAATCGCCGTCATACTGGTTGCGCGCATCGTTGTTCAGCCAGCCATACAGCAGTGTGAAGTCGCCGTAGTCGGTCCCCCACTGGATGTCCGTGCTGAAGGTCTGCTGGGTCTGTTTCAGGCCGGGGAACCCGGCGCCGTCAGGCGAGCGCGGATCTGGCGAGTGGTCGATCTGGCTGGGGTCGGCGTCGATATCGCCCAGATACACCCGGCGGGTGCAGGCAGCCAGCGCATTCGCCGGCACGTCCTCAAGATTGTCGGGGCAGGGTCCGGCTCCGCCCGGCAGCTGCCCTTCGGGCAGCACCCGGCGGCCGTTCGAGGACACGTTGACGACCGCGGTCGGCGTAATCTGGTCGTCTACAAACTGGTAGCGGGTATTGATTGACAGGTTCTCGGTGGGTTCCCACAGCAGCGCCAGGGCGCCCCCGAGCGTGTCTTCGGCATTCAGCTGCTGACCGGTATTCGGGTTCTTGTAAAAGCCATTGGTGTCGCGTTTCAGAACGTTAGCGCGGAATGCCAGTGTATCCGTGAGCGGGCCGCTCACCGACAGCCGGCCGTCCACCAGGCCGAACTCGCCGACCTCCAGCGCCACGCGGCTTTCCCACTCGCGCGTCGGCCGACGGCTGATGTAGTTGATGGCGCCGGCAAATGCCGCGCGGCCGTACAACACCGACTGCGGACCCCTGACGACCTCAACCCGCTCAACATCGAACAGCGCCGCGTTCACGGAGGCGGATGAGCCGGTGACGAAGCCCTGACCGGCGAGGTCGAGGCCGTCCAGCAGGACCGCGACACTGGGACGGCCGCGCTCCGCCTGCAGGCCGCGCATCGACGGGCGCGAATCGGAGCGCGAAATACCGTAGTCGAAGGTCAGCGTCGGCGTGAGCTTGTTGAGGTCCTCCAGGCGCACAATGCCCTGTTCCTCCAGCTGTGTGCCCGCCACCGCGGTTATGGACAGCGGGATGTCCTGGACGCTTTCGGAGCGCTTGCGGGCGGTAACCACCAGCTCGTCGCGCTCATCGGCCGAACTCGCGGCCAGCGCAGCGCCCGAATCGTTCGCGCTCTCCTGCGCAGGTGCGGCCAGCGGGCCTGCGCAAATCAGGAGGGCGCAGGCAAACGCCTGCGCCGGCGGCGTGTAAATTCTGTTGTTCATGAAGCCCCCCCGGGTTCGTTTAAGTCAGTGCACATGGGCTCAGCGCATCTGAGTTTCTGCAGGCAGCTCAACCCTTCATGTTTTTGCTGTTCAGGTTGCTGTCTGCGCTGCTTGAAAATAGCCGGATATGCAAACGTATGCAAGCCATCGGGCAGCCCACGGGGACGGCGGCGGCGTGGTTTTGGTCCCTCTGGCGTCCGCTGAATTGATTGCAGCGCGGTTCGGGCGGGCTGCAAACGTATGCAGCTTCGTTATAAACTCGTCCGTTAGCCAAGCCTCTGAGGACCTGAAACTGATGCCAAGTCGACGCAATGTATTAATCGGAACCGGTGCCGTCGCGGCGGCGGGCGCCGCGGCCGTGTGGTCGACGCGCGGCAAAGAGGAACCCGTTATGCGGCCGGCTGGCGTGCCGCTGAGTCCGTTTGACGAAAAGGTGACGAGCGAGGAGGTGACCGCGGGTCTCGACCTGACCGGCACACGGGTGCTGGTCACCGGCGCGACCTCGGGACTGGGCCTGGAGACCATGCGGGTGCTTGCGCTGCGCGGTGCCCATGTTTACGGCACCGGGCGCACGCTGGAGAAGGCCGAGCAGGCCTGCGCCAGCATGCCGGGGCAGACCACTCCGGTGCAGCTCGAACTGACCGACTTCGATTCGGTGGTTGCCTGCGCCGCCACGGTTGCGGCTTCCGGCGAGCCGCTTGATGTTCTGGTGTGCAACGCCGGCATCATGGCGCTGCCCGAACTCGAGCAGGTTTACGGCCTGGAGAAGCAGTTCGTGACCAACCATCTGGGCCACTTCTTGCTGACCAACCTGTTGCTTGAGCAAGTTAAAGCGGCGCCGCAGGGCCGCATCGTCTCGGTGTCGAGCAGCGCCCTCAAATGGGCCGATCCTGCGGGTATCGAGTGGGACAACCTGTCCGGCGCCAACAACTATGATGCGCGCCGTGCCTATGGCCAGTCCAAACTCGCCAACTGCCTCATGACCATTGAACTCGCCCGGCGTCTGCAGGGCACGCCCACCACCGCGAACTCCATGAACCCGGGCCCGGTGCTGACGGACGTCGGTCGCCACGCGCCCGGCTGGCTGGTCGCGCTGGGCAAAGTTCTCGGCCCGCTGTTCATGGCCAAGCCGGATCAGGGAGCCAGCACGATTTGTTACCTCGCCGCGCATCCGGCGGTTGCGGATGTCAGCGGTTACTACTTTATAAACTGCAGCCCCGTCGCGCTGGGCGGTAATTCCGAAGACCTGGCGATGGCCGCCAGGCTTTGGGACGTGTCGACCGACCTCGTCAAAGACTACCTGCCGGCCGCCACCTAGTCCGGGCTGCCGGTAGTTTCGGCCCGCGGCTGTGCTTGACCCGCGACGGCCTAGGCCTAATGATTGCCCGCAGGTTTGTTGTGGAGCGGTTTCTTGACTTATTGCATTGCCATCAACGTCAATGATGGCCTGGTGCTGGCGTCTGACTCACGGACCAACGCGGGTGTCGACCAGGTTAATGTCTACAGCAAGATGCACATCTTGCTTGGCGATGGCGAGCGCACCATCGTCGTCATGACAGCGGGCAACCTGGCCACCAGCCAGGCGGTGATCCGACGCCTGCG
>JAZBOT010000083.1:0-4764 GCA_036351295.1 Gammaproteobacteria bacterium | reverse complement strand
TGCGCGTGTCGCGCGATGGCCAGGTGGAAGCCAATATTGCGGGGCAGGCGCAGCCATCCGTGCTGGGCTCGATTCAGCTGGCCGACTTTATCAACCCGGGGGGGCTGACCCCCCGTGGCCAGAACCTGTTCCTGGAGTCCTTCGCCAGCGGGCCGCCGCAGGTGGGCCAGCCGGGTCTTAACGGGCTGGGCGAACTGTCGCAGGGTGCGCTCGAGACCTCCAATGTCAACGTGGTGGAAGAGCTGGTCAACATGATCGAGACCCAGCGCGCCTACGAAATGAACTCCAAGTCCATTTCCATCAGTGACCAGATGCTGCAATACCTGAATAACAACCTGTAGGGCGGGTGACTCATGCAAGTATTTAGATCGAGTCTGTTGCCTGTCGGGTTGAGCGCTTTAGCGCTGCTGGCCGGATGCGCAACGATCTCGGGTCCCGAGCCCGGCACGATGCCGCCGGCCGTGCCGCAGCCGCCGCTGCTGCCGGCCGGGAACAACGGCAGTATTTACCACCCCAGCGCTTCGATGTCGCTGTTCGGTGATGTGCGGGCCCGCAATATCGGCGACACCCTGACCGTGGTCCTGCAGGAGCGCACGCAGGCCTCGAAAAGCGCCAGCACCGAGTTTGCCAAGGACAGCGACTTCGATTCGGGTATCCCGCTGTTCGCCGGCAGCCCGCCGACTTTCAACGGTGACCCGATACTGCAGAACAGCTTCGAAAATGCGCAGAGCTTCGACGGTTCGGGGTCGAGTTCGCAAAGCAACAGCCTGACCGGCGACATTACTGTGACCGTGCTCGAGGTCTATGCCAACGGCAATTTATTGGTTCGCGGCGAGAAATGGATCGAGCTGAACCAGGGTAAGGAATACGTGCAGGTATCGGGCATCGTCAGGCAGTTTGATATCACGCCGGCGAATACCGTGGTTTCCAGCCAGCTCGCTGACGCGCGCATCAGCTACAGCGGCAGCGGTGACATCGCCAACTCGAATTCGCCCGGCGTCATCAGTAAGTTCCTTAACAAGTTCTGGCCGCTATGAGGGAGTTATGAAACGTCTGTTGCATAAGCAGCTGACGCTGCTCGTCATTAGCCTCATCTGGGTGGTGACGCCGGCATCCGCCGAGCGCATCAAGGATGTGGCCACCGTCGCCGGCGTGCGCGCGAACCAGCTGGTCGGCTATGGCCTGGTCGTGGGTCTCGACGGAACGGGCGACCGGACCATTCAGGCGCCGTTTACCTCGCAGGCGCTGCTCAACGCATTGAATCAGCTGGGCGTGCGGTTGCCGCCTGACACGAATCTGCAGCTGCAGAATATCGCCGCTGTCGCCGTGCATGCCGAACTGCCGCCGTTTGCCAAGCCGGGCCAAACCATCGACGTTACGGTTTCGTCGCTCGCGAATTCATCGAGCTTGCGCGGCGGTACGCTGCTGATGACCCAGCTGAAAGGCGTGAACGGCCAGGTCTACGCAATCGCCCAGGGTAACGTGGTTTCGGGTGGTGTCGGCGAGACAGGTGCAGACGGCTCGAGTGTCACCATTGGCGTACCCAGCGCCGGCTACATACCCAACGGCGCGATGGTCGAGGTTGCCGCGCCGAGCGGCTTTGGCAACAGCAGCTTCCTGACGCTGAACCTCAACCGCCCCGATTTCACGTCTGCTGCACGGCTCTCGCAAACTATCAATGCCGTGCTCGGCGCCGGCACCGCCGAGGCGCTGGATCCGATGTCGGTGCGCCTGGTGGCCCCGCCGACCGCTGCCGCGCAGACGTCATTTTTGTCGGTGATTGAAAACATCGAGTTTGATCTGGGTGAGGAAGCGGCGCGCGTTATTGTGAACTCACGCACCGGCACGGTCGTCATCAGCAAGTATGTGCGGGTCATGCCGGCTGCGGTGTCCCACGGAGCCCTGGTGGTGCGAATTACCGAGGACTTCGATGTGAGTCAGCCGGATGCGCCCTATCAGATTAACCCGCAGGGGCAGACCGTGGTGACCCCGGAAAGCCAGGTAGAGATTGAGGAAACCGGCGTGGCCGGCGGCGAGATGTTCTTGTTCCCTGCCGGGGTTGACCTGAATGACATTATCACCGCGGTTAATCAGGTGGGTGCCTCGCCGGCAGATATTTACGCCATCCTGGCTGCCCTGCGCGCCGCAGGTGCGCTGCGGGCAGAGCTTATCGTGATCTAGACGGAATGATGCCATGACGAACGGGGTTTCCATGTACAGCGATTTTGCGGGGCTTTCGCAGCTGCGCGAGGACGCAAAAGACCTGTCACCGGATGCTACGCGCGAGGCAGCGCGGCAATTCGAGGCGCTGTTTATCCAGATGATGCTGCAGAGCATGCGCGATGCGAACGCGGTGTTCGCCGAGGACCGCGACCGTACCTACGAAGAGATGTTTGACCGGCAGATTGCGGTCGAGCTGACACGTGACAAGGGTATCGGCATCGCCGACATGATGATGAAGCAGCTGGCGCTGGGCGGGCAGAGTGAGTCTGCCGCGACCGGCCTGGCGACGCAGGAGCTGGCGACTTTCCCGGGCAGGACAAGCAGCTCCCGTGCGGTGGCCGCAGCGACCGCACGCGCCGACTGGCAGCCCGGTGGCCGTGATGAGTTTGTGCGTGATCTGCTGCCATTTGCCGAGCAGGCCGCGGAGCGCCTCGGCGTCGACGCGAAGGTGCTGATTGCGCAGGCGGCGCTCGAGACCGGCTGGGGGCAGCGCATCATTCGCGACGGACGCGGGATCAGCAGCAACAATTTGTTTGGCATCAAGGCGACCGGCGGCTGGCAGGGTGACCGGCTCAACATCCCGACGCTGGAGTATGAGCAGGGCATCGCGCGGCGGCGCCAGGAGAATTTTCGGGCTTACCCGGATCTTGCCGAAGGCTTTCGCGACTACGTTAATCTGATCAGCGGCAGCGAACGCTATGGCGCGGCGGTCGATCAGGCCGGTGATCCGGATGCCTATCTCGACGCGCTGCAAGCCGCCGGCTACGCCACAGACCCTGATTACGCGAGCAAGATCAAAGCCATTCTGTACGGTCCGGATCTTGGTGAATTTGTCGCAGAGGTTAAGAATTCCCTCTGAGATGCCGATAGGGACTTAACGCGGTCTCGGTATGCGGCCGTGACTGATGCAACGGTGACTAACTGAATGTCGAGTCCGATTAACAACGCGCTTTCCGGTCTGCTGGCCGCGCAGCGAGGCCTGAACGCCACTAGCAATAATATTGCGAACGTCGGCACCGAGGGCTATAGCCGCCAGCGCATTCAGCAGGTGGCCGGGCCTGTGCAGGGGTTCGGTTCCCTGCAGTTTGGCACCGGCGTGCTGGTGGTCGGGGTTGAGCGAATCTACGACCAGCTGTTGGCTAACCAGCTGACCACGGCGCGCAGCAGCGAGGGGCGCGCCGAAGTGGCCAACCAGTATGCCCTTCGGCTCGAGGGCCTGCTGGGCAGCACCGAGGCTGGTATCTCGGGGGCGCTGCAGGCGTTTTTTGATCAGGTCAACGTGGTGGCCAACGACCCCAGCTCGACGGTCAATCGGCAGCAGCTGCTGGGCGAAGCCGATGCACTCGCCCAGCGTTTCGCGCAGCTGGCCGGCCAGCTCGACAGCTTCGAGGCAGAAATCAATCAGCGGTTGACGGCATCTGCGGCGACGGTGAACGAGGACCTGCGGGCCATCGCCGAGCTCAACAGTGAGATCGTCGCCAACGGGTTGAATCCAAGCAACACGCTGTTGGACCAGCGCCAGGTGCTGGTCGACCGCGTGGCGCGGCAGATCGACGTACAGCGTATCGATCAGGCTGACGGCAGCGTCAATATCACGACCAGCAACGGTCAGCCGCTGGTGCTCGGCGTCAAATCTTTTGCGGTTGGCGTGCAGCGCGATGCATTCGATCCGCTGCGGCTGCAGCTGACGGCGTCGGACGGCACAACTACCAGCGTTATTTCACGGCAGGTCGCGGGTGGCGAGATCGGCGGGCTGCTGAGCTTTCGTGACACGATGCTCGACACTGCGCGGCGCGACCTCGGGCGGGTCGCGCTCGGCCTGGCAGAAACGTTCAATCAACAGAATGCCGCCGGGCTGGATCTCAACGGCAACCTCGGTGGCGATTTCTTCACGGTGGCGGATCCCCAGGTGTTGCCATCTGCCAGCAACACCGGCGCCGCGTCCGTCAGCGCCGTGTTGGCCGATGTCAGCGCCGTCGCTGCGCGCGAATACAACCTCCGCTTTGCCGGCGGCGTCTGGACCCTGACCGATGCGGGTAGCGGTGCGCCGCTGGCGCTGAGCGGCAGCGGCACGCCGGCCGATCCGTTTGTGGCGGCCGGGATGGAGCTGACTGTGGCGGGCATCCCGGCGGCGGGTGACGTGTTTCGGGTGCGGCCGACCAACAATGCGGCGGCCGGCCTGGACGTTGCGCTTACGGATCCCAGCCTGATCGCGGCCGCAGCGCCGCTGGAAACCGCCGACGTCATTGCCAACGTCGGCAGCGCCAGCGTGACCCCAGCGACGGTCGACGACCTGACCAACCCCGACCTGTTGACCGCGGTGCGTATTCGCTTCGATGATCCGCCGACCAGCTACCAGATAACCGCGCCGGACGGCACGCCGCTGACAGGATCACTGCCGTACACCAGCGGCGCCGATATCAGTTTCAACGGCTGGACGGTGCAGGTCAGCGGCACGCCGCGGGCCGGTGACCAGTTTACCGTGGGGTCAGCCGGCGCCAACAGTGGCGGCAACGCAAATGCGCTGGAGCTGGCGGCACT
>JAZBOT010000082.1:0-2651 GCA_036351295.1 Gammaproteobacteria bacterium | reverse complement strand
TCAAAATCCCGCCAGTGCAGCCCGGCAATCAAGTCCGCCGTGACCGCAATCAACGCGGACTCCGCCTGCTGCGCCTGAGCCACCAGCGGCTCGGTTTCGCCGTTGATCTTGCGCACCAGATAATCGGCGGCTTTGATGCGGCACAGCGTCTGCCGGTAGGCCGCGACCTGCGTGAGCTGACTGCTCAGCTCAAGCTGGCGCAGCGGTTCGCCGTGAATGTTGCCGCAGCGCCAGGGGCCGCGGGTGGGCCGCATGCGCTGGCCGTGGGCCTCCCCGTCACCGCCGAGCCATGCGACGGGTAAATCGGCCTGCGCCCACCACAGGTACCCCTCAGCAAAGGTGACCCAAAGCGTGGCGGCGTCCAAGGTGTAGAAATCCCGCAGCTCGCGAACAAAATCCCGCGCCTTGCTGCGGGATTTGCCGAGCTCATTGACGTAGTGCGCTTCGAGCGCTGACCACTGCCCGTTCAGGGCGAGTTCGTGGGCCGCATCGCGGTGGCCCAGTTCGAGGCGCTGCTGGGCCCGACAGCCGGCAAACCAGCGATTACCTGGGCCGAGCTTGAGGTAGCGCACAGCGCTGGGGCGAACAGGCGGCAGCGGGCTGGTTGTGGGTTGCTCTATCACGGTGCCAGTAGTCGCTCGACGGGGGCTCACAGTCAAGCCAAATGAGACTTATCGTCTGTAGATTATCAGTATACATAACGCTGTGCTGTGCGCATGGATATCCGCCTCAGCCTGGCCCGCAACGTCAAGCACCACCGGACCCGGCTGGGCTGGTCGCAGGAAGCCTTGGCGGATGAAGCGGACGTGCACCGCACCTACGTGAGCCAGGTTGAGCGAGGTTTGCGCAACCCGACGATCGCGATCGTGGCTCGCTTGGCTGAGGCACTTAACGTGCCGCCGGCCGCCTTGTTGGAGCAATAGCCAAAAACAGCTCAAAACGCCTGTACACGGGCTTGTCGCGAGTGGTAATGTTAGGTTGTCTTTAGTCGCGGCTTTCCTTTCACATGGTGAAAGTTCTGGGCCGCGGTGATGCTTGGCCCGGGCTGCATGCGCAGCGCATCAATTGAAACAGGCCCACTGGTACATGGCGACTGCGTGGTTTTCGGTACTTAACCGGAGCCGCGCGTTGCAGTTCATGCGGCTCCCTATCTGGAGACCCCCATGAACGGTTTGCACATTCGCTACACTCGCCCGGCCACCCTTACGGCCTACCCTAACAACGCCCGCACACACAGCCCGCGGCAGATCGCGCAGATCGCCGCCAGCATCCAGCGCTTTGGATTTTTGAACCCCGTGCTGATCGACCGCGACGGCGTCGTCATCGCCGGCCACGGTCGGGTGGCTGCCGCCACGATGCTCGAGCTGGAGCAGATTCCGACCGTCTGCATCGATCAGCTCAGCCCGGCGGAAGTCCGCGCCTATCGCTTGGCCGACAACAAGCTGGCCGAATTGGCCGGCTGGGACAGCGAGCTGCTGGCGCTGGAGTTTCAGGGGCTGAGTGACCTGGAGCTTGATTTTGACCTGACCCTCACCGGCTTCGAGGCCCCGGTCATCGATGGGTTCCTGCAAAGCGCCAGCGCTGACCCTGAGCCCGAGGACGAACCGCTGCCGGCGGGCCCCGCGGTCACGCAGCTTGGCGATCGCTGGGACATCGGTCAGCACCGCCTGGTCTGCGGCGATGCGCGGGATCCAGCGACCTATGCCGCCCTGCTCGGCACCGACACCGCGCAGCTGGTGTTCACCGACCCGCCCTACAACGTGCCGATTGACGGCCACGTCTCGGGGCTCGGTGACGTCAAGCACCGCGAATTCAGCATGGCGGCGGGGGAAATGTCGCCTGCTGAGTTCACCGCGTTTTTGCAAGCCACCTTTGCGCAACTTGCCGCGGTCAGTCAGGCCGGCGCGATTCATTACGTGTGCATGGATTGGCGCCACCTGAGCGAAGTACTGGCCGCTGGCAATGCCGTGTACACCGAATTGAAAAACCTGTGCGTGTGGGCCAAAACTAACGGCGGCATGGGCTCGCTGTACCGCTCGCAGCACGAGCTGATCTGCGTATTTAAGGTCGGTACAGCCGCGCACATCAACAACGTCGAACTGGGCCGGCACGGGCGCTACCGCACCAACCTGTGGAGTTACCCTGGCATGAACGCGTTTGGGGCTGAGCGCGATGCCGAACTGGCCCTGCACCCGACCGTCAAGCCGGTGGCCTTGGTGGCCGATGCGATTCTGGACTGCTCTGAGCGCGGCGGCTGGGTGCTGGATGCCTTTGCTGGCAGCGGCACGACCTTGCTGGCCGCTGAACGCACCGGCCGGCGCGGCGCCGGCATTGAGCTGGATCCGCTGTATTGCGACGTGATCGTCCGGCGGATGATGGCGCTGGGGCTGGAAGCAACGCATGCCAGCGGGTCGACGTTCGATCAGCTGGCGGCTGAGCGTGCGCAACGGGAGGTGGCCGATGAAATCGCGTGACCCCAAAGACCCGGCGGCTGAGGATGCGCCCGACGAGGCGTTGCCGCCGGGTGACAACGACAATGTCACTGAACCGGACTACAAAGTCGGCTATAAGAAACCGCCCCGGCATACGCGCTTCACCAAAGGCGTCTCGGGCAATCGTTTGGGTCGCCCGAAAAAACAAAAGCCCGATGC
>JAZBOT010000081.1:0-2713 GCA_036351295.1 Gammaproteobacteria bacterium | reverse complement strand
TTCCGGCAGGCTGGTGCCAATAGCGACAATGGTCAGGCCAATGATCAGGTCAGAGAGCCCAAAACGTTGCGCGAGACTCTCCGCACCAGCCACCAGCAGCTCCGCGCCGAGCAGCAATACACCGAAGCCCAGCAGCAAATAGGTCACTGCGCGCCGCCGGCTCATCTCGGCCGGCAGCTCCTTGACCGCCTCTTCGATAACCGGGTCATCCTGCGGGATACGCTGGCTGTTGCGCACGACCCAGACGAAAAAGGCCACCAGCCCGCACAGCAGCAGGAGTCCGTCCAGGCGGCTGAGGGTCAGATCGACGAACAGCAGGCTGGCGCCGACGCTGACAGCTACCAGTACCTGCAGTTCTCGGCGCAGCGTGCCCGACAAATCGCCGCGTATGGGTTCGATGATCGCGGCAGCGGCCAGCACGAGGCCGACATTGGCCACATTCGAGCCCAGTGCATTGCCCACCGCCATGCCGGTCAGGCCGCTGGTTGCAGCAGACACCGAAACCAGCACTTCCGGCGCTGAGGTGGCAAATCCGACGATGGTGAGCCCGATGATGACGGGCGGCACACCGAGAATCCGGGCGGTGCTGGCTGCGCCGGCTACGAACCGGTCCGCACCCCCGACCAGCAGCACGAAGCCCGTCAGTGTGAGGGCAATATCGACTAACATGAGCCGCAATTGCCGCCGCCGCAGCGGCCGAATTCTGTCGTGCAAGCACTCTGCATAGGGTTGTTGCCTGCCGGGGGCAGATGCCCGTTGATCTGCCGCAGGCAAAAGGGTTAAGCGTTAATATTGTGAAATACTACACCGGTTGTGGCACACGTCGCTGGGTTTTGTCGGCGACCGAGCGTGCTGCAAGTCATACAGCAATCAATCTGGAAAACTTTAGCTATGTCACCAAACGAAATTGCAAACCTGATCCTGCAGGGCCTTCCGGATGCCCAGGTTGAGGTGCGCAGCGACGACAATACTCACTTCGAGGCGCGGGTGGTTTCGCCGGCCTTCGCGGGTAAGCGCCCGCTGCAGCGGCACCAGATGGTCTACAAAACGCTGGGTGCGCTGATGGGCAACGAAATCCACGCCATGTCCATTCAGGCGTTGGCTCCCGACGAAGCTCCGGCAAACTGAGTCCGGGCCGTGGAGAAACTGGCCATTACCGGTGGCGCTGCTCTGACGGGGGACGTCAACATATCGGGCGCCAAGAACGCGACGCTACCGATACTGGCGGGGGCGTTGCTGTCGAGTGGCGTCGTGCGGGTGGCCAACGTGCCGCATTTGCGCGATGTCACAACCATGATGCAGCTGCTGGGCCGCATGGGCGTCGATGTCGCACTGCATGAGCCGATGGAAGTCGAGGTTAATGCGTCCACCATCCGCGATTTCAGCGCCCCTTACGAGCTCGTCAAGACCATGCGCGCCTCCATACTGGTGCTGGGCCCCTTGCTGGCACGGTATGGGCGCGCTGATGTCTCGCTGCCCGGAGGGTGTGCGATCGGCGCACGCCCGGTTGACCTGCACGTAAAAGGCCTGCGTGCGCTGGGTGCCGAGATCACCATTGAGGACGGCTATATTTCTGCGCGCGCGGAGCGGCTGGTCGGCACTCACGTCTTTTTTGACACCGTTTCTGTGACCGGTACCGAAAACCTGCTGATGGCCGCGGTTCTCGCGAAGGGCCAAACCGTGCTGGAGAATGCCGCACGGGAACCGGAGGTGGTCGATCTGGCAGACTTTCTGACATCCATGGGCGCCCGGATCAGCGGCGCCGGCACCAACCGCATTGTAATTGACGGTGTCGACGAGCTGAGCGGGACGCACTACCGAGTGCTTCCTGACCGGATAGAAGCGGGTACATTCCTGGTCGCGGGCGCGATTACCGGCGGGCAGGTGCGGGTGCGCAAGGTGCAGCCGCTGCACCTGGAGGCCGTCGTAAGCAAATTGCGCGAGGCGGGCGCGCTGGTGACGCAGGGCGATGACTGGATAGCCATCGACCGGCGCGATCGACCGTTGCGGGCTGTCGACATCAGCACCGACCCCTACCCGGGCTTTCCAACCGACATGCAGGCTCAGTTTATGGCCCTCAACTGCGTCGCGGCAGGCACCGGCTACATCAGCGAGACGATCTTTGAAAACCGCTTTATGCATGTGCCGGAACTGCAGCGAATGGGCGCCGATATTGGCCTGCAGGGCCATACAGCTATTGTGCGGGGGGTGCCTGGTCTGCGCGCGGCACCGGTCATGGCGACCGATTTGCGTGCGTCAGCAGGCCTCGTGCTGGCCGGTCTGGTGGCTGCTGGTGAAACCCGGGTCGACCGGATTTATCACATTGATCGCGGCTACGAATGTATCGAGGAAAAGCTCCGCCAGCTTGGCGCTGACATCCAGCGGGTCGCCTAGATTCGGGATTCTCCGCGGTAGGCAACGGCCTTGCGGCGTGTGTATAATTCGCGCTTTACGAGCGCCTGCCTGGCAGTCATCGCTCGCTTTCATCACACGAGACCGCTGCATGAGTAGTTTAGTCGCCCGGTAGCCAGTCTCTCCGGCACCTGTTGTGCTGCATCGGGAGCAGGGCTGGGTGCGAAAATACGTGGATGTAGACGCTGGTATCCGTTTCGCTTTTTTGTTTCGACTGCAATTGTTTTAGGGACAGGCCCTATGAGTGAACCATCAGAAATGAACCGACGGCGGTTTTTCGCTGTCGCCACCGGAGTAACAG
>JAZBOT010000080.1:0-15271 GCA_036351295.1 Gammaproteobacteria bacterium | reverse complement strand
ACCGCTGTCGGCCGCGCAACAGCGGATGTGGATACTCGAGCAGATCGCGCCGGGCAATGATGCCTACCATATTCCGTGGGCCACCCGGCTGCGCGGAACGCTCAGCGTCGAGGCGTTGCAGCGCGCCGTGGATGAACTGCTGGAGCGTCATGAAAGCCTGCGCACCACCTTCCGCCTCGAGGCGGGGGTACCCGTTCAGCACATCGCGTCGCCGGAAGCGGCAGGGGTGCGCATCGGTCAACTTCGCGTCGCGCCGGCGGAACTGCGCAGCACCCTGACCCACCTCAGTCAGAAGCCGTTTGACTTTGAGCGCGGCCCGCTGCTGCGCTTTACCGTGCTGCAGCTAGGCGAACGCGAGCACGTACTGCACGTCGTGATGCATCACATTATCGGCGACGCCTGGTCCACCACCGTGCTGCGCCGGGACCTCGCGGCGCTCTACAACGCGGCGGCAACCGGCACGAACGCCCAGCTGCCGGACCTGACCGTGCAGTACGCCGACTTCGCGCTGTGGCAACGCGACTTCCTCAACTCCGAGAACGGTGCAGCAACCCTGCAGTACTGGACCGAGCACCTCCGCGACGCCCCCGCAGCGCTGGAGCTGCCGACCGACTGGCCGCGCCCGCCGCAGCTGGGCCACGCCGGTGCGTGGCAGCCAATGACGGTTCCGCCTGAGCTGACCGCGCGCCTGCAGCAGCTTAGCGATGCCCACAACGCCACGCTGTTCATGGTGCTGTTCGCGGCATTTAACGTGCTGCTGCATCGTTACACCCAGCAACAGGATATTGTGGTCGGCACCCCTGTTGCCGGTCGGCAGCAGTCCGCGCTGGAACACCTCATCGGCGTGTTCATCAATACCCTGCCGCTGCGCACGCGCCTGCAACCGCAGCAGCGCTTCAGCGACTTGCTGGCCGCCGTCAAGGCGACAGCGCTCGAGGCTTTCGAGCAGCAGACGCTGGCCTTTGAGCAGCTGGTGGAAGCCCTGCAGCCCGAGCGTGACACCAGCCGCGCGCCGGTGTTTCAGGCGATGTTTATCCTGCAGAATGCGCCGGCCGATGGCAGCCAGCTGCACGAGCTTGAGCAAAGCCCGGTGCTGTTCGACTTTGGCAGCGCAAAACTCGACCTGACCCTGTCAATGGAAACCCGGGACGACACGCTGGTCGGGTACCTTGAGTACAACACCGAGTTGTTCGCGGCAGCGACGATAGAGCGACTGCTGGAGCATTTCCTGACACTGCTTGGGAGCATCGCAGCCGCACCGGAGACGGCTGTTGGCGAGCTGGCGATCCTGCCAGCCAGCGAGCGGCAGCAGGTGCTGGTGGAATGGAATGAGACGGCGCTGCCATATCCGCCGGCGGCGACGCTGCACAGCCTGTTCGCCGAGCAGGTTGCCGAGCGGCCCGCGGCGATTGCACTCAGCTGCGACGGCACGCAGCTCAGCTATCAGGAACTGAACCGGCGCGCCAACAAGCTCGCCCGCCACCTGTGCGCAACGGGTATCGCGACCGAAACGCTGGTGGCGGTATGCACAGAGCGCTGCCCGGAGATGGTTGTCGCCCTGCTCGCGATTCACAAGGCGGGCGCAGCGTATGTGCCGGTTGATCCCGAGTACCCGCAACAGCGCGTTGCCCACATGCTCGCCGACAGCGCGGCGCCGCTGATACTCACACAGTCTCACTTGCTGGCCCGATTACCGGACAGCAGCGCCACAACCCTGTGCCTCGACCGCTTCGACTGGACCACTGTCGCAGCCGACGATATCGGGCCCGAGACTGCGGCCGCCGCCGACAACCTCGCCTATGTGATTTACACCTCCGGATCCACCGGGGTGCCCAAGGGTGTCGAGGTCGAACACCGCAATGCAGTGGCCCTGGCCCAGTGGGCACGGCGCGCCTTTACAGCGGAGGAACTGGGCGGCGTGCTGGCGTCGACCTCCATCTGCTTCGATCTGTCGGTGTTTGAAATCTTCGTCACGCTGGCGCTTGGCGGACGCCTGATACTGGTGCGCGATGCGCTGGCGCTGCCCGAAGTTGACCCCGCCAGTGACGTCAGGCTGGTGAACACCGTGCCCTCGGCGATGGCCGAACTCACCCGCACAGGCCATATTCCGGCATCGGTGACTACCGTCGTACTGTGCGGCGAGCCCCTGAGCACGGCTTTGGTCAATGCGATTTACGCATTCGGCAATGTCAAACGCGTCTACGACCTGTACGGCCCGACCGAAGACACCGTGTATTCCACCTGGACTCTGCGGGCCCGCGACGCCGCCGCCAATATCGGGCGGCCGATTTACAACACGCAGGCTTACGTGCTCGACCCCTGCGGCCAGCCGCAACCGATCGGTATCCCCGGCGAACTGTTTTTGAGCGGTGCCGGCGTGACGCGAGGCTATCGCGGCCGGCCGGAGTTAACGGCCGAGCGTTTCGTGCCCAATCCGTTTGCAAGCTCGGACCCGCGCACCGCGCGGTCGTACCGCACCGGCGACCAGGTGCGATGGCGCGCCGACGGGACTCTGGAGTTTCTGGGGCGCCTGGACCAGCAGATCAAGCTGCGCGGCCACCGCATCGAGCTTGGCGAAATCGAAGCCGTGCTGGGGGCGCACGCGGCCGTCGACAACGTGGCGGCCAGCGTGCGGGCGGATCAGACCGATGACCCGCGGCTGGTGGCTTACCTCGTGCTGGGCTGTCCGGCTGAGTCCGTCGCCGCGACGCTCGCCGAGCTGCGCGACGCCTGTGCGACGGCACTGCCGCGGTACATGCTGCCCGGCGCCTATATGGTGCTGGACGAGCTGCCGCTGACGCCCAACGGCAAGCTGGATCGCAAAGCGCTGCCTGCGCCGGCGCAGGCCGAGGGTGCTGCGGAGCGCTACGTGGCGCCGCGGAATGCGGTCGAACAGGCGCTGGCGGACTGCTGGGCGGAGCTGCTGGGCGCGGTGCGGGTTGGCATTCATGACGACTTTTTCGAGCTTGGCGGGCACTCCTTGCTGGCTATTCAGATCGCCTCCTTTGTTCGCGATGAGTTTGCGACCGAGGTCCCCATGATGGTGCTGTTTGGCGCGCCGACGATTGCCGAACTGGCGGCGTGGATGGCCGCGCAGCATGCCGACGCGGTGCCGGCGCGCATCCCGGCGTGCGGGCGCGACGAGCCGCTGCCGCTGTCGTTCGGCCAGCAGCGCCTCTGGTTCCTCGCGCAGCTGGCACCGGGTGACCCGGTCTACAACCTGCCGTGGATGATCAGACTCTCAGGGGCACTGGACACGGCAGCGCTGCGCACCGCTTGCGCCGCTGTGATCAGCCGCCATGAGGCTCTGCGCACGGTGTTTCCCGCCGTGGGTGGCGAACCGGTGCAGGTCATTCAGGCGGCAGCTGAGATCGAAATTCAGGAGTCCGATTGCCGTGAGCTGTCCGCCAGCCAGCTGCGGCAGCGCCTGCTCGCACTCGCCCGGCAGCCGCTGGACCTTGAACACGGCCCGCTGCTGCAGGTCAGCCTGCTGCGCACAGCCGAAGAAGAACATGTGCTGGCGCTGGTCGTGCACCACATCATCTATGACGCCTGGTCGCATACGCTGGTGATGCGCGATCTCACCGCGGCCTATCGCGCAGCACGACGCGGCGTGCCCGCCGAGCTGCCGAACCCGGTGATCGGCTTTGCTGATTACGCGAAGTGGCAGCGTGACGAACTGTCCGGCGACGCGCTGGCGCGGCAGCTGGACTACTGGCAGCAGCAGCTGGCGGGTGCACCCCGACAACTCGCGCTGCCCACCGACCGCCGGCGGCCCGACGTCCTGAGCAGTGCCGGCGCGACGCGCACGCGCATGCTGGACCCGGCAGTACACGACCAGATGAAAGCGCTGGCAGCCGCCGAGGGCGCCAGCCTGTTCATGACACTGCTGGCAGCCTTCAACGTGCTGGTCAGTCGCTATTCGGGCCAGACCGACCTGCTGGTGGGCACCCCTGTCAGCGGGCGAAATCGCTCTGAGCTCGAGGACATCGTCGGGTTTTTCCTGCAGACGCTGGTTATTCGCGCCGACCTGAGCGGCCAGCCCGGCTTCCGCGAAGCGCTGGCCCGGACGCGCAGCGCAGTGCTTGGCGCGCTGGAGCATCAGGACCTGCCGTTTGAAACGCTGGTTGATGCGCTGCGGGTGCCACGTGACACGAGTCGTCACCCGTTGTTCCAGGTGAACTTCGTCCTGCAGCACATTGACGTTGACTGGGAGTTGTTTGAGGGCCTCAGTGCAAGTCTGGTCGATCTGCCGCTGGACGCCGCAAAGTTTGACCTGACATTCTCGGTCATTGATGCCGATGACCGCTTGTCCGTGCGGCTCGAGTACAACTCCACGCTGTTCGACGCGGGCACGATGGACCGGATGATTGAGCACTTTGAAACGCTGTTGCTCAGCATCGCCGGCAATCCGGACACGCCGGTAGACCAGCTGCAACTGCTGCCAGACGCGGAGCGCGCGCAGCTTGATGCCTGGAACCGCACCGCCGTCGACTACCCGCAGGAGGTCACGCTGGTCACGCTGTTTGAGCAGCAGGCAGACCATACTCCTGATGCGCTGGCGCTGATCACCGCCGACTGTGAGCTCAGCTACCGGCAGCTCAACGCGCGCGCGAACCAGCTCGCACACCGGCTGATTGCCGCCGGCGTCGGCCCCGATGTGCGGGTCGGCGTGCTGCTGGAGCGCTCGGCCGAACTGGTAATCGCCCTGTATGGCATCGCCAAGGCCGGTGGCGCCTACGTGCCCCTCGACCCCGAGTATCCGCAGCAGCGCCTGCTTTACATGCTGGAGGATGCCGACCCGATGCTGGTCATCAGCTCGGGCGCACTCGCCGGCCGGCTGCCAGACGTGACACTGCCGCTCTGGCAGCTGGACGCCCTCGAAAGCGAACTGGCGGAGCAGCCGGAAACCAACCCGCCGGCGCGCAGCGAGCCGGGAAATCTCGCCTATGTCATCTTCACGTCGGGATCAACCGGCCGGCCCAAAGGCGTCATGAACGAGCATCGCGGCATCTGCAACCGGCTGTTGTGGATGCAGGAGGAATTCCAGCTCACGCCGGCTGACCGGGTGCTGCAGAAGACGCCGTTCAGCTTTGACGTCTCGGTCTGGGAACTGTTCTGGCCGCTGCAGGCCGGGGCCACGCTGGTGCTGGCGCGCCCGGGCGGGCATCGCGATGCCGGCTATCTGGCCGGGGTCATTCAGCGCCACGGGATCACCACGGTGCATTTTGTGCCGTCAATGCTCCAGGCGTTTCTGCAGGACCGCAACGCTGTAGCATGCACCAGCCTGCGGCGGGTCATGTGCAGCGGCGAGGCGCTGTCCGTCGAGCTGCAGAACCGCGCGCTCGGCATCCTCAAAGCCGACCTGCACAATCTGTACGGGCCGACCGAAGCGGCCATCGACGTCATCCACTGGCACTGTCAGCCGGGCCGCTCAGGCAGCGGCGTGCCCCTGGGCCGACCGGGCGCGAATGTGCTTATCTACATCGTCGAACCCGGCGGTGGCCTGGCGCCCATCGGCGTGCCGGGTGAACTGTGGATCGGCGGAGTACAGGTTGCCCGCGGTTACATCAACCGGCCGGAACTTACCGACCAGCAGTTTGTCGCGGATCCGTTCAGCGATGCCGCCGGTGCGCGAGCCTACCGGACGGGCGATCTCGCCCGCATTCGCGCGGATGGCGTGATCGAGTTCCTGGGCCGCATCGACCAGCAGATCAAGCTCCGCGGTTTCCGTATCGAACTGCAGGAAATCGAAGCGGTCCTCGACAGCCTGGCGGAAGTTAGCCAGAGCGTCGTGATGCTGCGCGAGGACACGCCGGGAGACCCGCGTCTCGCTGCCTATGTCATCCCGGCCGCGGCGTCGGCGGAGAGCGCCGCAGCTGCAGCAGCGCATGAGGCGCTGCACGACACGCTGCGCGAGGCGCTGGCTGCGCAGCTGCCCGACTACATGGTACCGAGCCACTTCGTTGTGCTCGAGCGGTTTCCGCTGACTGCCAGCGGCAAGACCGACCGGCGTGCCCTGCCCGCCCCGGAACGCCGCGTCGAGGCATCCCGCTATGTCGCGCCGCGGAATGAACGCGAGGCGCAGCTCGCGGCGCTGTGGGCAGAGCTGCTCGACGTGGAGGCGGTCGGGATTCACGACGATTTCTTTGCGCTCGGCGGTCACTCACTGCTGGCCACCCGGCTGGTGTCGCGCATGCGCGATGCGCTGCAGATTGAAGTGCCGTTGCTGGCGCTGTTCAATACACCCACCGTCGCGGGCATCGCCAAAGGGCTGGATGCCGCGCAGCCGCAACCGGCATCAGCTGCCATCGTGCCGCGCAGCGATGCCGACGATCTACCGCTGTCGTTTGCGCAGCAGCGGCTGTGGTTCCTGGATCAGCTGGAAGGACCGAGCCCCACCTACTCGATTCCGCTGGCGCTGCATCTGGACGGCGCTGTCGACATTGGCGCCCTGCAGGCCGCCGTAGACTGCCTCGTCGCGCGCCATGAATCGCTGCGCACGCGCTTTGCGGCTCGCGATGGTCGCCCGGTGCAAACCATTTTGGCCCA
This sequence comes from Gammaproteobacteria bacterium, assembly GCA_036351295.1. GTDB lineage: Bacteria > Pseudomonadota > Gammaproteobacteria > Steroidobacterales. The sequence goes on along the minus strand of JAZBOT010000080.1, from coordinate 8,719 downwards.
TGACGACATTCGGGTGGCGATCGTCAACCGCCCGGGCGCGACGCGTGCGCAGCGGCAGGATGAAGCCACAAAGCTGGCGCAGCAGCCTTTTGAGCTTGCCGCCGAGCCGCTGCTGCGGGTCTACCTGCTGCGCGCGGATCACGCCGACAGCACCTTATTACTGGTCATGCACCACATCATCAGCGACGGCTGGTCGCTCGGCATCCTGGCCCGCGAGCTTGCCGAAGCCTATGCCGCGGCCTGCGCGGGTGCGGCCGCATCGCTGCCCGAGCTGGCGGTGCAGTACGCCGATTACGCGCTGTGGCAACGCGACTGGCTGACCGGTCCGGAGCTCGAGCGCCAGCTCGGCTACTGGGAAACACAATTGCAGGGCGCCGCGCCGCTGCGCCTGCTCACGGATTACCCGCGACCACCGGCACAAACTTTCCGCGGCGCGCTGCTGACCCGCACATTAACGCCCGAACTGAATGCTGCGCTGCGGGCGCTCGCGGAACGCGAAGGCTGCACGCTGTACATGCTGCTGCTCGCGGCCTACGGCATCTTGCTGGCTCGCCATGCGGGCAGCGATGACATCATCATTGGCAGCCCGATAGCAGGTCGGCAAAGGCGTGAAATCGAGGGCCTGATCGGCTTCTTCGTAAATACTTTGCCGTTGCGACTCGACCTCAGCGGCGATCCCGATTTTGTCACGTTGCTGGGTCGAGTGAAGTCTGTGGCACTGAGTGCTTTTGCGCATCAGGAGCTACCGTTCGAAAAACTGGTTGAGGAACTGCAGCCGGAGCGCGACACGGCTCACCCGCCGCTGGTGCAAACCTTGTTCGCACTGCAGAACCACCTGTTTGAAAACCTCGGGTTTGGCAGCAGCGAAGTCACGCCGGTCGATTTACACCTCGGTACGGCCAAGTTTGACCTGTCGCTATTTATGCTCGAACACGAGACGGGGCTGATTGCGGCGCTGGAGTACAACACCGACCTGTATGCGCCGGCCAGCATCGAGCGACTGCATGACCAGCTTGAGCAACTGCTGCAGAGTATTGTTGCTGCACCACACCTGGCCATCGGGGCGCTGCCGTTGCTGAGCGAGCCTGCGCGCGCGCAGTTGCTCCGGGACCAGCAGCCCGTCACCCGGACCTGGCCGGCAGACCGCGTGCACCGGCTGGTCGAAGCCAGCGTCGCGCAGCAACCCGAAGCGCCGGCAGTCCTCTGGAACGACACCGCGCTGACTTATGCCGAACTGAATGTGCGCGCCAACCGGCTGGCGCGCGCACTGCGCGCCGCGCAGGTCGGTCCCGGCACGCTGGTGGGAATCGCGGCCCGGCGCGGCAGCGCGCAGGTCACAAGTGTGCTGGCCGTGCTCAAGGCCGGCGCGGCGTATCTGCCGCTGGATCTGAGCTATCCGGCGGCGCGGCTGCAGTTCATGCTCGATGACAGCGGCGCCGCCCTCGTACTGGCCGATGCGGCCGGGCGTGCGGCGCTACCGGAGCACGTGCTGCCCAGCCTGCAGCTTGACCGTTTTGACTGGGAGCACGGGGACCCCCGTAACCTTGATGATGCCGGGGGTGAGGCGGCTTACGTGATCTATACCTCCGGTTCCACCGGGCAGCCGAAAGGGGTCGAGCTGACCCATGCCGGCCTGGCGAACCTGATTCAATGGCAGAACAGTCAGCCGCGTCTCGACCAACCGGCGCGCACGCTGCAGTTTGCGCCGCTCAGTTTCGACGTCAGTTTTCAGGAATTGTTTACGACCTGGGCACAGGGCGGATGCCTGGTGCTGGTGGACGAGGAGCTGCGGCAAGACTTGCCGGCGCTGGCGCGCTGTATTGCTGCGGCCGGCATCGAGCGCTTGTTCCTGCCGTTCGCGGCACTGCAGCCGCTGGCCGAGCACCTGCAGATTGACGCTCACAACCTGCGTCTGCGCGATGTGATCGTCGCCGGCGAGCAGCTGCAAATCAATCCGGCTATCCGCGGGCTGTTTCGTCGCCTCGGCAGCGGCGCACGCCTGCACAACCACTACGGCCCCTCGGAAACCCATGTGGTCACCGCCCTGACCCTGCCCGATGACGTCGCTGCCTGGCCCGCGCTGCCGCCGATCGGCCATGCGCTCAGCAACATGGCCGCCTACGTGCTGGATGCCCGGCAACAACCGGTACCGGTGGGCATGCCCGGTGAGCTGTACATCGCCGGAGTGCAGGTAGCGACCGGCTACCGCAACCGTCCCGACCTGAATGCGGAGCGCTTCAGTGTCGATCCGCTGACCGGCGGCCGCATGTACCGCACGGGTGATCAGGCCCGGCTGCTGGAATCCGGCGCACTCGAATACCTCGGGCGCACTGACGCGCAGGTCAAATGGCGCGGCTTCCGCATCGAGCCCGGCGAAGTCGAAGCGCGGCTGCTGGAGTATCCCGGCGTGCGCCAGTCGGCAGTGGCCTTGCGCGAGACCCGCGGCGGGGTCCCGCTGCTGGTGGCCTACGTGGTCGCCGAGCCGGATACCGACACCAGCGATAGCGCGCTCCGGCATTGGCTGGAAGCGGCGTTGCCCGACTATATGGTGCCCGGCGTATTCATCGGGCTGGACAGCCTGCCGGTAACGCCCAGCGGCAAACTGGACCGCGCGGCGCTGCCGCCGCCGGAAGACCGCGCGCCCGGCAGCGGTTTTGTCGCGCCGCGCAATGCGCTGGAAGCCGCTTTGGCGGAGCTGTGGACCGAAGTGCTGGGGATCAGCCGGGTGGGCGTGCACGACGACTTTTTCCGGCTCGGCGGCCACTCACTGCTGGCGACCCGGCTGCTCGCCCGTGTGCGCACGGCACTCGAAGTGGAATTGCCGCTGCTGGCCGTATTTGCAGGTCCGACCGTGGCGGAGATGGGCACGGCCGTTGCCGCGGCACGCGGCACGGTTACCACCCCGCCGCCGGTGACGCGTCCGCGTGATGCAGCCACCCCGCTGTCGTTTGCCCAGCAACGGCTCTGGTTTCTGGATCAGCTGGAACCCGGTAATCCGGTTTACAACCTGCCGTGGGCGCTGGAGGTCACCGGCCCCCTCGACATAGCCGCGTTGCAGAGTAGTTTCGAGGCCATTGTCGCCAGGCATGAGAACCTGCGGACTGCTTTTGTAGCGGTACTCGGCAAGCCGCATCAGGAAGTTCGGCCACCGTTGCCGGTTCCTGTGCGGCAACTCGACGCGCGCGACTGCGGCCCGGCGGAGTTGCAGCAGCGCTTGCGGGAGCTGGCCCGCGAACCCTTTGACCTCAACCAGCCGCCCCTCCTGCGCATTACGGTTTTGCGGACTGCCGCTGACCGGCATGTGGTGCTGATCGTGCTGCACCACATTGTGGCGGACGGCTGGTCGCTGGGCGTGCTGCAGCGGGAATGGGCCGCCCTGTATAGCGCCCGGTGCCGCAACGAACCGGCCCGCCTGCCCGAACTTGAGCTGCAGTACGCGGACTTTGCCGTCTGGCAAGCCGACTGGCTGCGGTCGCCGGTGCGTGACACGCAGCTTGATTACTGGCGCGAGCGCCTGCGCGGCGCGCCGGCTTTGCTGGAGCTGCCGACAGATCGACCGCGTGGTTCGTCGCAGACGTACAACGGCGCGAACCTGGAAGTGCTGCTGCCGCACAGCCTCCATGCGCAGCTCCGCGAGCTGGCTCAGCAGCAACGGGCCACCCTGTACATGGTGTGTCTGGCAGCGTTCAACGTGCTGCTGGCGCGCTACTCAGGGCAAACCGACATCTGCGTCGGCACCCCGGTGGCCGGGCGTCAGCACAGCGAGCTGGACCCGCTGATCGGCTGCTTTCTGAACACGCTGGTGATGCGCAATGACCTGAGCGGCAGCCCGAGTTTCGCGGAGTGCATTGAGCGGGTGAAGCAAACCGCCCTTGAAGCGTTCTCGCATCAGGACCTGCCGTTCGAGCAACTGGTGGAAGAATTGCACCCGGTGCGCGACATGAGTCACGCGCCGCTATTCCAGGTCGCTTTTGTCATGCAGAACACGCCGTGGGATACCGCCACCCGATGGCACGATCTGGATGTGACGGCCTGCGAGCTCGATTTCGGGGTCGCGAAATTTGACCTCAGCCTGCTGATGGCGGAGCGTGATGACGGCCTGCTGGCGCTGTTCGAATACAACAGCGACTTGTTCGATGCGGCGACCGTAGCGCGCCTGGCCGATCACTTTGCGACGCTCCTGGACGCAGCCGCCAACAGCCCCGAACGCGAGGCTGAGCGCTTGCCGCTGCTGACCGCCGCCGAGCGACACCAGTGTCTGTACGAATGGAATGCAACTGCTCAGCCGTATGAGTCGCAAAGCTGCCTGCACCAACTGTTCGCGGCGCAGGTCGCTCGGCAACCGAAGCACATTGCGCTGCAGTACCACACCACCGCGCTCAGCTACGCCGAACTTAATCACCAGGCCAATCAGATTGCGCGCTGGCTGATTGCCGCCGGCGCGGGGCCCGGCACCCTCGTCGGGCTCTGCGTGGCGCGCTCACCGCGGCTGATCGCAGCTCTGCTCGGCATTCTGAAAGCGGGCGCCGCCTATCTGCCGCTCGACCCGGAGTATCCGGCAGAGCGACTGCAGTGGATGCTGCAAGACAGTCAAGCGCCGCTGCTGGTGACGGAACAGGCGCTGCGGGCCGCGCTGCCCGAGCATACGGCGCGCGTGCTGTGCCTGGACAACGATCGGGAAGAGCTGGCCGACCGGCCGGACACGGACCCGGACACGTCCGCGACTGCCCACGATTTGGCCTATGTCATCTACACCTCCGGTTCCACCGGCCAGCCGAAGGGAGTGATGATTGAGCACCGCGGTGTCTGCAACCTGGTGCACGCGCAGGCAGCGGCCTTTGGCCTCGGCCCCGGCGATCGCATGCTGCAGTTTGCGTCTGTCAGCTTTGACGCTTCCATTTTTGAAATCGTCATGGGCCTGGGCGTGGGGGCTACCCTGGTGCTGGCGGACGCTGACGAACTGCTGCCGGGCGCACCGTTGCTGCAGGTGCTGCAACGGCAGCGCGTCACGGCCGTGACGCTGCCGCCAACCGCGCTGCTGCAGCTGCCGCCGGCCGAATTACCCGAACTGCATACAATTACCGTTGCCGGCGAAGCCTGTCCGCCGGAGCTGGTCACGCGCTGGACGCGCGCGGATCAGCCGCGGCGCTTTTTCAATTTGTACGGCCCGACGGAAACCACCGTCTGGGCGACCTGCGCCGAGTGTCGCAGCGGGGAGCCGGTAACTATCGGGCGCCCCGTCAGCAACGTCCGCGTCTATGTCCTCGACCGCTGGCAGGAGCCGGTGCCTGTTGGCGTCGCCGGCGAGCTCTACATTGGCGGGCCCGGCCTCGCCCGCGGCTACCTGAACCAGCCCGCGCTGACGGCAGAGCGGTTTATTGCCGATCCGTTTGTCGACGAACCCGGGGAGCGCATCTACCGCACCGGCGACCGGGTCAGGTGGCGCGCCGATGGCCACCTTGAGTTCCTCGGCCGCGTCGATGCGCAGGTCAAAGTGCGTGGCTTCCGCATCGAGCCGGGCGAGGTCGAAGCCGCACTGTCGAGCCATGCCGGCGTGGCCGAAGCTGTGGTGGCAGCCCGCGGGTCAACCGCCGACTCCCGGCAGCTGGTGGCTTATCTCGTGTTGAGTGCGGGCGCGCAGCCGACGCTGGCCGAACTGCGCGAGCATCTGCAGCGGCGCCTCCCCGACTTCATGGTGCCGCAGGCTTTTGTCGCGCTGGACGCGTTGCCGCTCACGCCCAACCGCAAAATCGACCGCGCCGCGCTGCCGGATCCGGAGCACCAGCGCCTCACCCATGACGTCGAGTTCGTCGCGCCCGGTACCGCGCAGGAAGCGATACTCGCCGCCATCTGGGGTGCGGTCCTGCAGGTCGAACAGGTCGGCATCGACGACAACTTCTTTGAGCTCGGCGGCGATTCCATTCTGAGCATTCAGATCATTGCGCGCGCCGCGCAACACGGCCTCAGGCTGACCCCGAAGCAAGTCTTCCGGCATCAGACGGTCCGCCAGCTGGCGGCAGCGGCCAGCACAGACCTGCCGGTCGCGGCCGAACAAGGTCCGGTCGCGGGGCCGGTCCCGTTGACGCCGATACAACGCTGGTTCGCGGCCCGCGATGTCGAGTGCCCGGAGCATTTTAATCAGTCACAGCTGTTGGTGTGCCGCGAAGAACTCGATACCAGCTTGCTCGAGCAGGCGCTGCAGCTGCTCGCAGGGCACCATGACAGCCTGCGCCTGCAGGTTGAGCAGCAGCCGGGCTTCTGGCGGCAACATCAGGCCGCCCGGGTGACCGGCCACCTGCTGCGGGTGCTGGACCTCGCCGAGCTGGACCCGGCGGCACAGGAACGTCATCAGCTCGGCCTCGCCAATGCGCTGCAGGCCGATATTGATCTTCGCAACGGACCGTTGCTGCGGGCACTGCTGTTCAAACGCGGGCCTGAGACTCCGGACCGCCTGCTGCTCGTGGTGCACCACATGGCAGTGGACTGGGTGTCGTGGCCGATCCTGCTGGAAGACCTCGCGAACCTCTACCGCTCGCTGCACGCCGGACGGGAGCCAGCGTTACCGCGCAAGACAACTTCATTTAAAGCCTGGGCTGAGCGGCTCGAGCAGCTGGCTGCAGAACCGGAACTGCAGGCGGAGACAGACTGGTGGCGTGAGCAACCGTGGCAGCGCGCGCTGCCCGTTCCCGCCATGGCGAATCTGGGGGGGCCCGGCGCTAACCGTGGCAGCACAGCCTGCCGCATTACGCGACAACTCACCCCGACCGAAACCGCGCAGCTCGTCAGGGAGCTGCCGCGCACGGCCCACGCGCGGGTCGACGAAGTCCTGCTTACCGCGCTCGCGCAGGCGGTCTGCGAGTGCAGCGGCGGGAGCGCCGCACTGCTCGACCTCGAAGGCCATGGTCGCGAGGAGCTGTTTGCTGACATGGACCTGAGTCGCACGGTGGGCTGGTTCACTTCGCTGTATCCGGCGCTGCTCGAAGTACCGGCGGACTCCAGCGCAGCCGCCGCCCTGCAGTCGGTGAAGACCCAGCTGCGGGCCATCCCGCGGCGTGGCATCGGCTACGGCGTGCTGCGTTACCTGGCCCGGCAACCCGAGGTGCGGGCGACGCTGCAGGCCATCCCACAGCCGCAAGTCGCGTTCAATTACCTGGGACGTTTTGAGCAACTGACGGAGGCCGACGCCCTGTTCCAGCCCGCTGCGGAACCACGCGGCAGTGAATCCAGCCCGCGTGCACAGCGGCCGCACCCGCTTGCTGTGGCGGCCCTGATAGCGGACGACCAGCTGCAGATCACGATCGAGTACAGCGCTGAACTGCACTCAGCAGATACGGTTGCCGCGCTGGCAGATGCCGTGATGGCGCGACTGCGGGAGCTGCTGGCGGTGACCGAAACTCAGCACAGTGCGCTGCTGACGGCGACCGATTTCCCGCTGGCCGGGCTCGATCCGGAGCAGCTGCACCAGCTGGTGACCGCAGCCGGTGACGCGGAAGATATCTATCAGCTGACAGCTCTGCAGCATGGCATGCTGTATCACAGCCTGCTGGGCGGCGCCCGCGATGTGTATCTGGCGCGCTTCCGCTGGCGGCTCAGCGGGGATCTCGATCCCGCCCTGTTCGCCGCCGCATGGCAACAGGCGGCTCGGCGCAACCCGAGTCTCCGCGCCAGCTTTGCCTGGGAAGGACTCAAGACCCCGGTGCAAATCATTCACCGTGAGCCAGCGCTTGAGCTGCAGACTGAGGACTGGTCAGTGCTGACGCCGGCGCTGCAGCAGCAGCGACTGGAGGAATTGCTCGCGGCCGACCAGCTGGACGGCTTCGATTTTGCCGTGCCGCCCCTGATGCGACTGCGGTTGATTCGGCTGGGTAACGCAGATCATCACTTCATCTGGACTTTTCACCACGCGATTATTGACGGCTGGTCGGTGCCGCTCGTCCTGCAGGAAGTGCTGGGCTGCTATGAAGCCCTCCGCGCCGGCACACCATTCGCGGCGCCGGAGCGGGGCGCGTTCCGCGACTATGTCGGCTGGCTCGCGGAGCAGGATGCGACAGCGGCCGCCACGCACTGGCGAGCTTACCTCGCGGGCTTCACCACAGCGACACCGGTCCCGCTGGCGCAGGATCTGCCGGGCGCGGCGGAGCCGGACTACGCGCAGCTGGTCACGCAGCTGCCGGCGACCCGCGTCGCCGCCCTGCGGGCGCTGGCAGCCGATCAGCGGGTGACGCTCAACACGCTCGTGCAGGGCGCATGGGGTCTGCTGCTAGCCGGTTTCAGCGGTGCGGATGACGTCGTGTTTGGCGCCACCACGTCGGGGCGGCCGGCAGACATGCCGGGGGTGGCCAGCATGGTAGGCCTGTTCCTTAACACGCTGCCGGTAAGGGTGCGGGTTGCGGGCGACCAGACCATTGCCGAGTGGCTGGCAGCGCTGCAGGCGGATCAGCTGGAGGCACGGCAGTACGAATTCAGCTCGCTCGCGGAAGTCCACGGGTGGAGCCAGGTGCCGCGGGGCACGCCGCTGTTCAACTCGCTGCTGGCATTCGAGAACTATCCGGACATGGCAACCCTGTGGACGGATAGCGCGACGATCAGCATCCGCGAAGTTGAAGGCTTCGACCGCACCAACTTCCCCCTCACGGTGAACGTGGCCGTGTTTGACACACTGCAAATGCGGCTGGTCTACGATCAGCAAGTGCTCGACACGGCCGCGGCAGAGCGGATT
>JAZBOT010000079.1:0-67102 GCA_036351295.1 Gammaproteobacteria bacterium | reverse complement strand
TATCTGTCGCGCTTTCACTGGCGCCACATCGATCTGATGGATGTACTGGCGGGCTTCCAGGGGCGGGCCAGAGCGCCGCTAGATGCCATTGCGGTGATGCTGGGCTTGCCGGGCAAGCTGGGTATGTCGGGCGATCAGGTATGGGATACCTACCGTCAGGGCGGACTGGCGCAGATCCGTGAGTATTGCGAAACCGACGTGCTGAATACCCATTTAGTGTTCCTGCGCTTTCAGTTTATGCGCGGGTTGCTTGATGTTGACGGCCTGGAGGCAGAGCACGCTAAGGTGAGGGCTGCGCTTGAAGCAAGCGAGGCGCCACACCTGCAGAAGTTTTCGGCGGCCTGGACTGCTGCTGCAGCTGCCTGATTGAGGATGCGCCAACGTGCCCCGATACCCGTTGAGGTCGCCGAGGTCCGCGACACCACGGCTGATGGTAAGGGGGTTGCTGTCGTCGACGGCAAGACCGTGTTTATTGATGGCGCGTTGCGTGGGGAACATGTCAGTTTCCGGCGGTCGCGCCGCCGGAAAAACTACGACGAGGCATTGCTGGTCGAGATTGTTCGACCGGCCACGGAACGTGTTGAGCCACGCTGCTGCTATTTCGGCGTATGCGGGGGTTGTTCGCTGCAGCACCTGAACAGCGCGGCCCAGCTCAGTCTTAAACAGGGCACGGTCATGGAGGCGCTGCGGCGCATTGGTAAATTGACGCCGGCGCGAGAGCTGCCGCCACTGCAGAGCAAGACCTTTGGCTACCGGCGGCGCGGCCGGCTGGGGGCCAAGTACGTGACCAAGAAAGAGCGCGTGCTGGTGGGTTTCCGCGAGAAGCAGAAACCGTTCATTGCCGACATGCAGTCCTGTGAGACACTCGAGCCGCGGCTCGCTCAATTGATCGCGCCGCTCAGCGAGCTCATCGGCAGTCTCAGCATTTCCGGCTCTGTTCCGCAGGTGGAGGTCAGTGCGGGCGACACGGCCGTGGCGCTGGTTTTCAGGGTGCTCGAAACACCGGGTGAGCAGGACCTCCAGGCACTGCGGCGCTTTGCCAGGCGGCACCGGGTTGGAGTTTGGTTACAGGCGGGCGGGCCTGACACGCTGAGCGCTTTGCCAGACACCTGCCCCCCTGAGCTTGCCTACCGCCTTGCGGAATATGATCTGACCTTGCGCTATGGGCCTCTAGACTTTGTTCAGGTTAATCAGGATGTTAATAGACTCATGCTGCGACAGGCCCTTGACTTGCTGCAACCGCAACCCGGGCAACACGTTCTTGATTTGTTTTGCGGGATCGGTAATTTCAGTTTGCCAGTAGCGCGTGCGGGCGCGGCAGTGCTCGGCGTGGAGTTCTCCGCAGAGATGGTGCAGCGTGCGCGTCAGAACGCGGTGTTCAACGGTATCGAGGGGACTGAATTCGTGGCCGCTGATTTGCAGCAGGATCCGTCGACACTGCCGTTTCTGCAGCGCCGGTTCGACGCGGTGTTGCTGGATCCGCCGCGCGCCGGAGCGCGGGAAGTACTGGCCGCCATTAGTGCAACCGGAGCGCAACGTATCGTCTATGTGTCGTGCCATCCCGGCTCACTGGCGCGGGACGCGGGAGAGCTGGTTCACGAGCATGGCTTTACCCTGCAGGCAGCCGGAGCCATGGACATGTTTCCGCAAACCGGTCATGTCGAGGCGATGGCCTTGTTCGAGAGACTAAAATCATGACATTGGGTCCGCTGATGGTGGATGTGGCGGGATATGAACTCAGTCCTGCAGATCGGGATGTGCTTGCGCATCCGCTGGTCGGTGGGGTGATCTTGTTCGCCCGCAATTATCACAGTCGCGACCAGGTGCGGGAACTCAACCGTCAGATTCGCGCGGTCCGGTCTCCCGGCCTGTTAATCGCCGTGGATCAGGAGGGCGGTCGCGTCCAGCGATTCCGCGATGATTTCCATGGGCTGCCGCCGCTGCGGTGGCTGGGCCGGGAATACGACATCGAGGCCGCACGAGGCCGCCAGCTTGCACTGCAGACAGCACGTCTGATGGCAATCGAACTGCTTGATGTGGGTGTCGATTTCAGCTTTGCTCCGGTGCTCGATATTGACCGCGGACTGTGCGAAGTCATCGGCGATCGCGCTGCTCACACGGACCCCGAATGTGTTGCGGCGCTGGGGCTGGCCTATATGCAGGGTATGCGGCAGGCGGGTATGGCCGCGGTTGCCAAGCATTTCCCGGGCCATGGCGGCGTCGTGGGCGATTCGCATTGCGTGCTGCCCGAGGACCGCCGTGAATACGGTGATTTACTGGACGATATGCGGCCGTATCGGAGCTTGATTGCGGATGGCCTGCGGGGCGTGATGATGGCCCACATCCGTTATGCGGCTGTGAATCCCGCGATCGCCAGTTTTTCAGCCTACTGGATGAAGGACGTATTGCGCGGCGAATTCGGTTTTGCGGGAGCCATTTTTTCCGACGATCTGAGCATGGCCGGCGCTGAAATCGGCGGTAGCGTCACTGAGCGTGCCGCGCTGGCACTCGATGCAGGGGCCGATATGGCACTGATCTGCAATGACCGACCCAGCGTCGAGAGCGTGCTGGGGGAGCTGCAGACTGCTCCGCGGGTGTCTTCTCAGGCGCGGCTGGCGGCAATGCGCAGCAACCGCCAGCGGTATGCGGAGGTACCTTATGGCAGCGCCGGCTGGGATGCACTGCGGGCGACCGTGATGCAGGCTCAGGCGACCCCTGACCTGCAGCTGGACGGCTGAGCGGCATGGCTGGCGAGGTCGTCAAGTTGCCGCCCGGGGCGCAGGAGCTGGTGTCCAGCGCCCGGGTAGACGCGGGTTTCGACGCGCTGGCGGCGGACTTAGGCCCGCTGGTGGCCGCCGGGAATGCTGTGCTGCTTGGGGTAATGAACGGTGGTCTCGTTCCGCTGGTGCGGCTGATAGACCGTCTGCAGGGTGACTATTCGGTGAGCTACTGCCACGTGACGCGCTATCGGGGGCAAACCTCGGGCGGGGCGTTGGAGTGGATTCGCCGGCCCGCTGACGAGGTTCGCGGACGGCATGTCATCGTGGTCGACGACGTGTTTGATGCAGGCCTGACGTTGCAGGACGTGCGTCACGCCTGCCTGGAGGCCGGCGCGGCGCGGGTCACCACCGCCGTGGCCTTTGTGAAAGAGGTGCCGCGCGATGCCGGCATCGCCCCGCCGGATTTCACCACCGGCCTGACCCTGCCGAATCGCTATGTCTTTGGTTGCGGCATGGACCTGCACAACCGCTGGCGCCAGTTGCGCGGAATTTACGCTCTGCGCCCGGAGTCGGGCTGATGGCCCGGGTGGCGATCGTCGGTGGGACAGGCGCCGGCTTGTTTTCCCGCGCCGGAAGAGCAGCCGACCAGCCCGCGGCTAGCCTGCGCTGGGGCGCGCCTTCTGCTGCACCCGAAGAGTGGCAGGAGGCGGGGCATGAGGTGCTGTTTCTTGCGCGCCATGGCAACCGGGGCAATATTCCGCCGCATCGCGTCAATTACCGGGCAAACATCGCGCTCATCGACGCGTGGCAACCCGATGCCGTGCTGGGTCTGAACGCGGTGGGCGGTATCGCCGCCGAGCCGCCACCCGGCGGCCTCGTGCTTCCGCACCAGCTGATCGATTACACCTACGGCCGCGCGCATACGTTTTTCGATAATCGGGTAGGGTCAACAGAATTTATCGATTTTACAAATCCTTATGACGAAGAGCTAAGAAATAGCTTAATTCGAGCTGCGGGCGCTGCCGCGGTGCCGCTCACGCCCCGGGGGACCTACGGGGTGACTCAGGGGCCGCGCCTGGAAACGGCGGCCGAAATTGATCGGCTGGAGCGGGATGGCTGTACCGTAGTCGGCATGACCGGGATGCCCGAGGCGGGCCTGGCGCGCGAAGCGGGCCTCGCATACGCCAGTTTATGCCTGGTGGTGAACGCGGCAGCGGGTCGCGGTAGCCAGCCTATTCACGCCGACATTGAGCGTTACCTGCAAACCGCTATGGCTGCCGCCCGCCAGGTCATCACGCGGTTTCTGTCTGTGCTGCCGGTCTGAGCGGATCCGCGGTGCAGGGTGCCTGCGGTTAGCACCGGCTTGCATGTGCTGACAGTGACGCCGGTCACAGCCTTATAGCCGGTGCCCTCGTACTATCAAGACATCTTTGCGGATGCTTACGTACATCCGTTCGCCCAATTCGCTTCGAGCAGTTTTTGATAAGATGATCACAAGCCTCAGTAAAGCAATAATAAAACAGGCTTTGGACGTGTCGCCGGTTGCCACCGCAATCATCGACCTCGCAAGCGATCGCAATGCAGTGGTTTATGTGAATCAGGCGTTTGAGGCGCTCAGCGGCTATGAATCCGGCGAAATGGTCGGCCGCTCTTGGGATGAACTCACGGTGGCCCACGGTGGCCTGGATGGCGCCCGGCATACAGCCGAATTGCACTGCCATCCGCGCCTCGGTGCCAGCGACCGGCTGCTGTTTGACTTGCTGCCGCTTTATGATCGCCCCGGCGAGCCCCGCTATTGGGTCGCCAGTGAGCGGCCCGTGGCAACCGCCGAACAAACCGCGGACGCACATGACCGGGATGCTTTGTTGTCCGTGTTACGGGACGCCCGCCGGCATATTCGCCGTCTCGAGGGGCGCGACAATACCACCGGCGTTCTGAACAGCCGTGCCTTCCAGGAACTGCTGGAACGGGACTGGGGCCTTGCCCGCCGGAACCGGAATTCGCTTGCGCTGCTGGTATTTCAGATTGACAGCTTCGCTACCTACTGCGATGTCTTCGGCCGTCAGGGTGGGAATGCCTGCGTGCGTAAAGTGGCGCATGCGATTAGCGGTTCTCTCCGGCGTACGGGCGATTTGACAGCGCGCCTGAGCGAAGATCGTTTCGTGGTGCTCATGGGCAACGCCGACACTGAGGCCGCAGCCAGTTTTGCGGACCAGATCGCTGCCCGGGTGCGGGAGCTCGCCATACATCATCCACGTTCGCTGCACGACCGTTTCGTGACTGTTTCCTGCGGCTACGCGGCGCTCACGCCAGGCGCAACCCAAAGCAGTGAAGATTTGCTCCGCCATGCCGAACAGAACCTCGACGCCCTGCCGCGGGGCCAGCGGCGCATAGCCGCGCAAATTTAGCGCGGCAACCGCTTCCGGTTAGCGTTCGTTTGCTGCCGGGATTCGCTCGGCCACCGCAATCACGCCAAATTCGGGCGCGTCAAAATAGGTGAGCTGTCCCGGTCTGATGCGTCGTGAGGCGCTGATTTCTGGCTGCATGCTGACAACCACAGCGTTGGGAAAGCTGAACGGGTCTGGCTGGTCGGTCGTGGCCGCAAGCTCGGGCCCGAGAGCAACGTCAACCGCCAGGTGCAGGTAGCGTTTGCTGTACAGACTGATCGTGCCGTGAGCCTCCTGTGCGTCGAGACCCAGTTCTGCCAGCGCAATGCTCTCCGCGTCCGCCACATCCGGCGCGGTTTGCGTCCACGCGAGGTGCCCAAGCAGTTCGTAAGCCCCCAGCCGTCGCAGTTTCTCTGCTTCTTTGCTCAACAGACGGGTGCCGGAGATAACCGGTTCCCAGGCGGTCGCAGGTTGCGGCGCTGCGGTGTCTGCTTCCGGCACGCCCGGGGTGGTGTCTGTACCCGCCACGTCAATTTGCGCCAGCTGCCGTTCCAGCTGGCTGTCCATGTTACGGGCCATGACGCGTGGCGCTTCCGGCGTCGAACGCGACTGGTCGAGGTGCCGGAATACCAGCAGCTCCACCTGGTACTGCGGCTCGTCGTTGTCTGCCGCCAGTGCCGGTAACCCGGTACCGGCCAGGAGCAGTAAGCTGAAGATGAGTTTCCAGGTTTTCATCGCGGTATAAGTTTACACAATTGCGGTGGCCGCGTTCGCAACCGTGCCGGTGGCCAGCCAGCTGTCCAGAAGCTGTTCAATACATGCAAACCGCTCCTCGCTGTCCGGCATCTCGCTCACTACGACAAATCGTTGCCGGCGGTCAAACCGGTAACGCTGCGGATCCCCGCTAATCATCCGCACGAGCACCCCGGCGTCGACGTTGGGCTGGCTGCCGAACTGGATTGTGGCGCCCCCGCTGGTGCATTCCACCTTGCGAATGCCGAGTTCCATCGCCTGCAGACGCAACTGTGCCTGCCGAAACAGGTTGCGAGCAGACTCGGGCAGCAACCCGAAACGGTCAATCAGCTCAACCTGCAGTTCCTGCAGGCTGCCGGTGTCGGGCGCGCTGGCGATCCGCTTGTAATGCATCAGCCGCATTTGTACGTCGGGCATATAGTCTTCCGGCAACAGGGCGGGCACGTGCAGATTGACCTCGGTACTTTCCGCCTGGCTTGTCTCCAGCGCCGGAATATCGCCGCGCCGAATAGCCGCCACTGCGCGACTCAGCAACTCGGTATAAAGACTAAAGCCGATTTGCTGAAGCTGCCCTGTCTGGCTTTCGCCCAGCAACTCGCCGGCACCGCGAATCTCAAGGTCGTGGGTTGCCAGTACGAAACCGGCCCCCAGGTCTTCCATGGCCTCGATGGCATCCAGACGTTTGCCGGCATCCGGCGTCAGTTGCTCCGCCGGCGGGGCGAGCAGATAGGCGAAGGCCTTATGATGTGATCGGCCGACCCGACCCCGCAGCTGATGCAGCTGCGCGAGACCAAATCGATCCGCGCGATTGATAACGATGGTGTTGGCGCTCGGGATGTCGATTCCGCTTTCGATAATGGTGGTGCAAACCAGTATATGGAAGCGACGGTGATAGAAGTCGAGCATGATTTGCTCAAGTTCCTGTTCGCGCATCTGTCCATGCGCCACCCGTATCTCGGCATCGGGCATGATGCCACGCAGCCGTTCGGCAATCTTCTCGATGTCCTGCACCCGATTGTGAACAAAATACACCTGTCCGCCGCGCTGCAGTTCGCGCTGGCAGGCTTCCTGCAGCATGGCGTCACGCCACTGGGTCACAAAGGTTTTGATCGACAGGCGGGATTCGGGCGGCGTCGTGATGAGTGACAGTTCGCGCAGTTGGCCGAGTGCCATATTCAGCGTCCGCGGGATAGGCGTGGCCGTCAGGGTGAGAATGTCCACTTCAGTACGCAATTGTTTGAGGCGCTCTTTATGCTTGACGCCAAATCGATGTTCTTCGTCGATGATCACGAGGCCTAGTTTGTGCATCGCGATGTCAGTTTGCAGCAGCCGGTGGGTGCCAATAACAATGTCGGTCTTGCCGGCGGCGACAGAGGCCACGACATCGCGCGCCTCGGCAGCGGTGCGGAATCGCGACAGGACTTCAATATTGATCGGCCAGTCTGCAAAGCGATCGCAAAAGTTCTGATAGTGCTGCTGAGCGAGTAGTGTCGTCGGGGCCAGAATTGCGACCTGATAGCCACTAATGGCGGCAACAAAAGCCGCGCGCATGGCCACTTCGGTTTTGCCGAAACCGACATCACCGCAAATCAGGCGATCCATCGACTGGGGCTTAGCCATATCAGCCAGCGTTGCGGTTATGGCCGCGTCCTGATCGTCAGTGAGCTCGAACGGGAAGCCAGCAGCGAACCGTTCGTAATCAGCTGGATTAGCCCGCATCGACCGGCCCTTGCGAGCTGCACGGGTGCCGTAGAGGTCGAGCATTTCGGCTGCAATATCGCGAATTTGCTCGGCGGCTTTACGCCGTGCCTTGGCCCACTGATCAGTCCCGAGCCGGTGCAGGGGCGCGTGCTCGGGGGCACTGCCGGAGTACCTTGAGATCAGCTGCAGCGAACCCACGGGAACATGTAGCAAGTCGCCGTCTGCGTACTCCAGCGTCAGAAACTCAGTTGGAATGTCGTCAATGACCAGGTGCGAAAGACCACGGTAGCGGCCGACACCGTACTCTTCGTGAACCACCGGTGAACCGGGACGCAGGTCGCTGAGGTCACTCAAAATGGCTTCGGGGTCGCGGGTTTTGCGGCGCCGGCGGCGGGCGGGACGAGCCCCGAACAGCTCCTTTTCCGCAATGATGCAGGCCCGCATCGCGTTCACCACCACGCCTTCGCTCAGCGGCGCGACCACTATGCCAAGAGCGGCGTCGCTATCCAGAAAAGCTGTCCAGTCAGCCACCGGTTGCGGCTTCAGGCCGCGGTGTTGTAACAGGTCAATCAGCAGCTCCCGCCGGCCCGGTGATTCTGCGGCCAGCAACACCCGCCCGTCGTAATTCTGCACGAACTGCTGGAGTTCGGTGATTGGCTCAGCGGCGTGAGTATTGATCAGGACGGCAGGGGCATGGCCCAGGGTCAGGTTGCCGCCGTCGCGGTCTGGCAGTTCCTGGCGGTGGAGTCGCACGTGCTCATGGCGGCGAATCTGCTCCCGGTGTTCGTCCGGCGGCACGAACAGTTCGTGCGGCTGCAGCGCGGGCCGCTCGCGATCATGGCGATACTGCTCATGGCGTACCTGCGCCTGTTGCCAACCCATGTCGAGCAGGGCGGATGTATCGCCCGGCGACACGATGATCGCCTCCGCGGGAAGGTAGTCCCAAAGTGTGCAGGTGGAATCGAAAAACAGCGGGTAGTAGTTTTCGATGCCACCGGGGAAGCGCGCGGCTGAAACCTCTGAATAAATCAGCGAGTCAGCCGGATTGCCGGCAAACCGGGCCCGATAGCGGCCGCGGAACCCCTTGATGGCATCCGCGTCGACCGGAAAATCCCGCGCAGGGAGCAACTCGAATCGGTCGAGCGCAAGCCCCGAACGCTGCGTCTCCACGTCAAATTGTCGTAGCGAGTCGATCTCGGCGTCAAAGAAATCAACACGGATCGGCTCCGCCAGGCCAATAGGAAACAGGTCGATCAGCGAGCCGCGCACCGCAAAGTCGCCCGGTTGAGCGACCTGGCTGACCCGGACATAGCCGGCGCGACCGAGCTGCGCAGCTAGTTCCTCAAGCTCCATAGCCGCGCCCTGTTCCAGCGTCAGGCTGAAACGAGCGATGAAATCCCGCGGCGGTACGCGACTGAGCAGCGTCCCGACCGCGAGCAGGATGATGCCTGCTTTTCCCGCAGACAGTCGGGCGAGACCTTTCAGGCGGCGTGAAACAAGATCCGGGTGCGGGCTGAAGCTGTCATACGGCAGTACCTCCGGATCCGGAATGTGGCAGACGGCCTCTGCTCCGGCAAAGAAGCGGAGTTCCTCTTCGAGGACCTCGGCGGCCGCGACTGACGGCGCAATGACCACGACCGGCCGCCCGCGATGAAGATGCAGCTGATGAGCAAACAGTGCCGCGCCACAGCCATAGGCCTGCCCCACGGACCAGTCGGTCGCAGTCGGATTGTCGGCCCGCAGTGGGCTTACCAGCGAGATTGTCATAGGCAGTGGGGTGGGCAAGCGCTTGTCAGCCGCCAATTATCCCACAGCGCGGCGGCGAGTGCCGTTCGCTGGGTGCCTGCACCAGCGGCACCGGGCGACTGTCGATCAGGGGCGGCGGTCTCGCCCGCAAGGGGCCGTGCGGATGCTGCCGGGTGGCGAGCTAGCGTTTGGCCACGGTGTGCACGACTTTGTCGTATTCAAAATACACGACAAAGGGAGCGTACTCCCAGGTTGAAATGGGCGGTTCGCCGACTGGGCCGAGCCGCTGCACGGGCTCGCCGAACTCGCGAATGACCTCATCCTGAGTGGCTCCGCGATCCGGACGGGTGGTGGCCTCGTCCTGAATGCCTTCAATTATGAGTGTCTCGGCCGAGCTCGCCCCAGCCAGAAAGCCAAATGCCAGCATGACTGAAATAGCTTTTCGCAGCATGGTACTGGTACTCTCCATTGCGCCAATTCCGGTCAATATAGCACTCCGCAGGCATGGTCGAATACAATCCAGTTCACATCCCCGCAGGAAGGTCGCGTGCCTGTTATGGTTGTCCTTCTGCCGGACAGCGGCCGCACGGCTGAGCCGCACCCATGCGCAGACCCGTTTACCTGTTCGTCGGATTACGTTACCTCAGGGCCAGCCGCGGCAGCGGTTTTGTGTCGTTTGTTACGGTGGCCTCGGTGTTGGGCGTGGCACTGGGCGTAGCCACCCTCATCGTCGTATTGTCGGTCATGAATGGCTTCGAAACGGAGCTGCGTGACCGACTGCTGGGACTCACTTCGCATGCGGCTGTCGTTGCTGACGAGCCGCTGCAGCAATGGCGCGAGTTGACCGCGGCGCTCGACAGCCAACCCGGTATCGCTGGGGCAGCACCCTATGTTGAACTCGAGGCAATGCTGTCCGGAGCCGGTGCCATGACAGCGGGGCTGGTTACCGGGGTGCAGCCGGACCTCGAGGTACGAGTGTCAAAAGTCGCGAACAGTATGCTGGCCGGTTCTCTGGCTGAGCTTACACCGCGCGGCCGGGGGATTGTCCTGGGCCGCGCTTTGGCGCAGAAGCTTGGGGTGGCGC
Source organism: Gammaproteobacteria bacterium (assembly GCA_036351295.1). Classification (GTDB taxonomy): domain Bacteria; phylum Pseudomonadota; class Gammaproteobacteria; order Steroidobacterales. The sequence goes on along the minus strand of JAZBOT010000079.1, from coordinate 56,711 downwards.
TGGGTGACCGGGTAACGGTGCTGGTGCCGCGGCCGCCGCGCAACGGTGGTGGAGTCGGGTCCGTTACGGACAGCTTCACTGTGGTGGGCTTATTCGAACTGGGTGTTCAGGATCATGATTCTGTGCGGGCCATGCTGTACCTCGAGGACGCGGCCGCACTGGGTGGCTTGAGTGGCGCTGTAACGGGAGTGCGCGTAGAGACCGAAAACATTTTCAGCGCACCGCGGGTGGTCCGCGCCGCGGTAGCGGCGCTGGTTGATCAGCCAGACCTCACTGTTCGCGACTGGACTCAGGAAAACGCGAGTTACTTTCGGGCTATACGCATCGAGAAAATCATGATGATGTTGCTGTTGTCGCTGATTATCGGCGTGGCCGCATTTAACATCGTGGCGATGCTGGTCATGGTCGTTACCGAGAAGCGGGGCGGCATTGCGATACTGCGGACGCTGGGATGCACACGGGGCGATATCGTAGCGGTGTTCGTGTTACAGGGGACAGTGATTGGTTGGGCTGGCGCGCTGCTGGGGCTGGTGCTGGGCGTCTGGATGGCGCTCAATGTCGATACGCTCGCGCCGGCGCTTGAAACCCTGTTTGGATTTAGCTTTATGCCCGCGGATCTGTATTACCTCACTGAGTTGCCGACTGAACTGCAGTGGGGTGATGTCGTGGGCACTTCGGCCATCGTGTTGCTCGTTACTACACTCGCTACCATTTATCCGGCGGCACGTGCTGCGAGTGTGCAGCCGGCAGAGGTGCTGCGCTATGAATGAGCGGGCCGAAGCGAGGGCAGTCTGATGTTCCGTCCCTACGAGGTATTTGTCGGGCTGCGCTATTTGCGGTCGCGTAGCCGCAACCGGTTTGTTTCGTTTATTGCCCTGATTTCTGTTCTGGGTATCGCCCTCGCGGTCGCAGTGCTGATCGTGGTCCTGTCAGTGATGAACGGCTTCGAATACGAGGTGCGCAATCGGATTCTGTCGGTGGTATCGCACGGCACGATCTCCGGTATGGGCGGGAAGCTGGTCGACTGGGAGTTTATGCAGAACATCGCCAGGGATGACCCGAACGTGCTCGCCAGCGCGCCGTTTATTACAGGGCAGGGTATGCTGGTCGGCAGCTCGGCCATCGCGGGGGTTGAGTTGCGCGGAGTGGATCCGGCTGCAGAGAGTGAGACTTCCGGAGCGGCGCGCTTGCTGACTACCGGAAGTCTGGACACTTTGGCACCCCGCAAATACCGCATTGTGATCGGCGCGCAACTGGCGGAACGTTTACGCGTGGGCCCGGGCGACAATGTGGTGCTGATGACGCCGGCCACCACCGTTACCCCGGCGGGGATGTTGCCCCGGATGCGCCGGTTCGAGGTGAGCGGCATTTTCTATGCGGGCATGTATGAATATGACAGGTCGCTGGCCTATATCCATATTGATGACGCTGCGCGGATGCTGGGCTACGGTGACGCGGTTTCCGGGCTGAGTTTGTCGGTGGCTGATCCGCTGAACGCAAGTGCTACCGTGCGTGAGGTTGCGCTGGCCGGCGGTGGCGGCGTGTACATCAGCGACTGGACGCGGCAGCATGCAAACTTTTTCCGCTCGATCGAACTCACCAAGGCGATTATTTTCTTTATCCTGCTGCTTGTCGTAGCCGTCGCGGCGTTCAATATCGTTTCAACGCTGGTTATGGTGGTACGTGAAAAGTCGGCAGAGATCGCGATCTTGCGATCCATGGGTTCGTCCGCGCGCTCGATACTCTGGATATTTCTCAGCGAAGGAACGCTCATTGGCGCCGCGGGTACGCTGCTGGGGCTGCTGGTGGGTGTCGCGGTTGCGCTTAATATCGGGGCCATTGTGGCGTTCGTAGAGCGTTTGCTGGATATTCGCTTTGTGGCACCGGACGTCTATTTCATCAGTGAGTTGCCCAGCCGACTGGAGCTGAGTGATGTGGTCCAGGTTTGCCTGGTGACATTTTTGCTGGCTGCGCTGGCAACGATTTACCCGGCGCTGCGCGCCTCGGGGACCAACCCGGCAGAGGCCTTGCGGCATGAATGAGGCTTCGCAGGCTCCGCACGCCGTGCTCGAATGCATGGCCTTGCGCAAGGTGTTTACGGACGCCGGCAACGTGCTGGAAGTGTTGCGCGGTGTCTCGTTTTCAGTGCAGCCGGGCGAGCGTGTCGCGATAGTGGGCGCGTCGGGAGCGGGCAAAACGACCCTGCTGCAGTGCCTCGGCGGCCTTGATCTGCCGACATCCGGCACCGTGCGGGTGCAGGGCCAGGACATGGCCCAACTCGATGCGGCGGCTCGCGGCGCGTTGCGCAACCGTTCGCTGGGCTTCATCTACCAGTTTCATCACCTCTTGCCCGAATTTTCCGCGCTGGAGAACGTGGCAATGCCGCTGTTGCTGCGCAAAGACCCGCTCGATGAGGTGCGGGCGGCCGCGCGGGCATTGCTCGAGCGCGTCGGTCTGGGCGAGCGCCTCGATCATCGCCCAGGCGAGTTGTCGGGCGGTGAACGGCAGCGCGCGGCGGTCGCGCGAGCCCTTATTACCCGGCCAGCCGTTGTGCTGGCTGACGAGCCTACCGGCAACCTCGATCAGCGCAACGGTGAACGGGTATTCGAATTAATGCTCGAACTGAACCGCGAATTTAACTCCAGCCTGGTCATCGTGACCCATGACACGCAACTCGCGGCCCGCATGGATCGCACCGTGACGCTCGAAGCAGGCGTGCTAAACCCTTAACGGCCCTGCCGCGGCTTAGCTTGCCTCACGCCCGCTTTGCTTGTGCCGCCGGCGGTAACGCTGAACGGTCGAAAAATGCCACGCCGCGCTAATGGCGAGGTAGGCCGTTGCTGCCACCGCGATGGCGACCACGGTCGCACCGTAGAAAAGCGGTTGCCAACTGGCGGCCAGGGCTTCACTGCGGGTGGTGAAATCAGTGATATCGGTAATCGCTACCGTGGGTATATTCAGGAGAGCAGCGCCGATCCGGTATTCGAGGTAGAAAATCGGCCCGAAAGTGATGGGGTTGGTAATCCACACCGATACGGCCGCTAACGGCAAGTTCACCCGCAGCAGCAGTGCGCCTAACAAAGCGATGGCGGTTTGAGCCGGCAACGGATACAAGCCGACGAACAGGCCCAGCGCGATGCTGCCGCTGATGCTGCGTCTGCTGGCGGAGAAGTAGACCGGATGAGCCAGCAAATAGTCGAATGGCTTCAGGTACCAGGGGTGCTCGCGATTCTGGCTGAATCGTCTGGATAGGCGGGTAAAAAACTGGCGCGGCATTGCTTAGTATCTTGAATAACATCATCTGCGGGTGCCGGCTTTATTCAGGGTCGCGGCCACGCACATCGTCTCGGGCTGCCGGGCCAAACCGACAGGACTACTAGGATTCTCGCACGAAAATGGGCACCGTGGCGGTCGCCATCGTGGTCGGCGCGCTGCTGGGCCAGTTTTGGGCGGCACCGCTGCTGTCGCCTGCAGGGGTCGTGTGCGTGGTGCCGTTGGCAGGACTCAGTCACTGGCTGGCCGGGCCCCGGGCATTGGCCCTGGTGCTCGCCTGGGCCTGGTCGGGAATGATTGGATTTCACTTCCTTGAGCAGGTGTTGCCCGAGCCTCTCTGGCTCCGCGATATCCGTCTGCATGCCTGCATTACGGAGTTGCCGCGCCGTGGTGAAGCGGGCACGCGGCTGCGGGTGGAGGTCATCGCGGACGCCCCGTGGGGTCGCGTGCCCCGGGTCCAGATCCACAGCGCTGAGCCGTTGGCCGTGTTCCGTGCCGGTGAGTGCCGCCGTTTCCTGGTGCGGCTCAAGCCGCCACATGGCCAGGTGAACCCCGGTCAGTTTGATCGCCACCTGTGGCTGTACCGCGAGGGTGTGCATGCCACCGGTTATATTCGACCAAACGCCAGCGCCCCCGTTACGGGCGCCGTCGGCTTCCCGGTCGGGAGTTTGCTCCGCCTGCGCGAGCGCTTGGCCGAACGCCTGCACGCATGGCCGGAGGATGCCGCCGTCGCCGCGGTGCTCCCGGCGATCACCGTCGGGGCCCGGCAGTGGATTGACGCGGAGCGCTGGCGCATCTTTCAGGCTACCGGGACTTCCCACCTGATGGCTATTTCGGGCCTGCACGTCGGGATGCTCGCGCTGGCAGGCTGGTGGTTGGGACGGCGTTTAGGTTTCTGGCTCAACGGCAGAGGCTGGCCCGTGCGCTCAGCTACACCTGCGGCGGCGCTGTGCATCGGCTTGGCGCTGGGTTATGCGCTGCTGGCTGGCCTGGCAATTCCGACGGTGCGCGCAGCACTGATGGCCGCGGTGGTCGTGGCGCTGCGAGCGCTGCTGCGGGGGTCTGCGGTGCCGCGCGCGCTGGCGCTGGTCGCTGTCGTGCAGCTCGGCCTGAACCCCGCGAGCGTGCTCGCTCCCGGCTTCTGGCTCTCATATGGCGCCGTCGGCGCGCTGCTGCTTATCGGCCAGCGCTTGCCGTCAATGAACGCAGCCCGCGGCCACTCATGGCGCAGCCGCTGGCGGAACCGGGTCACTAGCGGGGTCATGGCTCAGTTGCTGCTGGCGGCGGCACTGGCCTTGCCGGGGCTACTGTTTTTCGGGCGGGTGGCCTGGCTCTCACCGCTGATCAATTTGCTGGCGATACCTTGGTTCAGTCTCGTCGTGCTGCCGCTGAGCCTGGCGGGCACGCTGTTGCTCGAGGTGGCTCCCGGGCTTGCCGCACCTTTGCTGACGGTCGCCAGCTGCGCGCTTGACCTGCTGCTTGACAGCCTGCGAGTAGCCGCAGAATGTCCGCTCGCCGCCACCGCGCCCGGCGGGATGAGCGGCACGGCGTGGGTCTTGCTGGCGGTCGGCAGCGGACTGCTGCTGGCACCTCCACCCTGGCCGCGCTGGAAGGCCGGGATGCCGGCTTTGGTGATGGCCGGCCTTCTGGCGCGCTGGCAGGCTCCGTCTCTGGCGCAACTGATGGTGTTTGATGTCGGGCAGGGCACCGCCGCGCTGGTGACTGCCGGTTCGCGCGCGCTGCTCATCGACACCGGGCCAAGCTGGCGCGACGGCGATGCCGGCGCACAAACCCTGCTGCCCGCTTTGCGCCAGCTTGGAGTGAAGCAGTTGGATATGCTGATTGTCTCGCACGGCGATGCGGATCATGCCGGCGGGCTGGCCAGTGTGCTGGCCGGTTTGCCAGTCGCACGTCTGGTGACCCCGCCGGATGTGGCCAAGGCGCACCCCGCAGCGCTGATATGCCGGCGTGATCAGGCCTGGCAACTGGGCCCGCTGCGGGTCAGAGTGGAGCATCCGTTGCATCACAGCGGCTGGTCTCGCAACAACGGGTCCTGCGCGGTCAGCATTGAAGTCGCGGGTCAGCGGTTCTGGTTTCCGGGCGATATCGAAACACCGGCGGAAAGCGTGCTCGTTGCGCGAACCGGGAATATCGATGCGGCGGTCGCGCTGGTACCTCATCACGGCAGCCGCACCTCATCGAGCCCGCCGCTGGTAGGCGTTGTTCGCGCGCGCTACGCCGTCGTTACCGCTGGCTTTCTGAATCGTTGGGGGTTTCCCGATGGCGCGGTTGTCGAGCGATGGCGCGAGCAGGGTAGCTGCGTTCTGAATACCGCACTGACCGGGGCACTGACCTTTGCCCCGGACACGACCGGCGAGTTCCGTCTGGTCGCCAAAGCCCGCGCCGATTGGCGTCGACCGTGGGTGGTTCGCGGCCCGTCCCGTCCGCTGTGTGCCGCTGTAAATGCGACTAAACGCGGGTTATAGTTGCTGCGCGCGTAGTCACTTGCTCTGAACCCTATGCTGGAAATCATACAAGCGGGTGGTTGGGTCATGTTCCCGATCATCGTGTGTTCCGTTGCAGCCGCGGCTATTACGCTGGAGCGGCTCTGGACTCTTCAGGAAAAGCGCGTGATACCACGGCAGCTCACGAAGGAGGTCTGGGAGTGGGTCAGCACCAACAAGCTGAATCATGAGCACCTGAAAGCGCTGCACGACAGTTCGCCGCTGGGTGAGATCCTCTGCGTTGGGCTGAATAACCGGCACCGCAGCCGGGAGATCATGAAAGAGCGCATTGAGGACACCGGTCGGCATGTGGTCCACGATCTTGAACGGTATCTGAATACGCTGGGTACCATCGCTGCGATCACGCCATTGCTCGGTCTGCTGGGCACCGTCGTCGGCATGGTCAACGTGTTCGAGGCAATCACCAGCCAGGGAGTGGGTAACCCAGCAGTACTGGCCGGCGGTATTTCCGAGGCCCTGATCACGACGGCCGCCGGCCTGATCGTTGCTATCCCCTCGCTGATCGCCTATAGGTACCTGCGTGGGCGGGTGGACACGCTGGTGGTCAGGATGGAGCAAGAGGCCATCACCTTGATTGAAGCGCTGCACCGCAAGCGCTACATGGACGCGCTGGGGCAGGGCGATGAACCTGAGCAGTAGGCGGCGCGAGGAGCCGGAGATCAACCTGACGTCACTCATTGACGTGGTGTTGTTGCTGCTGGTGTTTTTCATGATTACGACCAGCTTCGTGCGCGAGTCACGCATCGGTATCCGTCTGCCGGAGGCGAGCTCCGGCGAGTCTGCGCAGCAGGAAGAGGTGCCTCTGACCATTGCGGTTACCGCGCAGGGTACCTACCTTGTGAATGGCCGCCTGCTGATCGACTCGCGGCCCGGGACGCTGGAAAGCGCCATCCGCAAGACGGCTGGTGATGAGGCCGGCACCGAAATCACGATAAATGCTGATGCGGAGGCCTCGCATCAGGCTGTTGTTACCGCGATGGATGTGGCCGGGAAACTCGGTTACGTGCAAATCAACATCGCCACGATCCGGCCGGATCCGTCATAGGTGTCGCTATAGATACCGCCTACACGCCGCTGGCTATTTACAAGCGTTTACTGGCGCTAAGCGCCTCGCATTGGCCCGTATTTATCGGCGTCGCAGGCGCGTCTGCGCTGTTTGCGGCATCGGATGCCGGTTTCGCGTTCTTGATCCAGCAATTAACCGAGATTGTCTCGGCGGGTAGCGAATTGACCGAACGGCAAGCGCTGGTGAAGCGCTGCCTGCCGCTGGCCGTGCTGTTGCTGTTTGTTGTCCGCGGTTGTGCCAATTTTTTTTCCAGCTACGGCATGGGCTGGATCGCCAACAAGGCCGTCAAGCAATTGCGCGGCGCGGTTTTTGGCCGGTACCTCGATTTGCCAACACAGTTTTTTGATCATGAATCATCGGGTCAGCTGCTGGCGAAACTGACTTATGACGTTAATCAGGTTGCGCAGTCGGCCTCCACCGTTGTCATTACGCTGGTGAAAGACTCGCTGACCATCATTTTTCTGGTTTTGTACATGCTTTACCTCAACGCTCAGCTGGCGTTGTTTGTGTTTTTGGTGGCTCCCATCATCGCCTTGCTCGTCCGCTATCTGGGAACCTTGTTCCGCAGGCAGAACAAAAAAATTCAGGCCTCAGTCGGCGACATGACCCGTATCGGTGAAGAAGCGTTGCAAGCCCATCGAGTAGTGAAGATTTTCGGGGGGCAGGATTACGAGCGGGAGCGCTTTGCCCAAGCTAACGAGCGCAATCGCCGCATCCAGATGCGGTTGCTTATGACCAGCGCGGCTGGTGACGGCGTTACAGTGTTTGTGACCGCGTTTGGTGTTGCCGGTGTGATCTATCTGATCGGTACGCTGGATATTGATACGCCGACTGTCGCGGCCTTTATTACGGCGATGGTTTTGTTGATGGCCCCGCTAAAGCGCCTGACCAACGTCAACGCTGCCATTCAGCGCGGAATCGCCGCCGGTGAGAGCCTGTTTCGCATCATTGATGAGCAGTCGGAGCTGGATCAGGGGCAGTATGCTCCGGACCACGTGCAGGGTGCGGTTGAGTTCGACCACGTCAGTTTTCGCTATCGTAATTCTGACGATGAGGTACTGGCCAATGTGAGTCTCCGTGTTGCGCCGGGCGAAACCATCGCACTGGTCGGTCGGTCGGGCAGCGGCAAGTCAACCCTGGTAAGCCTGTTGCCGCGCTTTTACGATTGCACCGCCGGCGAGATCCGGATTGACGGCCGGCGGCTTGAGGACTATTCGCTGGCGGGGTTGCGACGGCATATCAGCCTGGTCAGCCAGGAGGTCACGCTGTTTAATGACAGCATTGCAGCCAATATCGCCTACGGGGTGCTGGCTGATGTGCCGCGCTCGGCAATAGAGGCCGCCGCGCAAGCAGCATACGTGACTGAGTTTACCGATGGCCTGCCCGACGGTCTGGAAACCATGGTGGGTGATCGCGGCGTGCTGCTGTCGGGCGGGCAACGGCAGCGGATATCAATTGCGCGGGCGCTGTTAAAGAACTCGCCGATTCTTATTCTGGATGAGGCGACGTCGGCACTCGACACCGAGTCTGAGCGGCATATTCAGGCAGCGCTCGAGCGACTGATGGCGAATCGGACAACCTTCGTAATTGCTCATCGCTTGTCCACCGTTGAGACCGCTGACCGGATTGTTGTGATGCAGGACGGCGCCATCATGGAAACCGGAAAGCACGCTGAGCTGCTGGCCGCGGATGGAGTGTACGCGGCGCTGTATCGGCTGCAGTTTAATGATGAGCATGGTCGCGCAGAAACTGGTTGAGCGCATCTGGTACGGCAATTCGCGGCTCGCGCTGCTGTTGCTGCCGTTTGCCTGGTTATTTGCCGCGGTTGCTGGCCTCCGCCGACTGACCTACCGGTGGGGCTGGCGTGCCGCGCCGGAGTTGCCGGTTCCCGTCGTGATCGTCGGGAATATTACGGCAGGCGGCAGCGGCAAGACGCCTGTCGTCATCTGGCTGTGTCAGGCCCTCGTCAGGGCGGGTTACCGTCCTGCTATTGTGAGTCGGGGTTATGGCGGTACGGTGCGCGGTGAGCCACACCGAGTAACCGCAGAGGACTCACCCGAGCGGGTTGGAGATGAACCCCTGCTAATGCATCACGCGACTCGCCTGCCGGTTTGCGTTTGCAGCGACCGGGTCCGTGCAGTGCGGCTGGCTGCAGAATGCGGTGCGAATGTGGTGGTCGCTGACGACGGGCTCCAGCACTATGCGCTGCGGCGTCAGGTAGAGCTGATTGTGGTCGACGGCGAACGGCTGTTCGGCAACGGCTACCGGCTTCCGGCCGGACCCCTGAGGGAGTCCGTAAGCCGGCTTGCAGAAGCCGATGCGGTGCTCATAAATGGCGGCGATGCAGCGCTCGCGGGAATCCGCTTTGAGCTGCAGCCACTCGCGGCCCGGCGGCTTGCCAGTTCCGATATTTCCCGCCCGCTGCAGGAGTTCGCCGGTACACGGGTCTGGGCGGTGGCGGGGATTGGTAACCCGGGACGATTTTTTCTTACACTTAAAGCCTTTGGTATCGTGATTGATCCGGTGCCCCTGACCGACCATGCCCAAACCGATTTGGCAGAGCTGCAGCGGCGCCGCGCGCAGCCTGTGCTGATGACCGAAAAAGATGCGGTGAAATACCCGGACGCAGAGGGTGACCTGTGGTTTGTCCCGGTCACGGTCCGGTTCGCGTCGTCCGAGTCTGACAAACTGCTGAGCCGCATTCAGGATAGGCTCGGGCCCCCGGGCAAGCTGTCCGGAAACACTGAGTAACCACTATGTCCGCTATGTCTTTTCGCGTTGTCATACCTGCCCGCTTCGAGTCTTCACGGCTGCCCGGCAAAGTGCTGCTGGATATTGCCGGTAAACCCATGTTGCAACATGTCTGGGACCGGTGCCGCGAGAGTGCGGCTGCCGAGGTCGTGGTCGCTACCGACAGCGACCGTGTCGCTGAGGCAGCCGCGGCCTTCGGCGCGGAAATCTGTATGACGGCATCAAGCTGCGCGTCGGGTACTGAGCGCGTGGCGGAGGTCTGCAGTCAGCGTGGCTGGGCAGCGGACGATGTCGTCGTCAATGTTCAGGGTGACGCGCCATTGTTGCCGGCCGCCAGTATCAACCGCGTTGCCGAGCTGCTGGCCGCTCATCCACATGCGGCGATTGGTACGCTGTGCACGCCCTTGGGAAGCCTGGTCGATTACACCGACCCAAATGTGGTCAAGGTCGTTTTTGATGCGGGGGGACGGGCCCTGTACTTCAGCCGCGCGCCGATTCCGGCGGCCGGTCATGGCAATTCCGTGCCGCTGGGGCTTGCCTATCGCCATCTCGGGTTGTATGCCTATCGGGTCAGCGCGCTGCACGAACTCGGTGCTGCGGGCCCCTGTGCGCTGGAGAACGCGGAGCGGCTTGAGCAACTACGCGCGCTGTGGCTCGGTCTCGAGATTCGTGTCTCGATCGATGGCGCCGCGCACGGTCCGGACGTCGACACCGCCGAGGATCTGGCCCGGGTTAGCGAGTTTCTGCGTAGCGAGGACTTATGAACGGAATCGATGCACAGCCATTGTCGGTGCTGTTTGTCTGCATGGGCAACATCTGCCGGTCGCCGACGGCCGAGGGCTTGATGCGGGCGCGCGTTGAGGCGGAAGGACGTGGGGACGCTTTTCTGATCGATTCAGCCGGCACCCACGGCTACCATATCGGCGCGCCGCCCGACGCCCGCGCGATAGCGGCTGCTGCAGAACGTGGTGTAGCGCTGCAAGCGCTTCGGGCACGCCAGGTGCAGGCGACTGATTTCGAGCGCTTTGACTACATCCTCGCGATGGATGAAGAGAACCTCAGGGCGCTCGACAAGCTGGGCGCCGGTAGCGGTCGGGCCCGGGTAGAGCAGGTGCTCAACTACAGCCGACGTTACCGCGGCGCGGCAGTCCCGGATCCCTATTACGGCGGCAGCGAGGGCTTTCAACGCGTCATCGATATGCTGGATGACGCGATCGACGGTTTTCTGGAGCGGCATTCCCGGCAATAACAAGCGTGAAGGCGAGCCAACGGCTCGCCTTCACGGTGCTGCGACGTGGAGTCTGTCGACTAAACGCCTGGGTCGTCCGAAGACCATACTGTATAGGTGGACTTCTTGTCGCCTGCCGCGACATCTCCGCCGGCTTCCCAGGGCAGTTTGCGGTCGGCGTCCGACATCGCTCCGGCATCGCCGCCTTTACCCGCCGATGCCGCGCTAGCCGGCCCGGCAGCTGCGGCTTTGGCGCTACTGCCGTCAGTGCCGGTCGGCGCAGGTTCGGTTACACCGGCTTTCGGCTGCTCGGCAGGTGCCGCCGGCGGGGATGACTTTGCCGGTGCCTGACCGCTGCTGTCCGCTGCTTTATTGGCGGGCGCTGCATCGGCGCTATCGCTGCTGTCCGCAGTTTTGTCCGGGCCGGCACCATTGCGGGTGCTTGCCTTGCTGGGTCGCCGCCGCCTGCGACGTTTCTTCTTGGCCGGGGCCGGACCGGAGTCGGGCGCTTGATTGTCAGCCTCCGGATGGCCACCAGCCGTCGCAGCGTCCGGCTTTTCGGCTGCTGCGGAGTCGCGTTTGCGCCCCCGCGCCGGCTTGTCATCCGCACTGCGGCGCTTGTCGCCGGTTTTACGCCGGCTGCGCTGGCCGTCACGCTTGCTGCGGGTGCTGCTTGTCCCCTCGCTGCTGTCGCCGGCCTCAGCACGCTTGCGCTGGGGTTTGCGTGCGCTTGTTGAGCTGGCGACCGGCTTTTCGTCCTTGCCGGCGCTCCCAAACAGCTTGCCGATGAATCCGAGGAGCCCGCCTGCCGCCGCCGGCGCTGGAGCTTCCGGTTCCCGCGGTTGCGGTGCCGGGGCAGGGGTCTCCGGGCGCATCCCCGCAATGGCCGGCTTCTCGGTGGTTTTCTTGCTGGAAAGCTGTAAAGCCTCCTCAAGCAGATCGCCTTCCGGCGTCGTTAGCGTGTAACTGGCGCCGGTGTTCTCGGAGAGCAGTGTCTGATCGTCGCGCACCCGGCGGATTGTATAATTAGGCGTTTCGAGTGCCGGGTTCGCCACCAGCAGTATCTCGACTCCGGCCGATTGCTCGATAGATGAGATCCAGCTGCGCTTCTCGTTGAGCAGAAAGGTCGCGACGTCAACGGGAAGCTCTGCAATGACTTTTGCGGTCCGGTCTTTGCGGCACTCCTCGCCGATGAGACGGAGAATGGCCAGTGCCAGCGATTCAACGCTGCGCACCGCTCCGGAGCCGTTGCAGCGCGGACAGACTTGATTGGCGGATTCGCCCAGCGACCGGCGCAGCCGCTGCCGCGACATCTCCAGGAGTCCGAAGCGCGAAATCCGCCCGATCTGGACCCGCGCCCGGTCCGTTTTGACGGCGTCGCGAAGGCGATTTTCTACTTCACGCTGATTGCGGCTCGGGCCCATATCGATAAAGTCGATCACCAGCAGGCCGCCGAGGTCGCGTATCCGGCATTGCCGCGCGATTTCATCCGCCGCTTCCAGGTTGGTCGCCAGCGCAGTCGCTTCAATGTCGCCGCCTTTGGTAGCCCGTGCGGAGTTAATGTCGATTGAGACCAGGGCTTCGGTGTGGTCGATAACGATACTGCCACCCGAGGGCAGGCTTACGCTGTGCGCAAAGGCTGACTCGATCTGGCTTTCGATCTGGAACCGCGTAAACAGCGGCACTTCGTCGGAGTATTCTTTCAGCTTGCGGAGGTTATGGGGCATGACGTGCTCCATAAATTCCCGCGCTTCCTGCAGGGCTTTCTCATCATCAATGATGATTTCGCCGATTTCCGAATTGAAGTGATCCCGCAGCGCACGAATGACCGGGCTGCTGTCCTGATAGATCAGAAACGGGGAGGGCTTATCGACCACCACCTGGAGGATGGATTTCCACACGCCCTGCAGGTAGTCCAGGTCCCATTCGAGTTCCTCAATAGACCGGCCGATACCTGCAGTCCGCACAATACAACTCATGCCGGGTTCAACATTCAGCTGCTTCTGGACACGCCGGATTTCTTCCCGGTCTTCGCCCGCGATGCGACGTGATACGCCGCCTCCACGGTCATTGTTCGGCATCAGGACAATAAACCGGCCTGCCAGACTTATAAACGTGGTGAGGGCTGCGCCTTTGGTGCCGCGCTCGTCCTTGTCGATTTGCACGACAATGTCCTGGCCTTCACGCAGCACGTCTTTAATATTGACGCGTTTGCCGGGCTCAGGCTCTTTAAGAAAATATTCCCGGGAAATATCCTTGAGCGGCAAGAACCCATGCCGTTCCGCACCGTAATCGACAAACGCAGCGTCGAGGCTGGGCTCGACCCGCGTTATGGTGCCTTTGTATATGTTGGCTTTTTTCTGCTGGCTGGAATCGACCTCGATATCTAAGTCATACAGTTTCTGGCCATCTACGATGGCAACGCGCAACTCTTCTTCCTGAGTTGCATTGATTAGCATTCTTTTCATAAGCCCCTGCTTTGATACGGTTGGGGGCACCCGGACATACACCAGTGGAAGCAACAGGCCGTCCCCGCATAATCATCCCGGACCGGACGAGGTTCATCGTCCGGTGCCTGCAAACCCTTTTAGGGATCGCGCGTCGGCCTGAAGCCGGGGAATAAACGGTCACGACCTGCATACAGCAGTTCCTTGTAACGACAACTTCACAATACGAAAAAATTCAACAAAGAGACTGTTTGCTGCTTTCCACCAGCCAGGTAGCCGATAAGATCGCGATGCACTCACCGCAGACCGGAAACAGCCCGGGCAAAAAGGCCCGGATATAAAACTCCCGGGCGCCTGGCCCGGGAACATAACCCATGCGACTCATAAACCCCGGGGGGTAACGCCGGCGCATCGCGGACGCCGACTGGGTTAATATAACAACACTGCAACCTGTCATCAACGCACTGATTCCGGTAATTTTTTCCCGCAGATGACCCACACAGAGCCAAAATCTCCGGCGCGCCTCGTGACGATTGACGCGGACGGGGCGGATCGCCGACTCGATAATTTTCTCCTGACTGAGCTGAAGGGTCTGCCGCGGACACGTATCTACCGACTGATTCGCAAAGGCGAGGTCCGGGTGAATAAAGGCCGCTCTAAACCGGCTTATCGACTTGTCTCTGGGGATGTCGTTCGCATTCCGCCACTGCATGTCAGTGATTCCGGACCGGCGGCGCTGGCTGACGAGGCCCGCAGCGGCTGGATTCTCACTCACATAATCTTTGAGGATGAACGGCTGCTGGTACTCGACAAACCGTCCGGGCTGGCGGTGCATGGTGGCAGCGGGGTGAGTCTCGGCGCGATCGAACTGCTCCGCGCGGCGCGTCCGGAGAGCCCCTACCTGGAGCTGGTGCACCGGCTGGACCGGGATACCAGCGGGTGTCTGCTGGTGGCCAAGAAGCGCAGCGCTCTGCGCAGCCTGCATGAGCAAATGCGCGCAGGCGAGATCGACAAACGCTATCAGGCATTGCTGGTGGGGCGCTGGCAGGGCGGTGATCGCAATGTCGAGCTGCCGCTCGAGGTCGAACACCGGCAGGGCGGCGAACGTCATGTCCGAGTCAGTCACTCGGGCAAAGCGGCGCGGACGGTATTTCGGCCGCAGGAGATTTTTGCCGGCGCTGTTTTGTGCGAGGTGCAACTGTTTACCGGGCGTACGCATCAGATTAGGGTGCACGCGGCGGCGCTGGGCCTGCCGGTAGCCGGCGACAACCGGTATGGTGCTGATGTCACAGCGCCCGCGGGCCTGCGCCGATTGTTTCTGCATGCTGGCCGCCTCGGCTGGACCGACCCGCTGACCGGTCGGCCCATGACCGTCACGGCAGCGCTGCCGGCTGCGCTGGAATCAGTGCTTGCAGAACTCCGCCGCGCCCGGGACTGAAGACCGAAGCGGGTAGCTTTCAGAGTAGCTGCAAGCCCGCCCGTCTGAGGCTGCCGGCCAGCCAGATCAGGGGCAGTCCGATAATGGCTGCCGGATCGCGGTTGTGAATCGATTCGAACAGCACGGCCCCCAGCCCCTCGGAGCGGAAGCTGCCGGCACAGTCCCACGGCTGATCGGCCGTGAGGTAGGCGTTAATTTCCGGCGCGGTCAGATTTCGGAACTGCACCCGCGTGATGTCCGTGTGCTGCTCGCGGAAGCCCGGGTCCGTGCGGATCACGGCGACAGCCGTGTAGAACACCACCTCCCGCCCGGCGCAGGCTGCCAGCTGTTCAGCGGCTCGCTCCGGCGTGCCCGGCTTACCAAGCGCTGAGTCGCCCAGCGCGGCCACTTGGTCAGAGCCGACCACAATAGCGCCCGGGTGCTGAGCAGCCAGTTTTTCCGCCTTTTCGGCGGCCAGCCGAGCGGCGAGCCGGGCCGGGGTCTCACCCTCCCGGGGCTGTTCGTCGATATCCGCCGGTAAGCACTCAAACGCGTTGGTGAGGCGCTGCAAGAGCTGCCGCCGATAGGGGGACCGCGAGGCCAGGATCAGGGGTGGGGATGATGGGTGCATATGCTGATTGCCTATTGCTGTCACTCGCTCTCGGGGCGGTTAATTTGCAAGTTTATGCTATAGTCGCGCGGTTATGCTCTCCGAACCGGTAAGTTTTGCCCGTTTGCGGGACTGGGCTGCTGACAAGCATAGGCTTGAATTGAACCTGACCGTGGCGGAGCTGCCCCGGCTGCAGGAGCTTGCGGCGGCCGACGTTCCTGGCACGGGCCGTGTCTGTGCCTCGCTGGCGTTGCAAAGCGACGGTCACGGCAGGCCCGAACTGGCGGGCAGGATCGACGCGCAGCTGAGTCTGGAGTGCCAGCGGTGTTTGCAGCCGCTGGACTTCCCGGTGACGGTGACGTTTAACTTGCTGTGCCTGGCGGATGAGAGTGAGCTGGACGCATTAACCGCGTCTGAGCTGAGGTTTGACTCGCTGGTGGTAGATAATGTCGGGTTGGATCTTCAGGCTCTGCTTGAGGATGAAATCCTGGCGAGTTTGCCGCTGGCGCCAAAGCATGACGACACGCGGATTTGCGCGGCAGGATCCGGTGTTCGTGTCGAGGAGCCTGAAATGACGCGACCGTTTGCTGGTTTGGCCGATCTGCTGAACAGTCCGGGTTCGTCAGGCCATGACAGGTAGTAATACCCGCGCCGCGCGGTGGGCTGCTCACCGGCTCCACGCCGCGGCAGCACTGAAGTTTCTAATTTGATTTTGAGTCTGGAGTACTCGATATGGCAGTTCAAAAAAGCAAACGCACACCCTCTACCCGCGGTATGCGGCGCAGTCATGACAAGCTCAAGAAGCCGGCGTTGTCCACGGACCCGACCACGGGGGAGACCCACCTGCGGCATCACGTCGGTGCCGATGGTTACTACCGTGGCAAAAAGATCCTGAACGTTCCGGTCGACACCATCGATTAGACGCCTTATGCCGCGCGCCGGTGCGCGCCGCCTTCGGTTCCCGAACCCTGCCGCGCTGTCGAATCAGGTTTCTTGCGTATGCCCAAACCGCTGACTATAGCTCTGGATGCGATGGGCGGTGACGCTGGGCCGGCAGTTTCTGTTCCTGCCGCATTGGCCATGCTGGAACAGCATCCGGAACTCAACATCGTCCTCGTTGGGCAAGTGGAGACTCTGCAGGCCCGTCTCAGTAAAGGGCATCCGCGCCTGCGGCTGGTTGATGCGCGCGAGGTTGTGGCGATGGATGAGAAGCCCAGCGATGCGCTGCGAAAGAAAAAGGATTCGTCACTGCGGGTCGCCATTAACCTCGTCAAGGAAGGTGCGGCCGATGCATGTGTGAGCGCGGGTAATACCGGTGCGCTGATGGCGACCGGCAAGTTCGTGCTGAAAACGCTGCCGGGTATTGATCGGCCTGCAATTATGGCGGCTATCCCGACGATAAGCGGCAATACCCATATGCTCGATCTCGGGGCAAACACCGACTGCACGGCTGATCACCTGTTCCAGTTTGCCGTGATGGGGTCAGTGGTGTCTGCCGTTATCGAAAATATCCGCGACCCGCGGGTTGCCCTGCTCAATATTGGCGAGGAAGAGATTAAGGGCAATGACACCATTCGTCAGGCTCACGCGATGTTGTCAGCCAGCAGCCTCAATTACGTCGGCTTCATTGAGGGCGATCAGGTGGGTAAGCATCGGGCCGACGTCATTGTGTGTGACGGGTTCTCGGGAAATGTCGCCCTCAAAGTGATGGAAGGCACCGCCAGCCTGGTATCGCACTACATTAAGCAGGGGTTTGGCAGCGGCATTTACGGGCGCTTTGCGGGCCTGGTGGCGTTACCCGTGCTGAAAAATCTGCGCGATGCGCTCGACCCCCGTCGCTACAACGGAGCCAGCTTTCTCGGTTTAAACGGTATTGTCGTCAAAAGCCATGGTGGTGCTGATACGGTTGCGTTTCAGCAGGCGATTCAGGTCGCCATGCTCGAAGTCGAGAAGGGTGTTCCTGATACCATTAATAAAATGCTGAGCGCACAAACGAGCTGATGTTTTCCAGAATAGCCGGAACCGGGCACTATGCGCCGGAAAAAGTACTGACGAATACTGACCTCGAAAAGATGGTCGATACGTCCGATGAGTGGATCCGCTCGCGCAGCGGTATCGAGCGGCGGCATATTGCCGCCGATGATCAAACCACGACGGATCTCGCAGAAGCGGCGTGCCGTGCGGCAATGGATGCTGCCGGGGTCGGCCCGGATGAAATCGATTTCGTCGTGGTGGGTACGACCACTCCGGACCTCGTGTTCCCGAATGTCGGCTGTTTGCTGCAGGAGCGTCTGGGTATCCACGGCTGTCCGGCATTCAGCCTGGAGGCAGCCTGCAGCGGATTTATCTATGCGCTGAGTATTGCCGACAAGTATGTTGCCAGCGGTGCCGCCAAATGCGCGCTGGTCGTGGGCGCCGAGACGCTTTCGCGTATTGTGGACTGGACTGACCGCTCTACCTGCGTGCTGTTCGGCGACGGCGCCGGCGCCGTCGTGCTGAAGCCAGATCCGGATACCGGGATCATTTCCAGTCACCTGCGGGCTGACGGCCGCTATAAAGACTTGCTGACAGCCCGGTCCGGGGTTTCGCGGCAGTTTCCGGGCGATGCATTGCGCGACGGCTTTAACGTGCGCATGGCCGGCAACGAAATCTTCAAAGTTGCCGTAAAAAGCCTGGAGTCTATTGTTCAGGAAACGCTGGAAGCGAATCAGATCAGCCGGGCTGACGTTGACTGGCTGGTGCCGCATCAGGCCAATATCCGCATTATCCAGGCCACCGCGAAGCGTTTGGGGATGCCGATGGAGCGGGTGGTAGTGACCGTGCAGGAGTACGGCAATACATCGGCTGCGTCGGTCCCCATGGCGCTCGATGTCGCCGTTCGCGACGGCCGGATTCAGCGCGGTGAACTGTTGATACTCGAAGCCTTCGGGGGTGGTTTGACGTGGGGCTCGGTGCTATTGCGCTACTGATGCGCGGGTTCCCACCGCTGAATACGTGCCGTTGTGGCCCCGGCGACTAGGTCCGCAAACCGGTGGTTGCGCGTCCTGGCGCTAATGGCAGGGCCGCTGCTGGGAGGGCTGCTGTGGACTCTGCTGCCCGACAGCTACAGCGCAGTCTCGGGAGAACTAATCCGCTTGCCTGCCGCTGCCCGGGCCACCGGTGCCGTGGCAACCTGCATGGCGGTATGGTGGATGACCGAGGCAATCCCTGTACAGGTCACCGCCTTGCTGCCCCTTGTGCTGTTCCCGCTGCTGGGCATCGCCGATATTGGCACCACCGCTGCCTCCTACGGACATGAAATTATCTTTCTGTTTATGGGCGGCTTCATACTGGCGCTGGCCCTCGAACGCTGGGGGCTCCACAAGCGCCTCGCCCTGAATGTACTGGCCGCTGTCGGGCCGCGGCCAGCACGGATTATCGGTGCATTTATGGCGGTTTCGGCGCTACTGAGCATGTGGGTGACCAATACAGCCACGACACTCATGCTGCTGCCGGTTGCCACCAGCGTCATCCGCTTGTTGCCGGGTAATGATCTGGATGACGGCCGGGCTGATGAGCCGTTTGCGGTCTGCCTGTTGCTGGGTATTGCCTACGCATCCTCGATCGGTGGTATGGGTACTATTATCGGCACGGCTCCCAATGTATTTGTTGTTTCGTTTATCGGCGAGCAGCTTGGCCGCCGCATCGGCTTTCTCGAGTGGATGCAGTTCGCGCTGCCGCTGGTCGCGGTATTACTGCCGCTCGCCTGGTGGCTGCTTACTCGCTGGGTATTCCCGTTGCGCGTTCAGACGTTCCCGGCAGCAGCAGCGACGCTGCGCGAACAGCGCGAGGCGCTGGCGCGTCCGGTACGGGGCGAATGGCTGACGCTGGCGGTGTTTTTGGCAACCGCGCTGGCGTGGCTGACCCGGCCGCTGCTGAACGGCTGGGTGATTGCCGGAGTCCGGCCGCTGGCTGAGCTGACTGATGCCGGCATTGCCATAACGGCCGCGGTGATACTGTTTCTTGTGCCCACCAGTTTCAGCCGTCAGCAGTTTTTGATGGACTGGCAAACCGCCGTCAAGCTGCCGTGGGGCCTGCTGATTCTCTTTGGCGGGGGGTTGGCATTAGCTGCGGCGCTTGGTAACTCCGGCTTCAGTGCCTACCTGGGCAGTCTGGCGGCTAATCTGGCCGGCTGGCCGTTGTTGAGTGTCGTGCTGGTTGTGACGGCTGTGGTGGTGTTCCTGACTGAGCTGACCAGCAATACCGCCACGACCGCAACGCTGGTGCCGCTGCTGCTCGCCGTTGCTCTCGGGCTGGGCTTGCCGCCGCTGATGCTCATGCTGCCCGCCACGTTCGCCGCAAGCTGCGCATTCATGCTGCCGGTGGCTACTCCGCCCAACGCGATTGTGTTTGGCTCCGGGCTGCTGCGGATCGGCACCATGAGCCGGGCAGGGCTGTGGCTGAATATCGCTGCCATACTGGTCATAACCGGGTTTGCCTATGCGATACTGATACCCTTATTTGGTGCAGAGTTGCGAGGATGAAAGCGCACATTTGGATGTTTGCCGGCCTGCTGGGCTGGATGCCGGTTGCCGGCGCCGGACTGGTTTACGAGCTCGGCCCGGACGTCGAATCAGATGCCCTGATCGGCGCCCCTGAAGTCGTGGTTGCGCGTTACGAAGACACGCTGGTCGACATTGGTCGCCGCGTCAAAGTGGGTTTTGAAGAGCTGCGTCTGGCAAATCCGGAGGTGGATCCATGGTTGCCGGGCGCCGGGACCGAGGTCGTTGTGCCAACCGCCTACCTGCTGCCGCGCGCGCCACGGCGCGGCATCGTCATTAATATTGCTGAGTACCGCCTGTACGTGTACTACCAGGAGGGCGGACGCACCCGGGTAGCCACCCTGCCGGCAAGCATTGGCAGGATGGACTGGGAGACCCCGCTCGGTCAAACGCGCGTGGTTGCGATGGCCCGTAACCCGAGCTGGTACCCGCCTGATTCAGTTCGCGAGGAGCATGCTGCCGAGGGCCGGCCGTTGCCGCGCGTC
Organism: Gammaproteobacteria bacterium; assembly: GCA_036351295.1. Taxonomy (GTDB): domain Bacteria; phylum Pseudomonadota; class Gammaproteobacteria; order Steroidobacterales. The sequence continues at coordinate 36,368 of JAZBOT010000079.1, read as the reverse complement.
GTTCCGCCCGGTCCGAATAATCCACTGGGCGCCTATGCCATACGGCTGGGGCTGCCGGGATACCTGATTCACGGGACCAACCGGCCGGCCGGCGTCGGGATGCGCGTGACGCACGGCTGTGTGCGCCTGTATCCGGAAGACATCGAATGGCTGTTTGCCCGCACCGTTGTCGATACGCCGGTGCGGATCGTAAACCAGCCGGTCAAGTTTGGCTGGCAGGGCGAAGAGCTGTACATGGAAGTGCATCCGGTTCTGGATACTGCGCCGGCCGCCGCGGGCGCAGACGTGGGTGACGCGGCCGCCCCGGCTCCTGTGGATAACAGTCTCACACTGGTCACCGAGGAATACGTCCGCGCCACAGCGGAGCGTGAGGCCAATGTGGACTGGGATCGTGTCGAAGAAGTGTTTCGTGAAAAGTCAGGTCTGCCGGTTCTGGTGGGCGTGCGGCGGACTCCTGCCGAGGTGATGGCAGAGCGCTAGACAATCCGCAGGCGGCGTGTTTTCTAAGCGGCCGCAGGGCCTGCAGCGCCTAATTCGGGCAAAAAAAAGCCGCAGCATCTGCTGCGGCTTTTCGTTCTCAGTGCGAGCTTACTTGCTCTGGCTGCGCTGGAACATCCGATCCATCTTCTCGTTGGTTGCATCACAGCAAGACTGCGACTGGTTCGCAGCTGCCAGAGCAGCGTCAGCAGTAGCCTGGGCCGAATCAGCAGCGCGCTGGGCGGCGGCGGCAGTAGCGGCGCTGGACTTGGCGCTGGCAACGTCCTGCTCGAGCAGGCCGATCTTGGTTTCCAGCTCGTCAATGCGATTTTCGACGTTGGTGCAGCCGGTAGCCACAACCATGGCCAGAGCCAGGGCGGTCACCTTTATGGCGGTTTGAACTTTGTGGTTCATGAAACGAGTCCTCGATATTAGAAAGACAGATATGACAACGGTCGCAAAGACAATCAAGTCCATACGGCGGCTATGCGGATGATGACGTAATCAATGTTAAATCGCAACTTGTATATGGTCTGCAAATGTTTGATTGGGTGCGGTTTAAGGGGGCTTTGGCGTGTCGCTCCTGAGTAGGGCGACGGTTACCGGACGGGGTTCAGCCCGAAGCAGGCAGGCTTGCACCGGCATTCTTTCTGTATATAATCACAGTGGTGTTTATATATACAGTTAGCAAACAGGGGCACTACCATGTCTGAGCTTACTCCGCGGCAGTCGCAAATACTGGCATTCATTCGTGAATGCATAGCCGCTTCCGGCATGCCGCCCACGCGGGCAGAGATTGCTGCCGAGTTAGGTTTTCGTTCAGCCAATGCGGCCGAAGAGCATCTGCGCGCCCTGCAGCGCAAAGGCGTCATTGAGCTCATACCGGGTACTTCCCGCGGTATACAGCTCAAGGACGTGCTGAAAGAGCAAATGGGTTTACCCTTGGTTGGCCGTGTTGCGGCGGGCAATCCGATCCTGGCCCAGGAGCATATTGAAGATCACATTCGTATTGATCCGCACATGTTTCAGCCGGTGCCGCACTATCTGCTGCGGGTCGATGGCATGAGTATGAAAGATGTCGGCATCCTGGATGGTGACCTCGTTGCTGTGCATCGGACTCCCGAGGTTCGCAACCGGCAGATCATCGTTGCGCGCCTGGAAGACGAGGTCACCGTTAAGCGCTACCGTCAGGAAGGTCGCATCGTCTGGCTGTTGCCTGAAAATAAAGACTTTCAGCCTATCAAGGTTGATCTCAGCGAAAACAGCCTGGTGATTGAGGGGGTTGTTGTCGGTCTGTTGCGTAACGGCATGCCTTTCAGGCACTAGCCACCGTTCGTTTGCATTCAATGCTGTGCGACTGCCATGTCGAGGAAAGACCGACTCTCCAAATTGCTGGGCAACCCCCATATATGGCGACCCGGCTCGCATCAAGTCAGGCCGGGAGTCTTGCCGAGCGGGTTTGCAAACCTGGATGACAAGCTGGGGGGCGGCTGGCCACTGGGTGTGCTTACCGAAGTTCTGCAGGATGTGCAGGGCATAGGAGAGCTGCGGTTGCTCATGCCGGCATTGGCACGCCTCGGTCAGCCTGCGGCCCTGGCGCCTGAGCTGCGCGAACGGCTGGGGCCACGGCGGCAGGTTTGCTGGTTAATGCCGCCGTATATTCCGTATGCGCCTGCGCTCCTGCAGCAACAGCTGGATATCACGCGCATGCTGGTGGTTGATGTGCAGCGGCCGGATGATGCGCTATGGGCGATGGAACAGGTCTTACGCTCTAACGTTTGCGCTGCGGTGCTGGGTTGGTTTACCCATATTGATCCACGGGCATTACGTCGCCTGCAGCTGGCTGCTGAAGCCGGCTCGTGCTGGGTCGTGGTGTTCCGTCACAGCCGCTTTCTGCATGAGCGTGCCACGGCTCCATTGCGTTTGCAGCTGCAGGCGACTGCAACAGGTTTGCACATCCGCATCCTGCGTAATCGGTACGGGCCGAGCGGATCGCTGACCCTGGCAATTAATCGCGACGTGCCGTTTTTGTCATGCTAAAACGCCGGCCGCGGTCTGCCGGTCGCGCCCGGAGGCTTGCGCAGGCGGCAGCCAGACCCGTGGTGGCGGCTGAGCCGGGGCATGATGCTGCCATATCTTCCGCAGTCTGGGCGGAACCTGCCGCGGACTTTGATCAGTCTCTGTGGCTGTGCCTCGTATTCCCGGAACTTGGCGGGGCTGGCCACGACGGCTCTGCTGAAAGTGCCTCGCGGGCCCTGCTGACCCGGTTGGCCGACGAGGCCTGTGTCTGGACGTCGCTTGTCAGTGTGCTCGAACCGGATGCGCTGGCCCTCGAAGTGGGCGGCAGCCTCCGGCTTTTTGGGGGCTTGCAGGCGCTTCGTGCCGGGTTGCTGCAGACGCTGCAGGCGCATGGTTATAGCGTCGTCGCCGCGTGTGCGCCGACCGCCCGTGCGGCGTACTGGTTAGCGAAAGCAGGGCAAGCGCAGGCTTGTCTTGATACCCGGCAGCTGCCATCGCAGTTGGGCGGGCTTTTGTTGCACGAACTGGGCTGGCCCGCGGCCACGGTGATTAAGCTTCGCCAAATGGGGGTGCGGAACCTGGCCGAATGCAGACGTTTGCCGCGTGCAGGTTTTGCACGGCGTGTCGGCGTTGGTTATTTGCAGGAACTGGACCAGGCGTTTGGGCGGATGCCGGAGTTATTGCGCTGGCATCAACAGCCGCATGAATTTCAACGGCATATCGAGTTGCCGGACGGTACTGAAAGCGCGCAGCAAATATTGTTATACGGCAAGCACTTATTGGAGAGTCTGGGCGCCTTTTTGCGACAGCGCCAGGCTGTCGCAGAGCAACTCCACTTCAGCCTGGAGCACCGCGAGCTACCGCCCACGCAGTTCACGCTGGCACTGTCCGGGCCCTGCACGCAAACTGGTTATCTTGCTGAGCTGTTGAGCTTGCGTCTTGACCGCACCGCTCTCAAAGCACCTGTCACCGGCTTAATACTGACTGCCGTGGCGTTGCCGCAGTGCGCACCCGCGAATGCTGCTACGCGTTCACTGCCGGGCATGACAGAGCCGCATTCTGCTGAGCAAAGCAGCCAGACTCAGCGTCTGGTTGAGCGTCTGCAGGCTCGCTTGGGGCAGGCCTGCGTGTATGGCTTACGTGCGGTCGCGGAGCATCGTCCTGAATACGCCTGGCGGCCAGCCGCGGTGTCTGCGGCGGCTGGCACGGCGCAGCTAACCGGGCTGTATCGCCAGCCGCGGCCGCTCTGGTTACTGCGCCAGCCCCGGCTTATGGCGCTGACACCTGCAGCTGCCCCCATTGAGCATATCGAGCGGGTGGAGGCCGGCTGGTGGGATAGTCGGGATGTCAGCCGCGATTACCGCATCGTCCGCGGGCCGTACGGTAGTGCCTGGTGGGTCTACCGGGATCGGCGTGAGGCCAGATGGTATCTGCATGGCGTATTCGGGTGACTGCATCATCAGGCTATGCGGAGTTGCATTGCGTCAGCAACTTTACGTTTCTAAGGGGTGCTTCGCACCCCGAGGAACTGGTGGCGCGCGCCGCGGAGCTTGGCTACAGCGCGCTGGCCATCACGGATGAATGCTCGGTGGCGGGTGTGGTGCGTGCTCACATGGCGGCCCGCGACCTGCCGCTCAAGCTCATTGTCGGCAGCGAATTCCGCTTGCAGGATGGCCTGCGCCTGGTGTTGTTGGCTGTCGACAAGAGCGGCTACGCGGCTTTATGCGCATTGATTACACGCGGGCGACGCGCGGCACCTAAGGGTCAGTACAGGCTGGAGCGCGATGATTTGGCCCGGGGTTTGCCGGGTTGCCTGGCGTTATACCTGCCAGGCTCACCCGCTGATGCGGCGAACCTGCGCTGGCTGGAGGCCCGGTTTCCCGGCCGCACCTGGCTGGTTGCCGAGCTTCATCTGGACGGCGATCACCAATTTAAAATTGATAAATATAAATCACTTATAAACGGAACCTCATGCACTATTGTGGCTTGTGGCGACGTCCATATGCACCGTCGTGGCCGCCGGGCGCTGCAGGATACACTGACAGCCGTGCGTCACGGTGTGCGTCTGGACGAAGCCAGCCACCTTCTGCATCCGAACGGCGAGCGCTACCTGCGCTCGCGAGCCTGCCTGGCGGCCATCTATCCGGCCGCCTGGTTGCGCGAGACGTTGCGGATCGCTGAGCTTGCCGAGTTCAGCCTCACAAGCCTCCGCTACCAGTACCCGCGTGAGCTCGTGCCTGCTGGCCACAATGCCGCCTCCTGGTTGCGGGCGTTAACCGAGCAGGGACTCCGCTGGCGCTGGCCTGACGGCGCTCCGGAGCGGGCGCGGCTCCAGGTAGAGCGCGAGCTGGAGTTGATAGAGGAGCTGCGCTATGAGGCCTATTTCCTCACGGTGCATGACGTCGTCCGTTTCGCACGGCAGCAGGGTATTTTGTGCCAGGGGCGTGGTTCGGCCGCCAATTCCGCTGTGTGCTTCTGTCTGGGCATTACCGAAGTGGATCCGGCCCGTATGAACCTGCTGTTTGAGCGGTTTATCTCGCGCGAACGGGGTGAGCCGCCCGATATCGATGTCGATTTCGAGCACGCGCGGCGGGAAGAAGTGATTCAGTACATCTACAGCAAGTACGGTCGCTCGCGCGCCGCTCTGACGGCCACGGTGATCACTTACCGGCCGCGCAGTGCGATTCGCGATGTCGGCAAGGTGCTCGGCATCGCAGAGCCGCAGCTGGGACGCATGGCGAAATCGATGCAGTGGTGGGACGGTCGCACCGTACACCCGGAGCGCGCGGTTGAAGCCGGCCTCGATCCTGACGACCCGTTGCTGCGACGCTTGTTGAAACTGGTTGAGCAGCTAATGGGTTTCCCACGGCATTTGTCTCAGCATGTTGGTGGCTTCCTGATCGCGGAACAGTCGCTCACCGAACTGGTGCCGGTGGAAAACGCCGCGATGCCTGAGCGGACCATTATTCAATGGGACAAGAATGATCTGGACGACCTGGGCCTGCTAAAGGTTGACGTGCTTGCGCTTGGCATGCTGACGGCTATTCATCGCTGCTTTGACTTACTGCAGAACTGGTATGGACGGGGCTTCAGCATGGCTACGGTACCCGCTGAAGATCCGGCGGTGTACGCGATGATCAGCGCCGCCGATACAGTCGGTGTATTTCAGATAGAGTCGCGCGCCCAGATGGCCATGTTGCCGCGGCTGCGGCCACGTAACTACTACGATTTGGTGATTCAGGTCGCCATCATCCGGCCGGGCCCCATTCAGGGTGACATGGTTCACCCTTACCTGCGTCGTCGCAATGGTGAAGAATTGGTCAGCTATCCCAGTGCAGCGGTCAAAGGGGTGCTTGAGCGCACGCTGGGGGTGCCGATTTTTCAGGAGCAGGTGATGCAGCTGGCAATTGTTGCCGCGGGCTTTTCCGGCGGTGAGGCGGATCAGCTACGACGGGCGATGGCGGCCTGGAAGCGGCGCGGTGGCTTGGGGCCATTTGAAGCGCGGCTGGTCGACGGTATGCGTGAGCGTGGCTACTCCGCCGAGTTCGCGCAGCAAATATTCCGGCAGATTCAGGGTTTCGGTGAATACGGTTTCCCGGAGTCACATGCAGCGAGTTTCGCGTTGCTGGTTTATGTTTCTGCATGGCTCAAGTGTCATGAGCCTGCCGCATTTACCTGTGCGTTGCTGAACAGCCAGCCGATGGGCTTTTATGCGCCCTCACAGCTTGTTCAGATGGCGCAGCGTCACGGTGTCGAGGTAAGGCCCGTCGATATCAACGCCAGCGATCTCGAATGCACTCTCGAACGCGGTGACTGCGGGAAGCCGGCATTAAGGCTGGGTCTTAACTGTGTAAAGGGGCTCGGCAGCGAAACAGCGGCGAGGCTGGTCGCAGCCCGCGCTGGTGGCCACTATAGAAGCAGCGATGAGGTGGCAGAACGGGCGGGCCTGCAGCCGGCCGAGCTCGGAGTGCTGGCCGCTGCCGACGCGCTGCACAGCGTAGCCGGGCATCGTTACCGGGCGCGCTGGGAGGTGGCTGGCATCGAAACGAAGCAGCCGCTGTTCGGTATTCCACAGTTTGCCGAGGGCACTCCGCTACTGCGCAGGCCCGACAAGATGGAGTCGGTTATTGAGGATTACGCCAGCGTAGGCCTTAGTTTACGGCAACATCCGGTTGCGCTGCTTCGCGACGCGCTGGGTTCAGCGTGCCTGCGCGCCACTGATCTGTGGCAGCTGCAAGATGGCGCACCGGTGACGGTGGCAGGCCTGGTGATCACGCGACAACGGCCGGGCAGCGCCAACAACGTAACCTTCGTGACACTGGAAGATGAAACGGGATTTGCCAACCTTATTGTCTGGGAGGCAGTCGCTGAGCGGCAGCGTCAGGAGTTGCTCAATGCGATCGTCATGGTCGTGCACGGCAAACTGCAGAAGCAGGGCAGGGTACTGCATGTCATTGCTGCGCGGCTTGAAGACCGCAGCGAGCTGTTGCACGAAGTGCGTTCTGCAAGCCGCGATTTCCACTAGCCACACGGGTGGCGCCACCCGCTATGGCTGTCGCGCGCCTCTCGTCTTAGTCCAGTTCGTAGTCGTCGAAATCCATGAGTTCAGCATGCCGCCGCTTGCGTTCGGCCAGCGCCTCGAGCCGTTTGCGCAAGCGCGCCGCCGGTGACGCGCGCCGCCCGGATTCCGCCTCGAACTCTGCCACCAGGCCTTCCACATCAAAAATGACCGAGTTGTCACCAACAAAGTCGTCGACGGCCCCGTTGCTGCCGAAGATCGGGGTGTCGTCATACTCGTCCTCTTCGAAATCGTCGAACTCACTGCCGTTAGCGGAGCTTTCCGGTGCCTCGTCAAAATCAACGAAGTCCTCGGATGCTTCCGGCTGACTCTCGAATACCATGCTCATTGCAGACCTCCTGTCCCAAGCACTGCACGTTATGTAACGAACGGCTTGTTTATAGAATGCGGCAGCACATGCCACAAGAGGTCAAAGCAGCCCAAATAGCGGAAATGTGAAGCGCATCACGAGGCGCATGAAATTTTTGCGACGTGCCGCTCACTGCACGGCACCGGTGGTTGCCCGCAGGGTCGGCGATACCCTACAGAACCAGCTTGTTCATCTCAAAAATCGGCATCAGCAAAGCGACCACGATGCCCAGCACGATCACGCCCATCAGGATGATCATCGCGGGCTCCAGGGTGTTAAGCAGGGTAGAAATGAGTCCGTCCATTTCGCGTTCCTGCTGGCTCGCGGCCTTGTTGAGCATCTGTTCGAGCTCGCCACTGGCTTCACCACTGGATATGAGATGGATGCACAGCGGGGGAAACTGTCGCGCTTGCCCCAGCGACAGTCCGATGGGCGCACCCTCGCGTACTCTCAGGGCGGCGTCTTCGACCGCCTCCCGCATTGGAATGCTGTTGATCACTGCGGCGGAAATGCCCAGTCCCTCAAGAATCGGCACACCGCTGCCGGTCATAATGCTGAAGGTTCGCGTAAACCGCGCCGTATTGAGGCCGCGAATAATACGGCCGGTGATCGGCACGCGCAGCAAAAACTGGTCGAAGGCGCGGCGCGGACCGGGCTTTTTCAGCAGCTGATAGAAAGCCACAACCGCGGCAGCCAGCCCGAGCGCCACCAGCCAGCCCCAGGCCTGCACGAAATCGCTGGTAGCAATAAGGATCGCGGTCGGCGTTGGCAAATCCTTACCGGTGTTGGCGAATACGCCAACCACTTTGGGGACCACGTAGGACATCATCAGGGTAATGATCAGCAGGCAGAAAGTCAGTAGCACAAGCGGGTAAATCATCGCGTTGCGGACCTTGGCCGAAAGCTCCTGCCGACTCTCGGTAAAGTCGGCCAGCCGTTCCAGAACCGCGTCAAGATGTCCGCTTTGTTCGCCGGCTTCAATCGTGGCCCTATAGATGTCGGGGAAAGCCCGCGGAAAATCCCGCAGCCCGTCGGCAAAACTGAAGCCTTCACGGACCCGCGCCCGAACCCCCAGCACGATGCTTTTCATCCGCGCGTTCTCAGACTGCTCGCCGATCGCGGCAAGAGCTTCCTCCAGCGGCATGCCTGACTGCACCAGGGTGGCCAGCTGGCGCGTCAAAACCGCAAGATCGCCGGCCGACAGACCCCGCTTGAGCGCGAAACTGCCTTCCTGGCGGCTGGATTCCTTTTGCGCAGACTCGGTGACATTGAGCGGCAGCAACTGGCGTTCGCGCAGCTGCTGGCGAACCTGACGGGCGGTATCGCCTTCAATGACGCCTTTTAGCTGCTTGCCGGCAGCATTGACAGCTGTGTACTCAAAGGCACCCATGGCTGCCCGTTAGTCGGCCCGGGTAACCCGCAGGACTTCTTCCAGAGTGGTCTTGCCGGCCAGTACCTTGTCAAAACCTTCGTCGCGTATACCGGGAGTCCGGGTGCGGGCATATTTTTCGAGCTCGTGCTCGCCGGCACCGTCGTGAATCATTCGGCGCATTTCTTCGTCAATTTCAACGAATTCGTAGATGCCCAGGCGTCCCGCGTAACCCCGACTACCGAGGCTTTCATCCGGCCGGTAGAGCGTGGGCGGATTCGCCGGATCGGCGTCCAACAGGCCGCACTCATAATCGGAAGCCGTGTATGGCACCCGTGTCGCCGGGTCAATAACACGCACCAGCCGCTGCGCCACGACGCCGATCAGACTGGATGACAGCAAGAGAGGCTCGACGCCCATGTCCCGCAGCCGGGTAACCGCACCAACCGCGGTGTTGGTGTGCAGTGTCGACAGCACCAGGTGGCCCGTCAGGCTGGCCTGCACAGCGATTTCCGCGGTCTCGAGGTCGCGGATCTCACCGACCATCACCACGTCGGGGTCCTGGCGGAGGATCGCCCGCAAACCGCGCGCAAACGTCATGTCGACTTTGGTGTTGACCTGCGTCTGCCCGATGCCGTCGAAGTAATATTCGATCGGATCCTCGACGGTCATGATATTGCGGGTTTTGTCGTTAATTTGCTCCAGCGCTGCATACAGCGTAGTTGTTTTGCCGGAACCGGTCGGGCCTGTGACCAGTATGATGCCGTGCGGCCGCTGGATCATGCGCGCGGTCAGGTCCTGAGTTTTCTGATCCATGCCGAGGCCGGCGAGGCTGATACGCCCGGCCTGCTTGTCGAGCAAGCGCATCACAACGCGTTCGCCGTGACTCGACGGCATGGTCGATACCCGGACATCAACTGACCGACCGGCAATTCGCAGCGAAATGCGGCCGTCCTGCGGGAGACGCTTCTCGGCGATATCCAGCTTCGACATCACCTTGATGCGGGAGACCACCAGCGGCGCAACGGCACGCCGCGACTTGAGTATTTCCTGCATAACGCCGTCGATGCGCAGCCTTACCACCAGCCGGTTTTCATACGGCTCGATGTGGACATCGGAGGCATGCTCCTTAATGGCCGAGGTCAATATGGCGTTAATCAGGCGAATAATCGGCGCATCGTCGTCCGCTTCGAGCAAATCCGAGGGTTCCGGCAAATCCTCAGCCACCTTCATCAAGTCGGTGTCTTCCTCGATGCCCTCAACCATCCGCCGCGTGTTTTTGTCGTCCGACTCGTAGATTTGCTGCAGCAAGTCCTCAAAGGTTGCCGCTTCCACCAATTCCATCGACAGTGCTCTGCCGAGTGTGCGCCGCACCTCTGCGAGTGCGGTAGGTTTGCTGCCCCGGCGCACCAGCGCATGGGCGCCGCCGTCCGGGCGGTGGGTAACAATGATGCCGTGGCGCCGGGCGAAGCTAAACGCCAGTGGCGGTGCCGCGTAGGGGGCTTCAGCGGCCGCCGTCTGGGCCGCTGCCTGGGTCATTGGCAGGTCCGCAATGAGCTCCTCGCTTTCCGTGCTGCTTACCATGACTTACGGCTGCTCCTCGGTATCGCTGCCTTCAGTATCGGCAGGCTCACGCAGGTCGATAACGGCCGTCGGCGCCGGCTCGAGCGCGGGCAGAACCGGCGCCGTCAGGTCAGGCCTGAACCGTCGCCGGCCGTCGCGCTCGGCAAGCTGGGCGTCGCGAATAAACTGGTATTTCTGGTTGGTTTCATACGCTGTGGCGACGCTGTCGCGCAGGATCGTGGGCTTGATGAACAACATCAGGTTGGTTTTAACCTGATCAGTCGATTGCGACCGGAACAGCGCGCCGAGCAGCGGGATACTGCCGAGCAGCGGCACCCGCTGCTCAACTTGCCGGAGGTCATCCTGAAGCAGGCCGCCCAGCACCAGCGTGGCCCCATCCTCAACAATCACGGCGGTGGTCAGCGTCCGGTTAGTTGTAATCAGGTCAACCGCGACGCCACTGTTGGTCAGTGCCGAAATCTCCTGATCAAGCTTCAGCAAGACCGCGTCACCTTCGTTGATTTGCGGTGTGAGCTTCAGCTTGAGGCCCACCTGTTCACGCTGCACCGTCTGAAAAGGATTGACCGCGCCATTATTGCCGCCGGTATTGGAGAAGCTGCCGGTCAGAAACGGCACCTCCTGCCCGACGTTGATCTCGGCTTCTTCGTTGTCCAGCGTGACCAGAGTCGGTGTGGCCATGATATTTGAGTCTGTATCGGCCTCCAGTGCGTCGATCAGCGCGGCGAAGCTGAGCCCGTCGTCGCTGATGCGACCCAGACCAATATTAATACCGTCCTGAATCGCGCCCGCGATCGAACCCGCATCAACCGCATCGCCGGATACGGCCCCGGCGAGACCGACGATCCCCGGTGACACCGCTGAGAACCGGGTGCCGCCGGCAAAAGTGCCATCGTTATAGGCGGCCCAGGAAATGCCTAACTGCGCTGCGGTGGTGGCCGAGACTTCAACGATAATCGCCTCTACCAGGACCTGGGCGCGGCGAATATCAAGTTTGTCGATCACGGACATCATTGACCGCATGACTTTGGGCGGTGCCGTTACCACCAGCGCATTGGTTTGCTCGTCAGCCCAGATCGTAATGTCGGCCCCTCCGGGAACCGGCGCAGCACCTTGCTCGACCATGCCCGAGTACTGGGTCTCCAGTTTGGTCGCTAAATCGGCGGAGTCGGCGTAGCGCAGGTAGCGTACCCGGGTGTCGCCGCCTTCCTCGAGCGGCGTGTCCAGATGCGCGATGAGCGTTTTCAGCCGCAGGCGATCGCTCTTGTCACCGCTGATAAGAATGCTGTTGGTGCGTTCATCGGCGACGACCGTCAGCGCCGCCGAGCCCTCACCACCGGCAGCCTGCTGCAGCGCGCCGACGACTCGTACGGTCTCGGCCGCGGACGCATAACTGAGGCGGATCACCTCGTATTCCTCATCGCTGGATTGATCAATGCGGCGGACAATCGCGAGTATCCGCTCAACGTTGGCTGCTCGGTCCGAGATGATCAGCATGTTGGAGGCGGGGTGCGCGGCCAAATGACCGTATTGCGGGATCAAGGGGCGCAGGATCGGCACCAGCTGAGCGGCCGCCACGTTCGTAACCTGGACGACCTGCGTGACGATGTCGTCAGCGCGCCGGTTGCTGGCAGCACCGCCTTCCCAGCCAGGCATTTGCCGCGCGTTGGCATCAGGAAGGATCTTGATCACATCGCCCGAGGGTACTGCCACATAACCGTAGACCTGCAGGATCGACAGGAAGGCTTCATAAAACGCCTCCGGCGACATGGCCGTCGACGAGATCATCGTAACCTGAGCTTTTACCCGCGGATCGATAATGAAATTCTGGCCGGTGACGGCGCCGACGGCTTCGATGACCTGCTCAAGGTCTGCATCCTTGTAATTCGGCGTTATGGTCGATTGCGCCAGCGCATCGGGCAGCACCAGCGCGCCGCTGGCGCACCACAGAATAGCCAGCAGGCCGGGCAGGGTGGTCGCTCGCATCCCTGAGCGTGTTTGTTGTTTCATCGATTGGCACCCGCCGCGTTGTCGAACTGGCCCTGATCCAGGGTAAGTACCATGGACGATCCGTTGCGCTCGATTGTGACAGTAACCTGGGTGGCATCACCCAGATCACGAAAGATTTCCATCCCGCTCTGAATATTATCCAGCGGCTGCCCGTTGATGTCTGTAACCAGGTCGCCGGGGCGCAGGCCGAGAGCCGCAAACGTCCGCCGGTCGCGTCCGGGGTAAACCCGGTAGCCCTTCAGCTGACCATTGGGCATATACGGTTGCGGTCGTACGATTTCCGTAAAAGCAGCGGGACGTGACTCCACCATGTCGCGGATAGAACCGTTACCGTCTGCGCGCGAGCTGGCGTTCGAATCAGCGCCTATCGTCGTGTTGACCGATGCTCCGAGATTCTGGCTGAGCTTCGGCAGCCGCAGCGTCTCTAACACCGCGCCGCGTTTCAGGATGACACGGTCAACATAGACCTCATGCAAAGTTGTTCCGCCGGCCATCGCATCTTCCACGAAGTACACTTTTGATTTACCGCTGCTGTCGGTAATGATCGCGTGAGCCAGCGTTTCGTCGTCCGCCGCTATGGTGCCCTTCAGCTTCAGGTTCATGCGCGTGTCGGGCGCCGCGGTGGTTGTGGCGACCGGCTCAGGCTCCTTGCCGGCTTCGCCGAACAGATGGGCGTCGGCGACGGCGCGGAAGTCGACCTGCGGCATACTCAGCGAGACCGGCGCGGCGGCCGGCTGGGGCGGCTGGGTCCAGTCGAATTCGGGCTCGCCGGGCAGGATGGCCCACAGCAAGTGAGCCGCGTGCCAGGCGATGGCGACGACCAGCAACCATGCCGCTACGGTGGGGAGGACGCGATTGGCGTCCGCCATCCATTGCGCCGGCGGGCGCGACCGCAGCGCCACAAATTTATCTACGAGTTCCACAACCAGAGGACTTTAACCGGTTTGAGCCTTGTTTATTGACACGCAGTTAAAAAATTTGTTCGTCCGTGCCGTATTTTGTCATAAGGCATAATACGGCTTCGCACCGGTTGCGGACAACCTTCGCCCCGCTTTTTTTCCTTATGTTGCAGGCAGATGACAACGGTTCTTGACATGATGTGGACGGGTTCTGGCTGCGCCCCGGCTGGCCGCATGCGGAAGGCTCAGGGCGTTGCGCCACCTGCCGGTGGCGTGGCTGGAATCCGGAACCACTCTGCGCGACGAATGTCTTAAAGCAGGTAGAATATGCGTGTATCAATAGCAAGGCCCGTACAGGGATTGATGGCCATGGCAGGAGATGACAAGAGAGATTTATCGCAGGCGCCGGATTATGGTCGTGATCTGGTCGTCGAGGAGTCGAAGCCCGCGGTCAAGAAACCGCCGCTGTACCAGGTGATACTCCTGAATGATGACTACACCCCGATGGATTTCGTCGTCGAAGTGCTGGAGATTATCTTTGGCATGGATCGGCAGAAGGCCACCCGGGTTATGCTGGAGGTGCATACCAAAGGCAAAGGCCGCTGCGGTGTGTACACGTATGAAATCGCCGAAACCAAGGTTGCACAGATCAGCAGCTTCGCTGAGCAACATCAACATCCGCTGCTGTCCGTGATGGAAGAGGTCTAAAACTGATGCTGAGTGCCGAACTCGAATACTGCCTCAATGAGGCGTTCCAGACCGCCCGGAACAACCGCCATGAGTTTATGACGGTCGAACACCTGTTGCTGGCGATCAGCGATATTCCGGCGGTGGTCGAGATTCTGAAGGCCTGCGGTACAGACCTGCCGCGACTGCGCAAGGATCTGCTTGACCACATCGAAGAGACCACACCACTGCTGCCCGCTGACAGTGAGCAGGAAGTGGCGCCCACGCTCGGCTTTCAGCGGGTGCTGCAGCGTGCGGTTTATCACGTGCAGTCGAGCGGCAAAAAAGAAGTCAGCGGCGTCAACGTGCTGGTGGCTATTTTCGGCGAGAAGCAGACGCATGCCGTTTATTTGCTGGGCTTGCAGGACGTAGCGCGCCTGGATGTCGTGAATTTTGTTTCGCATGGCATTGCCAAGCAGGACGACGGCGCGGCTGACGGTGCCGAGGCACCGGCGCCCGATATCGAAGGCGAGGCGTCGAGCAGCGCGCTGGAACAGTATGCCACCAACCTCAACCAGAAAGCGGCGGAGGGACGCATCGACCCGCTCATCGGCCGTGACGCTGAGGTGCAGCGCACCATTCAGGTGTTGTGCCGCCGGCGTAAGAACAATCCGCTGTACGTCGGTGAGTCCGGCGTCGGTAAAACGGCGCTGGCGGAGGGGCTGGCCAAACGCATTGTCGACGGCGAAGTCCCCGCCGTGCTTAGCAATGCCACCATCCACGCACTGGACATGGGCAGTCTGCTGGCGGGCACGAAATACCGCGGCGATTTTGAGAAGCGGCTGAAAGGCGTGCTGGCCGAGGTCGCCCGGGACGACGGCGCGATACTGTTCATTGATGAGATTCACACCGTGATTGGAGCGGGCGCCGCTTCGGGTGGTGTGCTGGACGCGTCGAATCTGATTAAACCGGCTCTGGCAAATGGCGAGCTGCGGTGCATTGGGTCGACCACTTATCGGGAGTACCGGCATATCTTTGAGAAAGATCATGCGCTCGCGCGACGCTTCCAGAAAATCGATGTGCCTGAGCCCACTGTTCCTGAGACCATCGAGATTTTGCGTGGTCTCCGCTCGCGGTTTGAGGAACACCATCAGACAACCTATACCGACGCCGCGCTTGAGGCGGCAGCTGAGCTGGCGGCGCGGCACATTAATGAACGCTTTTTGCCCGACAAAGCCATCGACGTGATCGATGAGGCGGGTGCGAGTATTCGCCTGTTACCCGAAGACGAGCGGCCGGCTGCCGTCGACACGCGGCAGATTGAAGATGTCATCGCGCGTATTGCGCGGATTCCGCCCAAGAGTGTGTCGGCATCCGATCGTGACCAGCTCCGCAACCTGGAGCGTGATCTCAAACTGGTGATTTTTGGTCAGGATCGGGCGATTGACGCGCTGTCATCAGCGATCAAGATGGCTCGCTCCGGTCTTCGCGATGCCGAGAAGCCGGTGGGATCGTTCCTGTTTGCCGGCCCGACCGGTGTTGGCAAAACAGAGGTGACTCGTCAGTTGGCCTATTGCCTGGGTATCGAGCTTATTCGCTTCGATATGTCGGAGTACATGGAGCGGCATACCGTCTCGCGCCTGATCGGCGCGCCGCCCGGCTATGTGGGTTTCGATCAGGGTGGTCTGCTGACAGAGGCCGTAACTAAGAACCCTCACTCGGTACTGCTGCTGGATGAAATTGAGAAGGCGCACCCGGAAGTTTTCAACCTGCTCCTGCAGGTCATGGACCACGGGACGCTCACCGACAACAACGGTCGCAAGGCCGATTTCCGCAACGTAATTATCGTGATGACGACCAACGCGGGTGCTCGCGAAATGAGCCGCGCTTCGATCGGCTTTACTCAGCAAAACCACGCCTCGGACGGTATGACGGCTATCGAGAAGCTGTTTACGCCCGAGTTCCGCAATCGGCTCGACGCCATTATCCAGTTCGATCCGCTCGACCGCGGGTCTATTCTGCGAGTGGTCGACAAGCTGGTGGTCGAGCTGGAAAGCACCCTTGAATCGAGTAACGTGACGCTGGAACTTGAAGACGCGGCACGTCAGCTTATCGCCGATGTGGGGTATGACCCGAAGATGGGTGCACGGCCCATGGCGCGTATTATCCAGGAGAAGATCAAACGGCCGCTTGCGGAACAGTTGCTGTTTGGCGATCTGGTAGAGGGTGGCCACGTAACCGTCGTTGTTAACGACGGTGGCGAGCTGGAACTCATCGCAACGCCCGAGACGCGCCAGCTGGAGCATTTGGCCGAGAAGCCGGGTGAGCCGGGCCAGCCTTCCAAAGCACCCGGTTAGCGGGCGCGGTAGACGATACGACCTTTCGATAAATCGTAGGGAGTCAGTTCAACCGTGACGCTGTCGCCGGTTAAAATGCGTATGTAATGTTTGCGCATTTTTCCTGAAATGTGTGCAGTCACGACGTGACCGTTCTCCAGTTCAACCCGGAAGGTTGTGTTCGGCAGGGTCTCAACAACGACCCCCTCCATCTGGATGGCTTCTTCTTTTGCCATAAGTTCTCTGGGCTTTAACTCCGCTACGGCGGCGCATTGTGCAAGAACGCCCGGGTGTGCGCAAGTTCAGCCGTTATCGGTTTGGCGTAATCGGGCCAGGGGTGCCGCCGGCGTCCGGCCATGTCGCCAGTCCGGCAGCGCTGTGGCGGTCGCGGTCAGCCGCTCGACGAGGCAGAGGAATTCGGCGCGCGGCAGCAACTCGAGTCCGAACTGCTGCAGATGCGGCGACTCGAGCTGGGCATCGAGCAACTCAATACCAGCCGCGGTGCTCAGCCCCATCAGCGCGCTCAGCGCCACCTTTGACCCGTTGCTGCGGGCGCTGAACATCGACTCGCCGAAAAATGCCCGGCCGAGGCGTATACCGTAGATGCCGCCGGCCAAAACACCGTCACACCAGCTTTCAACTGAATGGGCGTAGCCGGCGTGATGGAGCGCAACGTACGCCGCGCGCATCTCCGCGGTGATCCACGTGCCGTGGGTGCCCCGACTCGCGGCGCAACCATCAATGACACGCTCAAAGGCTGTGTTCAGCGAAAACTCCCATCCATCCCTGCGCAGTGACCGCGCCAGGCTGCGGGACATATGGAAATTTGCCACGCGGATGATCGCCCGCGGCTCGGGAGACCACCACAAAATCGGCTGGTCATCGTTGTACCAGGGGAAAATTCCGCGGCGATAAGCTGCCAGCAGGCGCGCTTGCGAAAGGTCGCCCCCGATGGCGATCAGCCCGTCCGGATAACCCAGCGCTATGCCAGCTCGCCGCGGGTCAGGGAAAGCATCAGGCGGGTCTTCAGGCGCGAGCAGGCGGACACGAAAGCCCATTGCAGTCAGGTGCTGGCAGTTTTGTACGGCACATGGTCGCCCAGCACGTTCATGTACTCGTCGATGTGCGCCCGCTCGCGTTCCAGGTAGTCATCGATGGCTGCCGCAAACTGTGGATGCGACAGCCAGTGCGCAGACCAGGTTTCGGTGGGCACGAAACCGCGGGCAATTTTGTGTTCACCCTGAGTCCCGGGCTCAAACCGGGCAATGCCTTGTGCAATGCAGTAGTCAATCCCCTGGTAGTAGCAGGTCTCAAAATGCAGCGAGTCAATAAAGCGATTGGCACCCCAATAACGCCCGTAAAGCGTCGTCGCGCTCCGAAAGCATATGGAGATTCCGGCCAGCTCGCCGGCCTGTTCTGCACAAAATACCAGCACGCTGTCCGGCATACGCTGGCCTATTTCGACAAAAAAAGCAGCGTCCAGATACGGTTCGCGACCGCGCATCAGAAACGTACTGGAGTAGGGCACCATAATGCGTTCCCAATCTGCGGCGCTTAGATCCCGCCCGGTGCGCACCCGGTAGGTGATACCCGCTTCACGCACACGCCGGCGCTCACGCTTGGTCTTTTTACGCTTACTGGCCGTAAAGCCTTCGAGAAAATGGTCAAAGTCGCTGTAGCCACGATTTTGCCAGTGAAACTGGCAGTCTTTGCGGAGCAAAAGCCCTGCTTCCCGCACCGCGCTGAGTTCTGCCGCCTCAGGAAACAGTATGTGCAAGGAAGACGCCCCGGCTTCGCCGGCAAAGGCTGTGGCTGCCTTGATCAGCGCCGCCTGAATCTCGCGTTGCCCCGGTCCTGCGGGCACGAGTAGCCTGGGTCCGGTGGCGGGGGTAAACGGTACGGCCGATACGAGTTTGGGGTAGTAGCTCAGGCCTGCGCGCTGATAGGCACCTGCCCACGCATAATCAAACACGAATTCACCGTAAGGATTCGTCTTCAGGTACAGCGGCAGCGCGCCAAGCAGTTCGCCGGTGTCGCTCTCGCACAGCGCGTGGCAGGGGTGCCATCCCGACTGTGGGCTGGCGCAGCCGGTGTCTTCGAGGGTGGAGAGAAATGCATGCTGGACAAACGGGTTGGCCGTTCCGGCCACCGCATTCCAGGCGTCCGCCGGCACCCGGCTCATGCTTTCTATGATGCGGGTACGCATACGGGGCGGCTCAGGCCGCGGCTGGCTCGAGCAGTTCGTCCAGGTAGCGTTCTGCGTCCAGTGCCGCCATGCAGCCCGCTCCGGCGGACGTAATCGCCTGGCGATAAACCTGGTCGGCAACGTCCCCGGCGGCAAACACGCCCGGGACACTGGTGGCGGTTGCGTTGCCGTGCAGTCCGGATTGCACGACGATGTAACCATTGCGCATCTCCAGCTGACCGCTGAAGAGCTGGGTGTTCGGGGTATGTCCGATGGCAATAAACACGCCGGTCAGATCAAGCTCACGCGTAGCCGTCGTATCCGTGGTGCTGCGCACGCGCAGCCCCGTTACGCCCTGGTCGTCGCCCAGCACCTCGTCAACGACATGATCCCACAGCACCTCAATGTTGCCGCCGTCAGCGGTGCGGGCCATGAGGCGGTCCTGCATGATTTTCTCACCGCGAAATTTGTCGCGTCGGTGCACGACCGTAACGTGACTCGCGATATTCGCCAGGTACAGCGCTTCTTCGAGGGCTGTATTGCCGCCCCCCACTACCGCAACTTTCTGATTGCGGTAAAAAAACCCGTCGCATGTTGCGCATGCAGAGACGCCTTTGCCCTTATAGGCGGTTTCGCTGTCCAGCCCCAGATAGCGCGCGGAGGCGCCGGTCGCGATAATCAGGGCATCACAGGTGTAGTCCCCGCTGTCTCCGTGCAGCACAAACGGCCGCCGGTCGAGTTCGGCACTGTG
Source organism: Gammaproteobacteria bacterium (assembly GCA_036351295.1). GTDB lineage: Bacteria > Pseudomonadota > Gammaproteobacteria > Steroidobacterales. The sequence continues at coordinate 17,147 of JAZBOT010000079.1, read as the reverse complement.
AATGTGGTCGCGCACCACCTCGGTTGCGAACCGCTCGGCGTGTTCGCGCATTTCTTCCATTAATTCAGTGCCTTGCAGCCCCTCACGACCACCCGGCCAGTTGTCGACATCCGTTGTCGTGGTCAGCTGGCCGCCGGGTTCCAGGCCCGTTAGCAACACGGGGCTCAGGTTGGCCCGGGCCGCGTAAACCGCAGCCGCGTAGCCCGCGGGTCCGGAACCCAAAATGATAAGGCGCGAGTGCCGCGTGTCGCTCATGTATACTTTTCCTTGCGCATTGTGTAGTTAGTTTAGGGCAATGCGTCAGGTGAGCAAAGCGCCGTGCTTGGCGGGCGGCTGGCATGGATGCTGCCGTGGTGCGCTGTGCTCTGAGCACCGGGTGCCGGCCTACTCAGGCAGCGGCGGGGCTACAGTTACAGGACGAACTGGGTGAAGCAAATGGGCAAGGCAGCTCAACTATCGCGGCAGAACGCTGCGCCACCAACCGCGGTAACGCGCACCATCAGGGAATCAGCGCTGTGGGTATTTGGCGCTATTGCGCTGATTATGTTGCTGGCGCTGCTGTCCTATGATCCAGCGGACCCGGGCTTCAGCCATACCGGATCAGGCAGCGGCCCCCTCAATAATCAGATTGGCGCGGCGGGCGCATGGTTCGCTGATTTGGCGTTTTACCTTGCCGGCATGCCGGCCTACTTGTTTCCCGCGCTGATCATGTTGACGGGCTGGCTGTTTTTTGCAGCCCGTTTCACCGGTGCCCCGATCGAAAGAGCGCTGCTGGCATCCCGATTCGGCGGCTTTCTGCTGGCGCTGCTCACCAGCTGCGGACTTGCCACGCTGCATTTCAGCAACCCGGAACTGCGGGAGACCGCCGGGGGGGTGGTCGGGCAACTGGTCGGCCAGAGCCTGGAGAGCGTGCTTGGCTTGCTGGGCGCGTCGCTGCTGCTGCTGTCGCTGTGGCTGGCTGCCATATCCTTTTTTACCGGCCTGTCGTGGCTGTTTGTCATGGACTGGCTGGGGCACCAGGTACTGCGCGGCCTGGACGCCGGCCGGCGGCGCTATCAGGCGCTCGCAGCCGGCCTCGCGGCCCGCAGGGTACAGCATCAGCGGCAGGAGTCGGTCCGTGCCCGGCGGCTGGTGGAGGTGCAACGCGCGGCCAAGCCAAAGCCGCGCATCGAGCCACAGATCCGTAAGCCTGAGAAAAGCGTCCGAGCGGAGAAAGAGCGCCAGGTGCCGATGTTTGAGCCGGCTCTCACGGGCAGCCTGCCGCCAATCTCGCTGCTGGACGATCCGCCGGCAGCGGAGGCGGGTTATTCAGCCCAGGCGCTGGAGGGTATGTCGCGGCTGGTCGAACTCAAATTGCGTGATTTTGGGGTTGAGGTCGAAGTGGTTGCCGTACATCCGGGGCCTGTGGTTACGCGGTTTGAGCTCAATCCGGCGCCCGGCGTCAAGGCAAGCAAAATCAGCAACCTGTCCACTGATATTGCGCGCTCCCTGTCGACCACCAGCGTGCGCATCGTTGAGGTCATCCCGGGCAAAACTTACGTCGGCCTCGAAATTCCTAACGAGGTTCGTGAAATCGTGACCCTCGGCGAGATTATCGGCTCGCGCGCCTATGACGAATTGTCGTCGCCGCTGACGCTGGCGCTCGGCAAAGACATCGGCGGCAAATCCGTGGTTGCAGATCTGGCAAAGATGCCGCACTTGCTTATCGCGGGTACCACCGGTTCGGGCAAATCGGTCGGCATCAATGCCATGGTGTTGAGCCTGCTGTACAAGTCGCTGCCCGACGATGTGCGGATGATCATGATCGATCCAAAGATGCTCGAACTGTCTGTTTATGAGGGCATTCCGCACCTGCTGGCCCCGGTCGTGACCGATATGAAGGAAGCGGCCAACTCGCTGCGCTGGTGCGTGGCCGAAATGGAGCGTCGCTACAAGCTCATGGCGGAACTCAAAGTTCGTAACCTGGCCGGCTACAACCGCAAAGTGCGCGCCGCTGCAGAAGCAGGATCGCCACTGCCGGATCCGTTTTTTGCGGCGCTTAACCAGGAGAATGACGGCATCGAGGTGCCGGATCTCGAGCCGCTGCCGCATATCGTGGTGATTATCGACGAACTCGCCGATATGATGATGCTGGTAGGCAAAAAGGTAGAAGAACTGATCGCGCGGCTGGCGCAAAAAGCGCGCGCCTCCGGTATTCACCTGATCGTCGCCACGCAGCGGCCTTCGGTCGATGTCATCACCGGGCTTATCAAGGCTAACATTCCCTGCCGGATCGCATTCCAGGTGTCGGCCAAGGTCGATTCACGGACCATCCTTGATCAGGGTGGCGCCGAAAATCTGCTCGGTCACGGCGATATGCTGTTCCTGCCCTCGGGAGAGCCGACCCCCGTCCGCGTCCACGGTGCGTTCGTGTCGGACGAAGAGGTCGTCAAGGTGGTGGAGCAGCTGAAACGCTCCGGGCGTCCGAATTACGTGGAAGAAGTAACGATTGGCCCGGCCGCGCCGATACCCGGCATCTCGGGCGAACCGAAGGCGGCGGACGATGACGGCGAAGCTGACCCGCTTTATGATCAGGCGGTCCAAATTGTGGTCGAAACCCGCAAAGCATCGATTTCCGGTGTCCAACGGCGCCTGAAAATCGGCTACAACCGGGCCGCCCGCCTGGTCGAAACCATGGAAGCAGCGGGCCTGGTAGGCGAGCTGCAGTCGAACGGCTCCCGCGAAGTGCTCGTGCCGCCGGCTGAGTAACGTCTGCCGGCAGTCTATAATCATCCCATGATTATTTACGCTCTGTGCCGTCGGCTGGTCGCCTGGCTGTTTTTGCTGCCGCTCACCGCGATGGCGGGGCCGCTGACAGCGGATGCTGCACGCGAGCGCCTGCTGAGCTACATCGAGCAAACCGAGACCTATGCCGCCGAGTTCAGCCAGCAACTCACGGATGCGGATGGTTATACCGAAGACGGGGGTACCGGCCGGTTCTGGCTGGCCCGTCCGGGGCAGTTCAAATGGCTGTATGAGCAGCCTGTAAGGCGCGAAATTGTGGCCGATGGCGACCGCATCTGGTTGTACGATGCCGACCTGGATCAGGTAACGGTGCGGGATCTTGCCGGCATTCTAGCCACAACACCTGCGGGTTTACTGGCCGGCGATACCCGTAATCTGGCGGACTATGAGTTTAGCGGTGCGGAGGCCGGGACGCGCTCGACTATTGTGCTCACGCCGCGCTCACCCGGCAGCGATTTTGACCGAATCACGATGGTTCTCGACGGAGTCGCTCTCGCCAGCCTGACGCTGGACGATCGGTTCGGCCAGCAAACCGTGATTGAGTTCAGCGCGGCCCGCAGCAATGTGCCGGTCGCGGCCGATATCTTCACGTTTTCCGTGCCGGCAAATGCTGACGTGATTGATGAGACCGGCGGAGAGTAGGGCGCCGGGCCAGCCCGGTGCGGCGTTACGCTTCCGGCGCTTTTGGCTGGGGCTGGGTTGGCTGCTGCTCTTGATTATCTTGTTCATGGCCCTGAAGCCGATGCCGAATGCGGCCATAGTCCAAATCTGGTCGGATAAAGTCTGGCATGGGCTGGCATTCGGGGCGCTGATGGTCTGGTTTTCCGGCGTCTATCCGCCGCGACAGTTTGGCCGCCTGTTCCTGCTGCTGCTGTGCTACGGGATCCTCATCGAGACCCTGCAGGCTTTTACCCCTAACCGGCACGTCGAGGCGGCGGATGTGCTGGCCAATATTACGGGCGCGGCGGCCGGCTGGGTGCTGGCCCGTGCAGGCCTCGCACAATGGTGTCGGTGGCTGGAAAGCGGCCTGCCCCGATGAGTCCGGCGGATGCGAGTCGGCCGCTGGCCGACCGGATGCGACCCGCCAGCGCAGCGGAGGTGGTGGGGCAGGCGCATTTACTCGGGTCGGGCAAGCCGCTGACAGAGTTGCTGGCCGGCCGCCAGCTGCACTCGGCCGTATTCTGGGGGCCGCCCGGCACCGGTAAAACCACGCTGGCACGGCTGGCGGCGGGCTCAGCCAATGCCCGGCTGATCGCCCTCTCGGCCGTAACATCAGGTGTGAAGGATATTCGACAGGCGGTTGATAAGGCGAAAAAAAATAGAGAAAACGAAGCCGTTCAAACGGTGCTTTTTCTGGACGAGGTGCACCGCTTTAACAAGGCTCAACAAGACGCATTTTTGCCCTGGGTCGAGGACGGTACGCTGGTGTTTCTCGGCGCCACCACCGAAAACCCGTCATTCGAGCTCAACAATGCGCTCCTCTCGCGAGCCCGGGTTTATGTGCTCAGGCCGCTCGACGAGCGCGATATCGCGGTCCTGCTGCGGCGTGCACTCGAGGATCCGCAGCGGGGGCTGAACAATCTCGTCAGCGCGACCGATACGCAGCTGGAGCAACTCGCGACAGCCGCGGACGGCGACGCTCGGCGTGGGCTGAACCTTCTGGAGCTGGCGGCCGGGCTCGCCGAAAGCCGCGGCGCAGGCGCGCTGGAGGCTGTTGATATCGAAGAAGTGTGCAGCGGTACCCTGCGGCGTTTTGATCACGGCGGTGATGTCTTCTACGACCAGATTTCCGTGCTGCACAAGGCGGTCCGCGGCTCCGATCCGGATGGTGCGCTGTACTGGTTTGCGCGGATGCTGGACGGCGGCTGCGACCCGCTCTATATCGCCCGGCGCATGGTGCGCATGGCCAGCGAAGACATCGGCAATGCCGACCCGCGGGGGCTGCGGATTACGCTGGACGCATGGGAAACTTATGACCGCCTCGGTAGCCCCGAAGGTGAGCTGGCCCTGGCGCAGGCGCTGGTTTTTCTGGCCTGCGCGGCCAAGAGTAACGCGGTGTACAAGGCCTACAAGTCCGCTACCCGCGACGCCCGCGAGTTGGGGAGCCGCGAGGTGCCGCTGCGGCTGCGCAATGCGCCGACTAAACTCCTGAAGGAACTTGGCCACAGCAAGGGTTATCGCTATGCCCACGATGAGCCCGGTGCATTCGCCGCCGGGGAGCGCTACTTCCCGGATGATATCGATGATCGGCACTACTACGATCCGGTTAACGCGGGGCTGGAAATCAAGATTCGCGCCAAACTCGAGGAGCTGCGCGCGCTTAATCGCAAGGCTCGCCGACAGTCGCCGCGGGACTGACCCCGGGGCGTCGCGCATGTAAACTCGCCGTGCGCGACCCTTCAACATGCCCTACCGAATTGGTGAACTATGCTAGACCCCAAGTTGTTAAGAAACGATCTCGATGCCGTGGTGGCCAATTTGGCGCGGCGCGGTTACAGCTTCCCGCGCGATCACTACACCGGCCTTGAAGAGGCGCGCAAATCGGCGCAGGTCAGGGCCGAGGAGCTGCGCATGCTGCGCAACGTGCGCTCGAAAGCGATCGGTCAGGCCAAGGCAGCGGGTCAGGACATCGCCCCCCTGCTCAAAGAAGTCGAGACGCTGGGTGTGCAGCAGACGGCGGCCGAGGAGGAACTCGGCACTATTCAGCAGGAGCTGGCGCAGCTGCTGGAAGGCCTGCCGAACCTGCTTGATGCGACGGTGCCCGAGGGCACCGACGAGACCGCCAACATCGAGCTGCGACGCTGGGGCGAGCCGCCCCAGTTTGATTTCGAGCCTCAGGATCATGTGACCCTGGCAGAAGGCCTCGGGCTGCTCGATACCGCGGCGGCGGTCCGCATTGCCGGCTCGCGATTTGCCGTGCTACGCGGCGATCTGGCGCGTCTGCAGCGCGCATTGATTCAATTCATGCTCGAGATGCATACCGTCCAGCACGGTTATGAAGAGGTCTACGTGCCGCTCATCGCTAATGAGTCGGCACTGTTCGGTACGGGTCAGCTGCCGAAGTTTGCCGTTGATCTGTTCAAAGTGGAGGGCGATCAGGGCTTCTACCTGATTCCGACGGCCGAGGTTCCGGTTACCAATCTGGTCAATGACGCGATCATCGAGGCGGCCACCCTGCCGCTGCGACGCACCGCACATACACCCTGTTTTCGCTCCGAGGCCGGTTCTTACGGGCGCGATACCCGCGGCCTGATTCGGCAGCATCAGTTCGAGAAAGTTGAGCTGGTGCAGATTGTGCGGCCTGAGGATTCGGAAGCCGCGCATGAGGCGCTGACCGGCCACGCCGAAGCGGTGCTGCAGGCGCTGGGGCTGCCTTACCGCGTGGTCGTGCTGTGCGCGGGCGATACCGGGGCCGGTGCCGCTAAAACCTATGACCTGGAAGTGTGGTTACCCGGGCAGGGTGCCTACCGCGAAATCTCATCATGCAGCAATTTCCGTGACTACCAGGCGCGCCGCATGCAGGCCCGGTGGCGCAACCCGGCAACCGGTAAGCCGGAGCTGGTACATACCCTGAACGGGTCGGGTGTCGCTGCAGGCCGCGCGCTGGTAGCGGTTCTGGAGAACGGTCAGCAGGCCGATGGCAGCATCGTGCTGCCACCGGCGCTCAGGCCGTACATGGGTAATCGCGAACGCCTCGCTCGATCACCTGCAGAGGCCTGACAGGCCTTGCTGACTTTGAGGCACCCGGGGTTCGGAGCTAGTCGTCGCCGCCCATGCCCAGCAGAAACAACAGGTTGGTGAACAAGTTGTAAATCGAGACAAACAGGCTGACTGTCGCCATGATGTAGTTGGTCTCGCCGCCGTGAATAATGCTGCTGGTCTCGTACAGGATCAGAGCCGACATCAGCAACACGACACCGGCCGATATGGCCATCTGCAGCCCCGACAGGTCAATAAACAGGCCGAGTAAAATGACCGCCAGCAACCCGAACATGCCGACCATTAAAAAACCGCCCATAAAGCTGAAGTCCCGCTGCGATTTCAGCGCGTAAGCGCTCAGCCCGAGAAACACCAGACCGGTTGAGCCGAGCGCCGTCATAACGAGGTTGGCGCCGTCGGCCGTCTGCAGGTAAAGCGACAGCAGCGGCCCGAGCGTCAGCCCCATAAAGCCGGTGAGGGCAAATACGCAGGCTATGCCGGCGGCAGAGTTGCGGAACTTGGTCGTCAGAAACAGCAGGCCGAAATAACCGGCCAGCGTAACGATGGGGCCAAAATAGGGAACATTGAATACCACCGAGACGCCCGCCATCGCGGCGCTGAACAAGAGCGTCATGGACAGCAGCGCATAGGTGTTGCGCAACACTTTGTTCGTGGCCAGCACCGACTCGCGAGCGGGTGAACCATAGGCTGCACGGGTGCCGGAACGGATAGGTTGGTTGGGCATCGTTATCCTCCTGATAGAGATGCTGAGTACTGCTTTAACTGGGAGCAAGGTTACCACGCCGGCGGTCAGTGCGCCTCGCATGCGCTTGCTCTGCCATTTGGACAACTTTCAGGCTGACAGTTCCCCGGCAGGCCTGGGATTATCGAGTTGCCGTTGTCTTGCGGGTCCAAACGCGCCAGAATCCCCCGGTGCAGGCGGCAGCGCATCCGCATAGCGGGCACGCAATCCGCGGAGAGGTGGCAGAGTGGTCGAATGCGGCGGTCTTGAAAACCGTTGAACCGCAAGGTTCCGTGGGTTCGAATCCCACCCTCTCCGCCATCTGCCGCTTGTGAACTTTAAGGAGACAGCCGCCGCGATGTCATTAAGCTTTCGTGATTTTTTCGCGGCACTTGACCGCTCGGGGGAGGTGCTGCACGTCCGTACGCCGGTGGCGGCGCGGTTCGAGCTGGCGGCGCTGCTGAAGCAGGCCGAGCAGCGGGACAAGGGCATCGTGTTCCACACGGTTGCGAACTGCCGCTTTGCCGCTGTCGCCAACCTGATGACCACGCCCCAGCGCCTCGCCGCCAGCCTGGGCGATGCCCATGCCGCGGAGCGCGACCGGGCGCATCACGCAGGCCTTGTGCAGGCCGCGCTGGCCGCGCCACTGCCGTACGTCGTCCGCTCGCAACCGGGCGCATGCCAGGAAAATGTCATTGGTATGCCGCAGGTGGACTGCACCGAGTTGCCGGTACCCACGTTTTTTGAGCACGATTCGGGACCCTTCCTCACCGCGGCCGTCGGCGTGGCGCGCAATCCCGAGACCGGTGCACTCAACGCCGGTTTCTACCGCGTCCTGGTGCTGGGTCCGCGGCAGCTGGGTGTCAGTGTCGGGCCTTCCAGTGACCTGCTGAAATTCTTCAAAGTCAATCAGTCGGCCGGTCGTCCTACCGAGATGGCCTTGCTTGTGGGTGCCGCACCGGCGGTCCTCATGGCTGCTGCCGCGAAAGTACCGACAGCCGTCTCCGAATTTGATGTGGCAGGCGCTTTGGCAGGCGCACCGCTTGAGCTGGTCCAGGCCCTCAGCGTTGATCTGCAGGTGCCGGCGGACACCGAGCTCGTATTTGAGGTAACCATCGACCACCGTGCGCCCGTACCGAATCAGATGGGTGAGTTTGGTGACCTGTATGGCACCACAATGGCGCAAACCGCTGAGGTCCTGTGTATCACGCATCGCAGCGAGCCGCTGTTTCACGTGATCATGGCGGGAGCCGGCAAGGAGCACAACTCGCTCGGCTTCATTATTCTGTACGAGATCGAAACCGAGTTGCGGCGCCTGCTGGCCGTATCGCACCCGCATGTACACGGTCTGCGGGTGCTGTTTGATCCGCCCTCCATGGGTATGACCGGCGAGATTTACCTGCAGGTGGCCGCTGATGCCGACCTTGATCCGGCTCAGCTTGCCCGCGATGTGTTCATGATGAAAGCAGGTCGCTACGATGTGGCGCGGGTGATTCGACGCATCATCCTCGTCGACACCGATATTGACATCACGCAGCCCCGCGAAATCAACTGGGCTGTCAACAACCGCGCCACGCAGCCGGAGCGCTATCATTTCTTTGGCGACTTGCCGCTACCGGGGCTCGACCTGAGGTGGGCCGTCGATGCTCTCGTGCGGCCCGCTGACCGCGAAAAACTGCAGCGCTTGCGTATTCCCGGCGCCGAGCGCATCAAACTCGACGACTATTTGTAGGCGACCTTGCAGGGGCACGCCGGCCGCAGCTATGGCGCCGGAAGCTCAAACAGGAAGCTGGCCCAGTGACTCAACCACTTGGCCCGCGGCGCCCCTATGATGCCCTGAATGCTGACCGCCTTGACCAGCCAGGTACCACTGGAATTCAGCGTAATCGTGGCACGACCGTCGGCGTCGGTGCGAATCTTCTGCACATTATCCGGGTCCTCACGGGTAAAGGCCTGCAGAAGTAGCCCCTCGGCCGGCCCATCACGCCATGTCAACCGGAATGTCAGCTGATCGCCCGGGCTAAGGTCGTAGGGGTTGGCTTCCGGCGTCAGCTCAAGACGGTAGCCAAGCCGGGTTTTGTATATTTCACCCGCCGTCGGGCCGGACTGCAGCAGCGCCTTGGCGCAACGGACAAAGTACTCGGGAGCGGGTTCGTCGTCCTCACCTGCGGCAATCCGGGCTTCGCGAATGTACTCGATGCCTTCATCCTCGAGATATGAATTGAATTTCGCGGCGTCGAGTTCGACATAGCTCCGGTTGCTCTGGTAACCGAGGAGCATGGCACCGGCCGGCAGCGTGATCGTCGCCGCCGGATCATTGCCCTGCAGCGACAACACGTCGTCGCGGCCCGCAGCCGTGACTTTGCTGAAATCCTGAAACCACTCGTTGATATAGGGCAGCGTTGAGCCCTTGAAGCCGACCCCCTCCCGCAGACGCACGTCAACGGGTGCGCCGACCTCGGGTTGAAATTCAGCGGGCTCCACCCAAAAATCATGCGCAACAGCCGGCCCGGCGAGCAGCCAGCACGCCGCGAGCAGGAATGGCCTAGCGCCGGGGAGTGCACATGACCGCGCCCGGGCGCGCGGATGACGATAAGCAGTCAACATCTGTCTTTCCATTGGTGGCGAAGTCTGTAAAGCTGATTGTACCTGCACCCGGCCAGGTACGGAGGAGAGTCGTGCAAGTGAGTTTACCCGGCGCCTGCTGGCGCGCTGGCCGCGTGGCAGCCTTGCTGGCGCTGATCTGCCTGGGTTCCGGTTTGCCCGTCGCTGAGGCACACACCATACGGCCTGCTGTCGTCACCGTGGTGTTCGCCGATGACGCAAGTTTTGCCGTGACCGCGCGGGTCAGCGCGGAAACGCTGCTGGCGGGTATCGGGCCGGAATATACCGATACCAACGACTCGCCCAATGCAGCGCGCTATGACGAATTGCGTGCACTGCCGCCCGACGAACTGCGTGCGGAGTTCGAGCGCTTTGTGCCGGAGTTCTTGCAGCAGGTGCGAATGGAGTTCGACGGCGTTGCCGCTGACCTCGAGTTCACCGGCATTGATGTGCCTCCGGTGGGTGACCTTGAGGTAGCTCGCGACTCGACCGTGTTTTTGCGCGGGCAGCGGCCGCCGCAGGCGCAGACGATGACCTGGGCCTGGCCGCGGGAGTTCGGTAGCAATGTGCTCAGGGCCACTAACAGCAGTCTGGATTCCGCAGTCTCGGCCTGGCTGCAGCCGGGCGAGGTGAGCGAGCCGTTTACCCTGGGCAGTAGCGAGCAGCGCAGCCGCCTGGAGATTATCCGCAACTACGTGATTATCGGCTTCGAGCACATTGTGCCGAAGGGTCTGGATCACATTCTGTTCGTGCTTGGCCTGTTCCTGCTCAGCCTGCAGCTTTCGCCGCTGTTATGGCAGGTCAGTGCGTTTACGGTCGCGCACACCATCACGCTGGGCCTGACCATCTATGGCATCGTGGCATTACCGGCCTCGGTTGTTGAGCCCCTGATTGCGTTATCGATTGCCTATGTGGGTATCGAGAACCTGATGTACGACCGCCTGAAGCCGTGGCGCGTGGTGCTCGTGTTTGTATTCGGGTTGTTGCATGGCATGGGTTTTGCGGGCGTGCTGAACGAGATAGGTTTGCCGGAAAACGAGTACCTGACGGCCCTGCTCGCGTTTAATGTCGGCGTGGAATTTGGTCAGCTCAGCGTCATCCTCGGTGCGTTCCTGGTGGTGGGCTGGTTCCGGCACAAAACCTGGTACCGGCAGTGGGTTGTCATGCCCTTGTCACTCGGCATCGCGGCCATGGGCTTGTACTGGACTGGCGAACGGCTGCTGGGTTAAGCGAGCAGCGCGTCCCGTTACCGCTGACGTAAAGCGCTCAGGATTCTCCGTCGTAATCGGCTAGAATAATGAGCTATGCAGGATCCCAATCAAAAATACTATCTTGGTTCAGGCGGACCACCGGGCAGCTTGTTAGGCCGTATCGTGGCCTTCATTGTCGGCCTCGGCGTATTACTCATCTCATTGTTTCTCGGGTTCGTTTTCATTGCCTTTGTCGCGGGCTTTGTGCTGCTGATAGGGCTTTTCATAGCCGGCCGCGTGTGGTGGCTCAAACGGCAAATGCGCGCGTATGAGCAGCAACACGGCGACATTGACGCAGAGTACACAGTCATCGATGTCGAAGTCAGTGACCGTGATCGCCACAATCCGGAATCGCGGCGCCGTCAATGACCGGATCGCTGCAAACGGCTTCTCTGGCGGGCTGGTATGCCTGACGTAAGGGACCAGCAGAAGCAGCGGCGCCTGCGGCGGCGGCAACGCCGTGCCATTGCCATCGGTGGATTTCTGTTGCTGGCCATCGGTCTGGCCTGGTTTTTTGAGTCGCAGGCTACCACCACTGTAATCGTGACCCGGTATGCCGATGTGCCGCCCGCTGCCGGCGGCCTGCCGACCACCGGTGCGATCCTCAGCCCGCAAGGCGAACGCCGCGCCCGCGAGCTCGCACGCCTGCTGGGTGATGTCGATGTAGTGGCCGGTATTGATGCCATATTTGTCACCGATCACAGGCGCAGTCGTGACACGGGTGCCCCCCTGGCAGCCGCCAGTTCTGCCCCGGTGCATACGGTTCAGAACCCGGCCGATGTTGAAGGTCTCGTGCAGCGAGTGCTGAGTGAGTACAAAGGCAAAATTGTCCTCATTATCACGGAGCCTGAACTGCTGCAGCCGGTCATCGCGGAGATGCAGGGCAGCAAAAAACTGCCGGAACTCGCGCCGGATGAATACGACAATCTGTATATCGTCACCATACCCTGGTTTGGCAAAGTGAAAACCTTGCGGCTGCATTTCGGCATGCCCTACCAGCCGGCTGTCGCGCCCGCGGCATGAGCTCCACAGGGTTGGTCTGGGCGCAACGCGTGCTTACCGTAGCGACCCCCGGCAGGGGCAGCTACGACATCACGCGCGAGGTGGACGCGGTGCTGAGCGAACAGGGCGTCGAAGTTGGCACGTGCCACGTGTTCGTTCGTCACACCAGCGCCTCGCTGATGATTTGCGAGAACGCCGACCCTGACGTCCGCCGCGACCTTGAGCTCTTGATGGCGCGGCTGGCGCCGGATGCCGATCCCGCTTACCGGCACACGGCAGAGGGTCCGGACGATATGGCTGCGCACATGCGTGCGGTCGTGACACACACCGACCTGACCGTGCCGGTTAGCCGGGGCCGCTGCGCGCTCGGTACCTGGCAGGGAATTTACCTCTGGGAGCATCGTACCGCGCCACAGCGAAGGCAGATTACAGTCACCGTGCAGGGGCGGGCAGGGGACTGATGCGCATCGATGTCATTATCGAGTCGAACCTGTCGGCAGAAGAATTCCTGCGGCTTGGAAGCCTGGCCGAAGAATTTGGCCTGCGTGCCATTTGGGTGCCCAACAACGCCAACGGCCGCGATGCCTTCGTTAACTTCGCACCGCTGGCCCTGCAGCACGGCTCTATTCGGATGGGACCAATTGCGGTCAGCCCTTTTGAGCTGCACCCCTACAAAATGGCCATCTCTTTGCTCACCCTGAACGAGCTGGCCGCCGGGCGCGCCCAGATCGTGGTTGGCGGCGGCGGCGGCACCCTCGAAGCGATGGGGCAAAAGCCACGGCGGATGGTCAGGGCCGTGCGCGAAAGTCTGGAGATTTTGCAGGCTGCGGCTGCAGGCGCAACGCTGAGCTATCAGGGCGAGGTGTTTGCAATTCCGTGGCTGGATACCCGCTGGGTCACGCAGGCAGCGCCGCGTGTCTATGCGGGCGCCAACGGCCCGCAGATGCTCCGCACCGGCGCACGCTATGCGGATGGCATCATGGTCAGTGATTTTACGCCCGAGCGCGTCAGCTGGGCACGCCAGATTATCGACCCTGTCCTTGCGGGCCGGGGTATCGACCTCGCCGTTTATCCCGTTAACAACTTCTGGGCATGGCATGTCAAACCGACTCGCGAGGCCGCGCTGCGTGAAGCACGCATCTGGCTGTGTGTGCGCGGCACCATTTACCCCGACTACATACACGACGTGGTCGACGCCGATGAGGCCAGGATTGTCACCGATCATCTGGCCAGTTTCACGCAGGCCTACTACAACAAGAGCCCTGAGATCGAGGGTGTTCCCGATGAGATTATCGACAAGATCTGTGTCCGTGGCACCTCGGCTTCCAGCTACGCTGAGCTTGACCACGAAATCGAGCGCTTTCAGGCTTTCGCGGCAGCCGGGTTGACCGAGATCGCGCTCAAAGTTTACGCAGAGCCCGAGGCAGCGATCCGCACCATCGGGGAATATATCGTGCCTGCAGTGCAGGACCGGCAACGGTTATAGTATGTCTCCAGCGCCCCGGTAGCTCAGTAGGATAGAGCGTCCGCCTCCTAAGCGGAAGGTCGCAGGTTCGAATCCTGCTCGGGGCACCAGCTTTATCCGGTTATTTTTCCAGCTTGCCGGCAACGTCAACATAGCCGCGCTTTATCATGGTCTCCATCGCGTTCGCGGCAGTGACCAGTTCTTCGTATTTTTCGCGCAGTGCATGCAGAATCTCGATGTCGTCGGGCGCCTGATTGCCGCCGGTTTCTGCGGCCAGCCGGAACAGTTCCTCGACATAGGCTGCGCGAGCGTAGGCGACCATGCGCACCACGGGTTCCAGATCTTTAAGGGACAGGGTCTTGATCTCGGGGTTGATAATCTCCCGATTGATCTCCTTACGGGTCTGTTCCAACTGCATCAGCAGCCTGTTGCTGTCCATCTGTCTCTCCGTGTTCATGAAACTGCGCATTAAGTAAACCGGTTCTGCGTTTCTGCCAAGGTCACGCACCGCTGGCCACTATACGGCCGATTTATTGGTAAAAACATCCTCTGGCCACCTGTTAAACGCTGCGGGCAGCAGGGTGCCCGGTTGCACCGCCAGTGTATTGCAAAGCGTTTACAATGCGTCTAACTTTGCTGGCGATTTAAGCCGTTCAGATCTGCCGCGCAGCAACCTGCTCCAACGCCGCGCATAACAATAACAAGATAAGCGGCGCCGCGGGCGTCCGGAGTACACGCGATGGAGCGGCGATTTACCGTCGACAGGCGTCAACAAACGGTCTCCTCCATTATCCGCGGAACCTGGTATCAACGGCGGGTAAGCAATCGCCGCCGTGAGGATGATCAGACGTACCTCGTGGATGTCTACGACATGGGGCTCATCATGGTCAGCCTGGCCGTGGTTCTGATGAGTTGTGTCGACGCGTTTTTTACGCTGAACCTGCTGACGCTGGGTGCCGTCGAGCTCAATGTTTTCATGGACGTCCTGCTCTCCAGCGATGAGCGGACGTTCTTGTACGTCAAACTCGCGGCGACCAGTGTCGGGGTGGTGTTCCTCACCGCCATGTCGCGCTACCGGGTGTTTGGCGTTGTGCCGGTCAGACGCCTGCTCGAGGGTCTGTGCGCGATATACGCGTGCCTGATCATCTGGGAGCTCTATCTCCTGGTGGGCGTCGCGGCCGCGCTGCAGGCCTGAAGCGACTGCGCTGCTTAGCAGCGGGCGTCATCCGGGCTAGTGGCCCTGCACTAATGGCGGTATCATCCGCCTGTTGTTGTGCGGAGTATCAAAATGGGAAAATTCAGGGTTGTAACAGCCTTGGTGTTGCTGTGCGGCAATGCCGGGGCGGGCGAGTTCGATTTCAGCTTTAACCAGGACGCGTTGCGGTTCCTGTACGTGCATGATTTCGCGGAAAGCGACCTCAAGGCCGACGTGGGGCTCGCGCTGAACAGCGACGAGGGCACGGTGATCAACGCCAGCCTGTTCGTCGCGGGGCTGGCCTCAGATGGCACCGATCCGCTGGAAGCCGGCCTGGGTGCGCGCACGGGCTACGTCGACGGCGAGCGGTCCAAGCAAAGCGGCGTGCCGGTCGCGGTCGGGGGCTTTGTGAAATACACCTTCCCCGCCATGAACCGGTTGTCGCTGCGCGCCGAGGGTTGGATCGCCCCTGATGTGCTGACGCTGGGCGAACTGGATCGCTATCAGGACTTCACGGTCCGTCTGCAGTACGGCGTGCTCAAACAGGCAGATCTCTACGTCGGCGCTCGCTACCTCAACACCGAATTCGCCAACGGCAGCCGCGCGCTCATTGACAATGGGCTCAATATTGGCTTCAACATTAGGTTCTAATTAACTGTAAAGTAAAGGATTATGGCAGGCCATTCCAAGTGGGCGAATATCCAGCACCGCAAAGGCGCCCAGGACAAGAAGCGCGGCAAGCTGTTCACCAAGCTCATTCGCCACATCACTGTCGCGGCGCGCGGCGGTGATGACATCGACGCGAATCCGGCGCTGCGCCTGGCGGTCGACAAGGCCAAGGCCCAGAGCCTTCCCAAGGACAAAATCGACGCTGCAATTAAGCGCGGCAGCGGCAATCTGGACGGCGACAATTACGACGAGATTACCTACGAGGGCTACGGTCCGGGCGGCGTAGCCGTGATGGTCGAGTGCATGACGGATAATCGCAACCGCACGGTTGCCGATGTCCGCCATGCGTTTAACAAGTACGGCGGCAATCTCGGGGCAGACGGGTCGGTCAGCTACATGTTCAAGAAGGTCGGGCTGTTTCAGTTCCCCGCGGGAACCGATGAGGACGCGGTGATGGAAATCGCGATAGAAGCCGGGGCAGAAGATGTCGTGACGGACCCCGAAGGCACGCTTGAGGTGATTACGGAACCGGGCGATTTCCCGGCCGTTGGCGCCGCGCTGGAGGCTGCCGGGCATGTGGCGGAGCTCGCTGAAATCACCATGCGTTCCGAGTTGTCTACTGCGCTCGATGCCGATGGCGCGAGCAGCATGCTCAAGCTACTGGAAATGCTCGAAGATCTCGACGACGTGCAAAACGTCTATTCGAATGCCGACATCTCGGACGAACTCCTGGCGGAGCTGGGTTGAGCCCGCGGCGCACACCGGTGGCGCGGCCAGAGCCCGGGCCAGCGGGGTGAACGGTTGGGTACGCATTCTCGGCATCGACCCCGGCTCGCGGCGAACCGGATACGGGGTCATCGATACGGACGGCCAGCAGAGCCGCTATGTCGCCAGCGGCGTGCTGGAGGTTCATCGCCTCGCGCGCTCGGCCGCGCCCGCGGATCGGCTGCGGGCCATTTTTTCCGGAGTGAGTGAGCTTGTCGAGTGTTATGCGCCGCATGAAATGGCGGTCGAGCAAGTGTTTGTCGCGCGCAATCCGGACAGCGCGCTGAAGCTCGGCCAGGCGCGAGCCGCCGCAATCTGCGCTACTTTTGCCACCAATATCGTGGTTAGCGACTACGCGGCTCGGGAGGTCAAGCTGGCGGTAGTCGGCAAGGGCGGGGCGACCAAGGATCAGGTGCAGCATATGGTCGGTGTGCTGTTGTGCCTGCGCGAGAAGCTGGCGGAGGACGCCGCCGATGCGCTGGGGATCGCGCTGTGCCACGCGCACTCGCGGGCGGCAAAGACGCGACTCGAAGAGGCCGGGGCATGATTGGTTTCATCCGCGGCAGACTGGTCAGCAGCCGCGCGCCGACGCTGATCGTTGACGTCAACGGCATTGGCTATGAGATTGAAGCGCCGCTGTCCACCTGCCTCGAGCTGCCGCCAGTAGGCAGTGAGGTTCAGCTCACCACCCATTTGCTGGTGCGCGAAGATCAGCACACGCTGTACGGCTTTGGCAGTGAGCCGGAACGCCAGCTGTTTCGTGATTTGCTGAAAGTGAACCGGGTTGGCGCGAAGCTTGCGCTCGGCATCTTGTCTAGCATGAGCGTCGGGATGTTTGCCGCCTGCGTCCAGCGCGAAGACGTCACCGCGCTGGCAAAACTGCCCGGTGTCGGGAAAAAGACGGCCGAACGCCTGATCATGGACATGCGTGACCGGGTGGCTGCGGAGACTTCGCCGGCACCGGCCGCACCG
>JAZBOT010000078.1:0-32120 GCA_036351295.1 Gammaproteobacteria bacterium | reverse complement strand
TTGCGTTGAGCTCGTCGCCCGCCAGTATCTGCGCTTGCCGTGCCGACTCGATCTCCGCCTCAATACGCCGCTGCGTGGCAACCGATGCCTCGAGTTCGGTTTTCCGCCGCTCCAGTACAGCCCGCTCATCGTGCAGGCGTGCGTCGGTGGATTGCAGCTCTATCGCCAGCAGCTCGGCCTCTACCTGCCGCTGCTCGGCTTTCAGCGCCGTGTGCTTTTCCGCAGCCTTCGCCTGCGCCTGCAGATGCTGCAGCTGATTCGCGACTTCATCGCGCAAATCGTTGAGCCTATCGAGATTGTCACGGGTGTGGCGGATGCGAGTCTCGGTTTCGCGCCGCCGCTCTTTGTATTTCGAGATGCCCGCTGCCTCTTCGAGGTGGGCGCGCATTTCCTCGGGCTTGGCTTCAATAAGCCGGGAAATCATGCCTTGCTCGATGATGGCGTAGCTGCGCGGCCCCAGCCCGGTCCCAAGAAAAATATGAGTAATATCTTTGCGGCGACAGCGCACGTTATTGAGGAAATACTGCGAGCTGCCATCGCGAGCCACTGTGCGTCGCACGGCAACTTCGCCATAGCGGGCAAACTGCCCGCCAATTGACCCGTCAGAATTGTCGAATACCAGCTCGATGGATGCCGCACCAACCGGCTTGCGGTTGGCTGAACCGTTGAAAATGACGTCGGCCATGGACTCGCCACGCAGGTTCTTGGCGGAACTCTCACCCATTACCCAGCGGATTGCGTCAATGACATTTGACTTACCGCAGCCATTCGGGCCAACCACTCCAACCAGGTTGCTTGGCAGCATTATGGTGGTCGGATCGACAAAGGATTTGAAACCTGACAGCTTGACCTTGCTCAGTCGCATGATTTGGCGCGGGGCTCGACGCGATGGCGCGTAAACCTCACAGCTTTCTCCCAGTTCTTAATTGTAGTTAACTGAGCACCGGCACGGCCTGTGACCAAATCGCGACGTCTGGTGTAAAGTGACGCCACTGACACACGCAAAGACAACGAATCGTTAGCCGCACACATACCCAGGTTCTATATCAGAATGAGTACGCAGGATCGAAAATCGAACACCGTTACCGCCTCCCTCCGCAGGGAACTGGAAACGTTCAACAACCCTAACCCTGAGCGGGATTATACCATCAGGATCCGGATACCGGAGTTCACTTGTCTGTGCCCCAAGACCGGCCAACCTGACTTCGCCACGCTCTTTCTCGACTATATACCCGAAGCCGCCTGTGTGGAACTCAAATCGCTCAAGCTGTACGTGTGGTCATTTCGCGACCGCGGCGCGTTTCACGAGGCGATTACCAACGAAATCCTTGGCGACCTCGCTGATAGCCTTGCTCCACGGTATATGCGGCTTACGGCGAGATTTAACGTACGGGGTGGCGTCTATACCACGGTCATCGCGGAACATCGTCAGACCGGCTGGTCACCGGCGTCGCCGGAGGTTCTGCCGCCCCCGGTTCCAGGCCGCGACCGCGACTGACGCAGGTCCGGCAGCGACCGTTTGCCGCGAACGATTTTATTCCGCCAATTGGCTTCCCACCGTCGCCTCAATATGTATAATCCGCCAGTTTGCAAGGGCCGTCACGGGAGAGGCAGCGGACCATGGCATCTCGAAAGAAATCATCGAAAAAACAGGTGACTAAGCGCGCCAGCAGCAAGAAAAAGGCAACGGCGCGGAAAACCAGCAGCAAGAAAGCCGGGAGCCGGAAAAAGGCTGGAAAAGTCACGACCCGCAAAAAGTCTTCCAAGAAGAAGGCCGCTTCGAGGAAAAAGCCCGTGGCCAAGAAAAAGTCGAGCCGGAAAAAAGTCGCGAAAAAGAAAGTAGCGAAGAAAACGGCTTCCCGGAAGAAAACTTCCGCGAAGAAAGTTTCGAAAAAGAAGGTGGCCAAGAAGCAGACTTCGAAAAAGAAGGCTTCAAAAAAGAAGGTTGCCAAGAAAACATCCTCGAAGAAAAAGGTTGTTAAGAAGCCATCTAAGAAGAAGGCTTCGAAAAAGAAGGTAGCGAAGAAAAAAGCTGCGTCCAGCACCGCATCCAAGAAGAGTGGCGCAACGAATTCTTCTGCCCCGACATCCTCTAAATCAACGTCGAAAAAAGCATCTGCCAGGAAGGCTTCGGTGAAGAAAACCAGTGCGGCCAAGAAGGCCGGTGAGACGAAGAACAAGGCTGCGGCGGCAACGCCGGTCAAGAAGGCTATCGTAAAGACCCCGCCGAAGCGTTTTGTGGGCCGCAAGAGCGTAGCGCCACCCATGAACCCGGCCGACCACATGCCGCGCCGGTCGCGTAAGCGGAGCCCGAGCGCGAACACAGGTCATCTTATACACGGCATACCTCCCTACAAGCCGGAGCCCGGCGAGGAGTACATGAATGATCGCCAACTGAAGCATTTCCGGAATATTCTGGAAGCTTGGAAGCGCGAACTCATGGAGGAAGTCGACCGGACCGTGCATCATATGCAGGACGAAGCCAGCAATTTCCCCGATCCGAATGATCGCGCCACGCAGGAGTCCGAATTCAGCCTTGAGCTCCGGACTCGGGATCGGGAGCGCAAATTGCTGAAGAAGATCGCTCAGGCTATAGCTCGGATCGACGAAGGCGAGTACGGCTACTGCGTTGAAACCGGTGAGGAAATTGGCCTTAAGCGACTTGAGGCACGCCCGGTCGCAACGCTCTGCGTTGAGGCTCAGGAACGTCGGGAAGTCGCCGAGCGGCAATACCGTGACAGCGACGACCGCTATCGCTAAAGCGCCGGTTGCTGCGGGTTAGTACCGCGGAGTACCCAAGCGACATACAGATGCCCGCCGATTCCGGCTATCGGGGTCGCTTTGCGCCGAGCCCGACCGGCCCGTTGCATTTCGGCTCACTTGTTGCGGCCGTTGCCAGCTACGCAGACGCTATATCCAATAGCGGTGAGTGGCTGGTTCGCATAGAAGACCTTGATCCAACCCGAGAGCAACCGGGTGCCGCAGAGCTCATTGTTGAATCACTAGTGCGGCATGGCATGGTCTTCAGCGAGCCCGTACGCCAAAGCGAACGCTCTGGGCTCTATGGCAGAGCAATGCAAACCCTGCTTGCGGCGGACGCGGCGTATCCGTGCAGCTGCAGCCGCAAGAAACTGACACGAGAAGCCGCGCCCGGCATCGCCGGCCTGATCTATCCGGGCACCTGTCGCAGGCGGCCAGCGCCACCCGGCGCCAACGCCGTCCGCTTCAAGTGCGACTCAGCAAGTATTACCTACCAGGATGAGATTCAGGGTTTGCAGCACATTGCGCTGGGCGATCAGATCGGCGATTTTCTGCTGCGCCGTGGGGACGGCTATTTCGCCTACCAGCTCGCGGTGGCCGTGGACGATCACGCTCAGGGGATAACCCACGTTCTCCGCGGCACCGATCTGCTGCTATCGACGTTCATGCAGATCGCGGTGCTACGGAAACTGGCTCTGGAGCCGCCCCGTTACGGACATTTCCCCGTTGTAAGGGGGCCCGATGGGCGCAAACTCTCTAAGCAGAACCGGTCGACGCCGCTCAACAATAAAATCTGCAAAAACAATATTTTAAACGCACTTATTTACCTGAAACATGATCCGCCACGTGCGCTCAAGAGCGCATCACTCACCGACATCTGGTCATGGGTAGCGCAGCACTGGACTTTGTCTAAATTATATGCAATGCGTTCAGACACCGATAAGGGGTATGATTAAGCCCTCAGCGTTACAGGGTCGCGCGGGCGCGCTTTAAGCCGATGCGGGTTCCCGGCGCAAATGCCACGTAAACGGCCAGAGCGGCCCGGTGGCACCGAAACCAGAGGGAGCGGGACATGAATGACACCCGTTTGATTCGCAAATACGCAAACCGGCGACTGTATGACACAGTGCGAAGCTGCTACGTCAATCTTGCTGACGTTCGCAACCTGATTGCTGACGGGGTGCAAGTGCGGGTTATAGAGCAATCGACGTCGCACGACATTACCAACAGCATACTGCTGCAGATCATTAGCAGCATGGAACCGGATAATGGTGCACTGCTGACCACCACCTTTCTGACCGAATTGATACGCACGGCAGGCCGCGGAAATGATCCGGGCTTGCCGGATAGGCTGCAGCGCGCCCTCCGCGGCGCCCTGCCGCCGCCGAGCCTACCTCAATAAGCAGCGATCAATAAAAAAACGGCCGGTCAATCAACTTGACCGGCCGCTATTACAGCCGCTGCGGCAGTAGTCGCTGTGGATCGCAGCTAGGCCGCTTCGAGGTTCCGCATGCTGAGACGGACCCGCCCCTGACGATCGACCTCAAGTACTTTCACCTGAACAATATCGCCCTCGTTGAGCTTATCGCTGACTTTCTCAACGCGCTCGTCGGATATCTGCGAGATGTGCACCAGGCCATCTTTACCCGGCAGAATCGTGACGAAAGCACCAAAGTCCATCAAGCGCGCCACACGACCCTCATAGATACGCCCGACCTCAACTTCGGCGGTGATCAGCTCAATGCGCTGCTGCGCTTCGCGGCCAGCCGCTCCGTCAACCGAAGCAATCTTTACCGTGCCGTCGTTATCGATGTCGACGGTGGCGCCGGTCTCCTCGGTAATAGCACGAATGGTTGCACCGCCCTTACCGATAACATCACGAATTTTGTCAGGATCAATTTTAATGGTGACAATCGTGGGAGCCCAGTCAGAGACCTTTCCGCGCGGTTTATCGAGCACCTTGTTCATTTCGCCCAGAATATGCAGACGCGCTTCCTGCGCCTGCGCCAGCGCATTTTGCATGATCTCGCGGGTTATGCCCTGGATTTTGATATCCATCTGCAGCGCGGTAATACCCGCGTCAGTGCCAGCCACTTTGAAATCCATGTCACCCAGATGATCTTCATCACCCAGAATGTCGGTCAGCACCTTGTAGCGATCGCCATCTTTCACCAGACCCATGGCCACACCGGCAACGGGCGCCTTGATCGGCACGCCGGCATCCATCAACGCGAGACTGGTGCCACATACACTGGCCATTGAACTTGAGCCGTTTGACTCCGTTATCTCGGAGACCACGCGGATTGTGTAGGGAAAGACTGACTGGTCAGGCAACATGGCCTGAACGCCCCGCCGGGCCAGTCTGCCATGACCAATCTCACGGCGCTTGGGCGACCCGACAAATCCAGTTTCACCGACACAGAACGGCGGGAAATTGTAATGCAGCATGAATCGATCACGCCGCTCGCCTTCCAATGCATCGATGATCTGAGCATCCCGGTCGGTACCCAGCGTTGCGACCACAATCGCCTGCGTTTCGCCGCGCGTGAACAATGCGGAACCATGTGTGCGGGGCAGCACGCCTGTGCGCACCTGGATAGGCCGGACTGTCTTGGTATCGCGGCCATCGATACGGGGGGCGCCACTCAGCACCCGCTCACGTACAACGTCGCTCTCGAGGCGGTGGAACTGGCTTTTCACGTCTTCTGCGGAATAGTCACCCTCGCCTTCGGTCGGCGCGAGCCCCGCAACCGCTGCATCACGGAGCTCGGCGATACGGCTGTACCGTTCCTGTTTGTCCGATATCTGGTAGGCCGCGGTAAGGTCTGCGTGTGACTGCGCCCTGACGGCATCAGCCAGCGCAACATTCGGCTCAGGAGCCTGCCATTCCCAGGCCGGCTTGCCAACCTCTGCAGCCAGCTCATTAATGGCGCTGATGGCCACCTGCATCTGCTCATGGCCGTAAACAACGGCACCAAGCATCGTCTCTTCGGACAGACAATCCGCTTCTGATTCAACCATCAGTACCGCATTAGCGGTACCGGCGACCACCAGGTCCAGCTTGGACTCGGCCAGCTGGTCAGCACTGGGGTTCAGCACATAGTCGTTATCAACGTAACCGACGCGCGCGGCGCCTATCGGCCCCTGAAACGGCATGCCCGATATGGCGAGCGCCGCCGATGCGCCGAGCAAGGCAGGAATGTCAGGATCGATCTGCGGGTTTAGCGAAACCACGGTGGCAATAATCTGCACTTCGTTCTGAAAACCCTTCGGGAACAACGGGCGAATCGGCCGATCGATCAGCCGGCACGTCAGCGTTTCCTTTTCATTAGGACGCCCCTCCCGCTTGAAGAAACCACCCGGAATCTTGCCGGCCGCGTATGTCTTTTCCTGATAGTTGACCGTCAGCGGAAAGAAATCTCGCCCCGGCACTGCATTGCGCTGCCCCACAGCGGTAACCAGCACTGTTGTCTCACCCATTGAGACCATAACCGCGCCATCTGCCTGCCGCGCAATCTCGCCTGTTTCCAGGGTAACCTCATGGCCCCCATACTCGAATGTTTTCTTCACTACTGACACGTTAATATTTTCCTGTTTTCCCAATATGCGGTTGACTCATCCGGAGGCAACCCTGACCTACACTCACTCACTAAAAAAGCCGCCATTCATTAACAATGGCGGCCTGAATAAATATCGACTAGCGACGTAACCCGAGACGCGAAATGACTTCGCGATAACGCTCTTCATCTTTCGCCTTCAGATAGTCCAGCAATTTCCGCCGGTTGTTTACCATCCGCAACAAGCCGCGGCGGGAATGGTGGTCCTTCTTGTTCTGGGCAAAGTGATCAGTCAACTCGTTGATTCGGGCAGACAGCAGCGCGACCTGAACTTCCGGCGAGCCGGTGTCGGCATCCTTGCGCTTAAAGCTATCGATGATCTCGGATTTTTGTGCTCCCGAAAGAGACATAGGGGTACTCTCCTGTGTGTTCCATATGGCGCAAAAACGCCGCGCGGTATTGTAACCGGTGAAGGGCTTTTGTAACACCCTGATTTTATCAATATTTTGTGGTTCTAGCCGACTAGGCTCCAGCGACGAACAAGCGCCGCGCCACCACCCGCCGGTCATCCAGTCGCTCGGCGACTCCCAAAAACGTGCCGCTGGGGTCGTAAGCGCGCAGCAGACCACAATACTCTTCCGCCAGCGGCTGCGCCCCAAGCTGCGCGGCCTCCAGGGGGCGCCCGTTGCACAACGCGGCGCTCAGCGCGGCATTGAGCCGCAGAGCGGGAAACCGCGCCAGAGCCACGTCGGCGCCCAATAGCAGCGTGTCCAGCCTGGACGGGTCACCAGCCCCTTCCTGCAGCGCGTCCAGCGTGACCATCGGCTGACCTGCGAAAGGCTCTACCCACAACCTGCGAAGCATGCCGACGTGCGCCAACGTGCCGGCTGCCTGCGCCAGCGTCTCGACCAGGGTGCGGATGTAGGTCCCTTTGCTGCAATGCACGCGCAGCCGCGGTCTGTGGGGATCAAAATGCAGCAATTCGAGCGCGCGAATATGCACCGTGCGGGGGGCGCGCTCTACCTCAATGCCCTGCCGCGCAAGCTCGTGCAGGCGGCGCCCCTGATGCTTAAGCGCTGAATACATCGGTGGCACTTGCTCGATAGTCCCGATGTGGGTTTGCATGGCTGCACGCAACTCCGACTCTGTCAGTGCGGTCTTTTCTGCCACGGCAACCACGGTGCCGTCGGCATCCGCCGTGTCCGTTTGCGCGCCCACAACGGCCTCAACCTCGTAGACCTTATCCGCATCGAGCAGCATGCCGGAGACTTTGGTCGCCTGGCCAAAACACAGCGGCAACATGCCGCTCGCGAGCGGATCCAGACTGCCTGTGTGGCCGGCTTTGCGAGCTTCAAAACATCGCTTCGCTGTCTGCAGAGCCGCGTTGGAGGTAATTCCGGTCGGCTTGTCCAGCAACAGAATGCCGTCGACATCGCGACCTGCAGAGCGCCGCCGGCCCCGCCCCTGGCGCGTCGTCCCGCGGTCGCCGGACATATCAGTCGTCAAGCTTTCCCGGCTTGCCGGCGGCCGGATCGCGTTCGCCCGCCACGGCATCGTCAATAAGCCGATCCATGGCGGCCGCACTACTCACAGTGTCGTCGAGCTCAAACCGGAGTTCGGGCACGCGCCGCACGGTCAGCTCCTTGGCCAGTCGGCTGCGCAAAAACCCCATGGCGGAGTCGAAGGCAGTGGCGAGATCCTTCGACGGCGCGGCATCCGACGTCAGAACGCTGTAGTAGACCCACGCAACCCCGAGATCACGCGACACCCGCACGGCGGTAATAAACACACCGTCGAGTCGCGGATCGCGGAGATCCATGCGAATCACGTCACTCAGTATCCGCTGAATTTGATCCTCAATCCTGCGGCTGCGAGGAAAGTCTCTTGGCATCGACTCAGATTCAGTCAGGCCAGGGTATCAACTGTTGCGCGCCGTCTTACGCGCCACTTCGATACGTTCATAGCACTCGATCTGGTCACCAACGCGCACATCGTTGTAGTTCTTCACGCCGATACCGCATTCGGTCCCCGCCCGCACTTCATTGACATCGTCTTTGAAACGCCGCAACGACTCGAGCTCACCCTCGTAGATGACCGTATCGTCACGCAGAACACGGATCGGATTACTGCGTTTGACAAAACCGTCGACAACGAGACAGCCCGCGATATCACCCAGCTTGGGTGACTTAAAGACCTCTCGAACCTCCGCAAGCCCGACGATCTGCTCCCGGACTTCAGGGCTCAACATACCTGTCACGGCAGCATCGACGTCTTCAATCGCTTCGTAAATAATGCTGTAGTAACGAACTTCGATACCGGTTTCTTTCAACAGCGCACGCGCAGCGCTGTCGGCTCGCACGTTGAAGCCGATGATGATGGCCTGCGATGCTGCCGCCAAGTTGACGTCAGACTCGGTGATGCCACCGACACCGGAATCAATGACTTTGACCTGCACCTCGTCATGGGAAAGCTTCATCAGGGCATCACGCAAAGCCTCGACGCTGCCATGCACGTCCGCCTTGACCAGCAACTGCAGACTCTTGAGCGTCCCGCTTTTCATCTGGCTGAACACGTCATCGAGCTTTGCTGCCTGCTGCTGGGCGAGCTTTGCTTCACGCGTGCGTGCGTGGCGGAACTGCGCCACTTCGCGGGCCTTACGCTCGTCATCCACAACGACCAGCTCATCACCGGCGCTGGGCGTGCCGGACAGACCCAGCACGGCCACCGGCGTCGATGGCCCTGCCTCGGCAACTTCAGCGCCCGTCTCGTCCATCATTCTGCGTACGCGGCCGTAAACCTCGCCCACCACAATCGGGTCACCCTGTTTCAGCAGGCCACGCGTCACCAGCACCGTAGCGACCGTCCCGCGGCCGGTCTCTACACTTGATTCGATCACCGCGCCCGCCGCCGGGCCATCCGCCACAGCAGTGAGCTCCATGACGTCGGCCTGCAGCAAAATAGCCTGCAACAGCTCATCGATACCATCGCCGGTTTTGGCCGAGACATTTACAAACATGCAGTCACCGCCCCAGTCCTCCGGGATGACTTCGATGGCAGCAAGCTCATTCCGCACCCGGTCAGGGTCTGCATCAGGCCGGTCCATTTTGTTGACCGCCACAATCAGCGGCACTTCAGCCGCCTTCGCATGCTTCACCGCTTCGATGGTCTGTGGTTTAACGCCATCATCAGCAGCGACCACCAGAATCACAATATCGGTAACCTGTGCGCCGCGCGCCCGCATGGCCGTGAACGCCGCATGGCCCGGCGTATCGAGAAACGCGATCCGCTGGCCATCACGCTCGACACTGTAAGCGCCGATATGCTGGGTGATACCGCCGGCCTCACCGGCCGCGACTTTAGTGGTGCGAATGTAGTCAAGCAACGACGTCTTGCCGTGATCGACATGGCCCATAATCGTCACGACAGGTGAACGCGGCTGCAGGTCGCCCGTAATTTCCATCGCGCCCAGAATCTCGTCGTCGAGGGCGCTGTCCTGCACCGGCTTGGCAATATGCCCCAGCTCTTCGACGATGAGCACCGCCGTATCCTGATCGATAATCTGGTTGATCGTCGCCATGACGCCCATGCCCATCAGCGACTTAATGACGTCCGCACCTTTAATAGCCATGCGCTGCGCCAGATCGCCAACTGTAATCGACTCGGGAATCGCGACCTCACGGACAACCGGGGCCGTTGGCTGCTCAAAACCATGCTGACTGTCTACCGAGACGTTGACAGAACGCCGGCGCGCCTTCTTTTTAGTACGCCGCCGCCGCGAATCCGTATTGACATGCAGCGTTGTATCCTGGGCTTTGGCACGACGTTGATTGCGGGAATCGCGCTGCCGCACTTCACTTTCCCGTGCGGCGGCCGCACGGGCTTCAGCCTCGGCACGAGCGCGCGCCGCATTTTCTTCATCGCTACGTCGCGCAGCACTCTCAAGCTCCTGACGAGCTGCTTCTTCTTCGGCGGCCTTCCGGGCTTCCGCCTCCAGCTGCTCCTTGCGCGCTGCTTCTTCAGCGGCTTTAGCCTCCTCACGAGCGCGCTCTTCCGCGGCGGCCGCGGCACGCTCCGCTTCAAGCTGATCCTGTTTCTTGCGCTCTTCCTCAACCAGCACATCGCGCTTGATATAAGACTTCTTACGCCGCACCTCGACATTGACAGTGCGTGACCGCCCCTGCCCACCCGATACGCGCAGCTCAGTCTTGTCCCGACGATTCAGGGTGATTTTTTTAGGCGCCAGCTCGAGCTTAGACTCACCGCGACCGTGGCTCCGCCGCAAATGATTCAGCAGCTCCATCTTGGCATCATCGCTAATAACTTCATCAGCTCCGCCTACGGCAACACCGGCATCAGCCAGTTGCTCAATCAGCCGATCGACGGGGACTTTCAGGGTTTCCGCAAACTGTGCGACGGTCACTCCGGACATCTATATTCTCCGTAAGGCAGGCCTGTCAGCCTGCCTGCTCTTCGCTTTCGAACCAATGGGCGCGCGCCGCCATAATGAGTTTACCCGCGCGCTCTTCGTCCATATCCTCGATCTCCAAGAGATCGTCAACGGCCTGCTCAGCAAGGTCTTCGCGCGTTACGACGCCACGACTTGCCAGCTCGTAGGCCAGGCTGGTTTCCATGCCATCAAGGGCCAGCAGGTCTTCGGCTGGCTCCGAATCTTCCATTTTTTCTTCGCTGACAATCGCTTGCGTCAACAGGACATCACGAGCACGATTGCGCAACTCTTCAACAATCGCCTCATCGAACTCTTCGATCGCCAGCAGCTCTTTGCTCGGCACATAGGCTAGCTCTTCCATTGACGAGTAGCCCTCCTGCACAAGGATCAAGGCAACGTCTTCGTCAACATCGAGTTTTTCCATGAACATCGCGAGCAGTTCACGCGCCTCACGTTCACTCTTCTCATCGGCATCGGCTTCAGTCATTACGTTGAGCTCATAGCCCGTCAACTGGCTCGCCAGCCGAATGTTCTGACCGCCGCGGCCTATTGCCTGAGAAAGCTTGTCCTCCTCAACCGCGATATCCATGCTGTGGGCTTCTTCATCAAGCACGATGGATGTAACGTCAGCGGGTGACATGGCATTAATAACGAACTGTGCGGGGTTTTCGTTCCACAGAATGATATCCACGCGTTCGCCGGCGAGCTCATTGGATACCGCCTGTACCCGGGACCCACGCATACCAACGCAGGCGCCAACCGGATCAATGCGCTTGTCATTGCTCTTTACAGCGATCTTGGCCCGCAGCCCGGGGTCACGCGCCGCACCGAGTATCTCGATGAGCCCCTGACCAACCTCCGGCACCTCGATTTTGAAAAGCTCAATCAGAAACTGTGGCGAGGTGCGGGTGAAGAACAGCTGGGGCCCGCGCGGCTCGCTGCGCACCTCATACAGGAGCGCCTTAATTCGATCGTTGGGACGGACAGGCTCGCGGGGAATCATGTGCTCGCGCGAAATAATGCCTTCTGCATTACCGCCAAGATCGATATAGATGCCGTTCCTGTCGACACGCTTGACCATCCCCGAGAGCATCTCACCAACGCGGCCTGCAAACTGCTCCACCACTTGCGCACGCTCGGCCTCACGCACTTTCTGGACGATGACCTGTTTTGCGGTTTGCGCGGCAATCCGGCCAAAATCGACAGACTCGATAGGCTCCTCAACGAAACCACCAGGCTGCGCATCCGGATCGATCTCTACAGCATCGATCATCCGCAGTTCATGCTCGGGGAACTCCAGCTCGTCCGAATCATCGGCAAACACGGCCCAGCGGCGGAAAGTCTCGTACTCACCCGTCTCGCGGTCGACTGCTACACGCACGTCAATGTCCTCACCGTGACGACGCCGGGTAGCTGACGCAAGCGCGGCTTCTATAGCCTCAAAAATAATTTCCTCGTCGACGCCTTTCTCATTGGAAACCGCCTCAACGACCATCAAAATTTCTTTGCTTTTCATCCTGTCCTGCGCTATTCGGCCGAGGGCCGAGATCAACTAATACTGCGGCACCAACCGCGCCATCTCTATTTCGCTAAGCGGCACTTGAAACGACTGCTGCCCCTCACGTAAAACCACATTAGACTGCTGCATGCCCATCAACTCGGCGTTAAAGCGCCGCCGTCCTTCAACCAGCTGCCGCAATCGCACTTTGACCCGGCTGCCTGCAAAGCGCTCAAAATGTTCCGGCTTAACCAGGCGCCTGTTCAACCCCGGCGATGACACCTCCAGGTTGTACTCGCCCGGGATCGGATCCTCGACATCCAGCAGCGCACTCACCTGCCGACTAACGGCCTCACAATCTTCCAGGGCAATACCGTCAGCCTTGTCAATAAACAGTCGCAAAACGCTGTTACCGGACAGGTCGAGCTCGATATCGGCCAGCTCATAACCCAGTTGTTCGACCGTGGGCTCGAGTAGTGCCACCAATTGTTCCCGGTGAACTTCGCTCACCTGCCCAACCTCCCGGCTAACTGTGCCGCAAGCAAAAAGCGGGCCGAAGCCCACCTTTAAGACTGCCCGGGCCACCCGGCCCGTAGCTGCCAAAAAAAAAGCCCCCTGCGGAGACTTCGATACTGCCGTCGCCGGCAGATCCTCGCTACGGGGTTCCTGCGCCAAGGCCAGCGCCCTGCGCCGAACAAGACCCCTACGAGAAAAGCTTTACAAGCTGCTGAAAACTAAAAAACTATTTAGCCCAGCCACTCCGCAGTGCTTATACATTTCTGTATTCTACCAGACACTTGGCGCAAATGGCAGAATTTGGACTATTAGCCCGGAACCCGCTGGCTTGGGGCGGAACATGCCGACCGACGGCCGTGTCCCGGCCGCCCCAGCCCTGGGAGGAGCAACGACGCTCAGCCACAAAAAAACCCGCCGGCCTCATCGAGATCGGCGGGTCGAACTTGGTAGCGGGGGCAGGATTCGAACCTGCGACCTTCGGGTTATGAGCCCGACGAGCTGCCAGACTGCTCCACCCCGCAACTGGAAGGCCGGAATACTAGCGGTTCGCTCCGCCATTATCAAGCGGGCTGCCGGAATTGGGCGGGCCTAATTCAGCACCGTCGCGCACAGCGCCAGCAACGGATTCGCAAATACACCGAGGGCGAGAACGCCGATGGCATTGAGGCTCAGCAATAGCTGCATATTCCAGCCCGCAGCCAGCGGCTCGAAACCGGTCGCTTTATCGAAATACATCAGCTTGATTACTCGCAGATAGTAATAAGCCCCGACCACCGAAAACAAAACTGCGATGACCGCCAGTCCGGTGAGATCAGCGTTCACCAGCGCGGTCAGCACCTTAAGCTTGGCAAAGAAACCGGCAAATGGCGGAATGCCAATCATACTGACCATGACCAGCAGCATCATGGCAGCAAACCACGGACTGCGTTCGTTCAGGCCCCGGAAGTCATCCAGCTCTTCCGCTTCAAAACCATCGCGGCTCAACAGGATCACGACACCAAACGCTGCTGCGGCCATCACGGCGTAAATCAGCGCATAGAACAAGGCAGACTGTAACCCTTCCGCTGTGCCGGCGCCGAAACCGAGGAAGATGAAGCCGACATGCCCGATGGTCGAATAGGCCAGCATGCGCTTGATATTGGTCTGCGCGATGGCGGCCACATTACCCAACGCCAATGACAGCACGGCGAGCGTGAGGAGCATGGGCTCCCAGGCAGCCGCCGCCGGCCCCAGCGCGGTATGGAGGAGCCGCGCAAGCATTGCAAAAGCGGCAAGCTTGGGCGCGGTCGCTATGAACAAACTCACGCTGGTAGGCGCGCCCTGATAAACATCAGGAACCCAGTTGTGGAACGGGACAGCGCCAAACTTAAAGGCAATTCCAGCCAGAATAAAGCCCGTTGCCAGCAGCACAGCAGGACTCGGCGCATCCTGACCCGCCAGGACAGCTGCGATGGAATCAAGCTGCAGGTTGCCCGTCACGCCATAGACGATCGACATTCCGTATAGCAGCAAGCCGGAAGCTATAGCACCCAGCACGAAGTATTTCATTGCCGCTTCCGCTGCAACAGGCGATTCGCGATTGAAAGCCGTCATCGCGTAGAGCGCGAGCGACATTAATTCAAGCCCGAGGTACATCACGATGAAACTATTGGCCGAGATCATCACAAACATACCCAGTGTCGCGAACAAACCCAGCAAGTAGTACTCGCCCTTCAGCAGGCTACGGTCGCGCAGGTAGGCATGCGAATAAATAAACACCAGGCCAACCAGCAGCAGGACGAACATCTTGAGCACCCTGCCCAGTTCATCCGCAATATAACTGCCACTGAACGTTAGCGACGGCGCACCCGCGGCTGCGACAGCCCATGCGGTCGCCACCAGCACCGCCAGCGTCAGTGTCAGCGTGAGCCCCTTGCGCCCGGGCGCGATAAACAGGTCCGCCAGCAGTACGCCACAGATACCGATCGTCAGCACAATTTCGGCCAGGGCCGGGGCTAGTTGAGGCGTAACAAATCCCATGTCAGATCTCTATGTGGCTACAGCTTTGACTGCGTAACGTGGGTCAGCAGATTGGCGACCGACGGCTCGAGCATTTCCACCAGCGGTGCCGGGTAGACCCCAAGGGCAAGCACCGAAGCCGCCAGAATCACCAGCAACAGACCTTCACGGCGGTTGATGTCCGTCAGCTCCCTGACGTTGTCATTGGCGATATCGCCAAACACGACCCGCTTGATCATCCACAAGGTATACGCCGCACCGAGAATCAAGGTCGTGGCAGCCAGGAACGCGCACCAGAAGTTGGCCTGAAAGCTCGCCAGAATGACCAGAAACTCGCCGACAAAACCTGAAGTTCCGGGCAAGCCTGCATTAGCCATAGCGAAAAACACCATCAGCGCGCCAAATTTCGGCATGGTATTAATTACGCCGCCGTAATCAGCGATTCGCCGCGAGTGCATACGGTCATAGAGCACACCGACACACAAGAACATGGCACCTGAAATCAGGCCGTGCGAAATCATCTGCACCATACCGCCCATGACGCCCATGACAGCACTCCGCCCGACCTCGAGGCCCGCCCCATCGGTAACAATCGCGAAAACGAGAAAGAAGCCCAGCGTGACAAAGCCCATGTGCGCGATCGATGAATACGCGATCAGCTTCTTCATATCAGTCTGCACCAGCGCGACAAAGCCGATGTAAACCACGGCAATAAGCGAAAGCGCGATCATCAGGCCCGAAAGCGCCGAACTCGCGTCCGGCGCTATCGGCATACTGAAGCGGACAAACCCGTAACCGCCCATCTTCAGCAATACGGCGGCCAGCACGACTGAGCCACCGGTGGGCGCTTCAACGTGGGCATCAGGCAACCAGGTGTGGACTGGCCACATCGGTACCTTTACCGCAAACGCAATCAGGAACGCCAGGAAGACCCAGCGCTGCGCAGCCGCCGTGAGCGGCAAGTCGTGAAAACCCGGAATGCTGAAGCTACCTGCCTGCAAATACAGATAAATAAGCGCGACCAGCATCAGTACGGAGCCAAGGAACGTATACAGGAAAAACTTCAGCGTGGCGTAGACCCGGCGCTCCCCACCCCAAATACCGATCACAAGAAACATCGGTATCAGCATTGCTTCCCAGAAAACGTAGAACAGGATGGCATCAAGCGCTGCGAACACACCGATCATAAACCCTTCAAGTATCAGGAAAGCGGCCAGATACTGGGCGGGTCGCTGCTGGATAACTTCCCACGCGGCGACAATTATCATTGGTGTCAGGAAAGTGCTGAGCAGAATCAGCGGCGTCGATATGCCGTCGACACCGAGGTAATATTCCACGTTAAACGCAGGTATCCATGCACTGCGTTCCACGAACTGCATGCTTGAGGTGCTGAAGTCGAAGCCCGTGTACAGCCCGAGGCTGAGCACAAAGATCAGCATTGAAAATGCCAGCGCAACCCAACGCGCGCCGTTCTCACCGAGGCGATCACCGACGGCAAGAACAACGAGGCCACCCACAATTGGCAGCCAGACAAGAATACTCAGTAGTCCCACGATTTAAAGTGCTTCCCGTATTAGTCGGCTACCAAATGAGCCAGCCCACCAGCCCGCACAACCCCGCCACCATCAGGAATGCGTAGTGGTACAGATAGCCGGTCTGCGCGTAGCGCAGCAACCCGGCGAGTCGGCCAATGGCATGGGCGGAGCCGTTTACCATCACTCCGTCTATCACAGCCCGGTCGCCCCCGTGCCAAAGCCCGCTGCCCAGCAGGCGCGCCCCCCGCGCCAGCACCTGCTCGTTAAACGCATCGAAATAGTATTTGTTACTGAGCAGCGTATAGGCCCAGCTCAGACGGCCGCGAATTTCGCGCGGCAGGAGCGGGTTCTTGAGATACAGGAACCAGGCCGTAACAACGCCTGCAAACGCCAGCGCCAGCACCGGTGACTGCAGCCCATGCAGCAGAAAGCCAAGCGGCCCATGGAAATCCGCGCGCATCTCCGCCAGCACGTCGTGCTGCGGCAAAACCTGGATTGCCCCGGCAAAAAAGTCGCCAAACAGCAATGGCCCGATAGTGGGCCAGCCAATCAGCAGCGAGGGAATGGCGAGCAGGACCAGCGGGAGCGTGACAACCCAGGGCGATTCATGCAGATGGTGACGAGCGTCCTCGTCAATGCGCTCTTTGCCGTGGAACACGAGGAAAAACATGCGAAAGCTGTACAGAGCCGTCAGAAAGACGCCCGCGAGCACGCAATAGTAGGCATAACCCGAGCCTGCGATTTCCGAAAAATGCACCGCTTCGATCAGTGCGTCTTTGGAGAAAAATCCGGCCGTGCCCGGAAAGCCGATCAACGCCAGCGAGCCGGCCAGGCAAGTCCAGTAGGTGACCGGCATATATTTCTTCAGCCCGCCCATCTTGCGCATATCCTGCTCATGATGGAGGCCAATAATGACCGAGCCGGCGGCCAGGAACAGCAACGCCTTGAAGAACGCGTGCGTCATCAAATGAAAAATGCCGGCCGCATAGGCCGATGCACCCAGCGCAACCGTCATGTACCCCAGCTGCGACAGGGTTGAATACGCCACCACGCGCTTAATGTCGGTTTGCACCAACCCGAGCAGGCCTGTGAACAGGGCTGTAGTGGCCCCAATAACCAGAACAAAGGCCAGCGCTGCCTCAGAAAGCTCGAACAGCGGCGACATGCGCGCCACCATGAACACACCCGCCGTCACCATGGTAGCGGCGTGAATGAGAGCGGAGATCGGCGTCGGGCCTTCCATCGAATCCGGCAGCCAGACGTGCAACGGAACCTGCGCCGACTTACCCATCGCGCCAATGAACAGCCCGATACAGGCGACCGTAAGCAGCGACCAGGAGCCGCTGCCAAAAAGTGAGATCTGTGCCTCCGCCATACCCGAGGCCTGCGCGAACACGTCGACGTAGTCGAGACTGCCGGCGTACATGAGTATGGCAGCGATACCCAGCAGGAACCCGAAATCACCGACACGGTTGACGATGAACGCCTTCATGTTGGCAAAAATCGCTGTCGGCCGCTTGTACCAGAACCCGATCAGCAAATAAGACACCACACCCACGGCCTCCCAGCCAAAAAACAGCTGGAGGAAATTGTTGGCCATGACCAGCATCAGCATCGCAAAGGTAAACAGCGAGATGTAGCTGAAAAACCGCTGGTAGCCATCATCGTCGTGCATGTATCCGATGGTATAAATGTGCACCATCAGCGAAACGAAGGTCACCACCACCATCATCAGCGCGGTGAGATTATCGACAAGAAAGCCCACCTCCATGGTAAGGCCAACGCTGTTGAGGGCAAGCCAGCGATAGACGGTGTCGTTGTATGGCAGCATGCTGCCCGACAGCAGCCCGCTCAGGACGTAAGCCGACAAACCGAAAGCCAGACCGACGCCGGCGATGGTAACGGTATGGGCCCCTGACCGACCAATCTGTCGGCCGAAAAAACCGGCTACGACAGCTGCCAGCAGCGGACTCAGGACAATCGTTAACAGGACAGTCGCCATCGTCTAACCCTTCATCGCATTCATGTCGTCGACACGAATACTCGACTTACTGCGAAACAGCACAACCAGGATGGCCAGGCCGATAGCCGCCTCGGAAGCCGCAACGGTCAAAATGAAGAACACGAACACCTGCCCGCCCGGGTCGCCCAGAAAGCGCGAAAATGCGATGAAATTAAAGTTCACCGCCAATAGCAGCAGCTCAATGCACATCAACAACAGGATCATGTTCTTGCGGTTAATAAAAATACCCGCAAGACTGATCGCGAACAGCACGCCTGACAGTGCAAGATAATGTGTGAGGCCCACCATCAGTCGCGCTCCGCTTCCACCTTCACAATTCGCACGCGATCCTGCCGCTGCACGCTGACCTGGTCAGAGACATCCTGCACCTTGAGGCCAGGACGCCGACGCATGGTGAGTACAATTGCCGCAACAATCGCCAGCAGCAATATGAAAGCAGCCAGTTCGAACGGGTACACGTATTCCGTGTAAATCACGGCGCCGAGCTCCCGGGTATTGCTGTAGTCCTGGGCGGCAGGCGCCTTTTGCACCAGCCCCCAGCCCTCCTGATTGCGCAGCCAGACAACACTCCAGATCTGGGCGATGACGACCAGCGCGACAATAATGCCGACCGGCGCGTAACTCCAGAAACCGCTGCGTAACGTTGAAGCATTGATGTCGAGCATCATGACAACAAACAGAAACAGCACCATGACAGCACCCACATACACCAGCACAAGCGTGATGCCGAGAAACTCTGCCTCCATGAGCACCCAGAGTATCGCGCTGGTGACGAAGGCCAGCACCAGAAACATCGCCGAGTGCACCGGGTTGCGCGAAGCAATGACGCCGACAGCCGCCCCTATGAGCACCGCCGCATACATCCCGAAAAACATGAGCTCAAACATCAGGACTATCGGAACCGCGCATCAGCGGCCTTGTCGGCGGCAATCGTTGCTTCGTATTTGTCACCGATCGCAAGCAGCTTGTCCTTGCTCATGATGTTCTGGCCCTTCTCTTCCATGTGGTACTCAAAAATCCGGGTCTCCACAATTGCATCAACAGGACATGCCTCCTCGCAGAAGCCACAGTAAATGCACTTGAACAGGTCAATGTCGTAGCGGGTGGTGCGGCGGGTGCCATCGTCACGCACATCCGACTCAATAGTTATCGCCAAGGCCGGACATACGGCCTCGCAAAGCTTGCACGCGATGCATCGCTCTTCACCGTTCGGATAACGGCGCAAGGCATGCAGGCCGCGAAATCGCGGCGACTGCGGCGTTTTCTCTTCGGGGTACTGGACCGTCACCTTTTTAACAAACAGGTTCCGCAGAGTTACCCGCAGCCCTTGCAGCAGTTCCCATAGTGCGAAGGTCTTAATTGCTCGAGTCATGCTGTTCATCGCAGATGCTCCCGCTTATATCCAGTCATTCAGACACTCCAAGGGCCTACCTTTGCCCAGACCATCACCCCTTCAACCGCAATCCAGACGATGGTTACCGGGATAAATACCTTCCACCCGAGGCGCATAATCTGGTCATAGCGGTACCGCGGAAAGGTCGCGCGAAACCACAGAAAGCAAAACAGAAAGAAACTTGTTTTAACCAGCAGCCAAAACAATGCCGGATGAACCAGAAACTCCAGCGCACCACCGTTCAGAAAAGTCCACCCGGCGAACGGCGATTCCCACCCACCCAGAAACATGACTGAAGTGAGTACAGAAATCAGGATCATGTTGGCGTACTCGCCAAGGAAAAACATTGCAAAGGCGGCACCGGAGTATTCGACATGAAAGCCGGCCACAATCTCGGATTCGCCTTCAGCGACGTCGAACGGTGCGCGGTTGGTCTCGGCCACACCGGAAATAAAGTACACGATGAACAGCGGCAGCAATGGCAGCCAGAACCAGTTGAGAACTCCACCCTGCTGAGCCATCACGATATCACCCAGGTTAAGGCTCTTGCTCGCCATCAGGACGCCCACGAGGGCGAAACCCATCGCAATTTCGTACGCCACAATCTGTGCCGCCGAGCGCATGGCGCCGAGCAGAGCGTACTTCGAGTTCGTCGCCCATCCCGCCAGAATGACGCCGTAAACGCCAAGAGACGTGAGCGCTAGTACATACAGCAGCCCGGCATCGATGTCCGCGATGGCAAAACCGGGAAACAAAGGAATCACGGCCCAGGTGGCCAGCGCCGGCACCAAAGTCAGCAACGGTGCGATAACGAACAGAAATTTGCTGGCGCGGGTCGGGACAATAACCTCTTTCATCAACAATTTGATGACGTCCGCAAACGGCTGCAGCAAACCACGCGGCCCCACTCGATTAGGCCCGATACGGTTCTGCATGTAGCCGATGACCTTACGCTCGGCCAGGGTCAAAAAAGCAACGCTGATAATGACAACAACGGTTACCGTGAGTATCTGCGCTACCGTGACCAGCAGGCCGGCATACAACTCAGGGATAAAGCCCGCCAGCCAGGTTTCAATTGTCGAATACATGGCCGCCTCTACCCTGCCGCGCGCCAGTCAGGCTGGGCATCACGAGTCTGCTGCAGTGCCGGTGCACGCCGCACCAAACCGTCAACAGCGTAAATCGGAACATCAAGGTCGGCAGCCGATACCGACATGCTGGAGCTGAAACTCAGGTCCACCGTCTCGTGCTGCAGCTCATGCAGCTCCAGCGCAGCTACCTCATCACGCACCGCTTCGGAAGACGTGTAGTCAAACTCCGGCACGTCCAGCAAATTGCCGAGCACCCGCAACACCTTCCAGCCGGGCCGCGCTTCGCCGACTGGTCTCGCCACACCGGCGAAACTCTGCCAGTCACCGGCCACATTGATAAAGGTTCCGGAGGTCTCTGCAAAGGTCCCGATCGGCAAAATCACATCGGCATGATCCCGGGCGCTGCCCGTCAGCCACGGCGTCAACGCAATAACGGTATCGGCGGACGCCAGCGCGTTCATCGCGCCCACAGCGTCAGCACAGTCGTACTCGGGTTCGACACCCAGCATCAGCAACGCCTTAACGGGCGCAGCCAGCATTTGGCCGAAATCGCGGCCTTTGGCCGCCGGGACGCTGCCCGCCGGGCCACGATGCGGCAGCGCGCCCGCCAGCGCGAGGCCCGCCGCGTTGGCGCCTTCAGTCAGGTAGCCGAGGTGGGCGCCGGTAAGTTCGGCAAGGCGTTCGGCGGCAACCACAACCGCGGCGTAGTCCGGATGCCGCTGCGCCATATGCCCGATCAGGATAATGCCCGAATCGGACCCCAGGGCTTCCAGCAACGCACGCTCTGCATCGCTGGCCGGCGAGCCTTCAGCCGCTTTAACCATTGCCGTCAGCGCGGCGGCAAAATCGGCATCCGCCCGGGTAATGCGCTCCGCGACCGGAAACAGGTACTCATAATCGGCGGCATTAATAAAGCCGACCTGGGCCCCCGCAATGGCCGCCTTGCGCACCCGGTGCGCCACAATCGGCACCTCGTGCCTGAGGTTTGAACCGACTACCAGAATGCCCGTAGCCGACTCCAAAGCAGCGAGCGGCATGCCAAGGCCCGGCAACAAGCTCTCGTTGCTCTGCCCGCGGAAATCGCGCCGCCGCAAGCGGTAGTCGATGTTGGCGCACCCCATGTGACTCATCAGGCGCGATACGAGATAGCCCTCTTCGAGCGTCGCCGAGGGTGAGAGCCAGGCGCCCAGCGCCGCGCCGCCGTCTTCATCATGTGCGTGGCTCAGCGCCGCGGCTGCGGCAGCCAGTGCTTCTTCCCAGGAAGCCTCGCGCAGCTTGCCATTCTCCCGAACCAGCGGCTTGGTCAGCCGGTCGGCGCTGTATATACCCTCATAGCTGAAGCGATCGCGGTCCGCCAACCAGGTTTCGTTGAGGGTTTCGTTCTCACATGGCACCACCCGCTTGAGCGTGCCGCGCAGCACATGCGCGTGAATATTGGAGCCTACACAGTCGTGGGGTGCGATGGTTTTGCGCTGCTCCATCTCCCAAGCACGTGCGCTGAACCGGTACGGCTTGTTGTTAAGCGCGCCCACCGGACACAGATCGATGATATTGCCGGACAATTCGTGGTTGACACTATTCTCGATAAAAGTGCCTATCTCCATGCGGTCGCCGCGGCCAAACGCCCCCATCTCCTGAATACCGGCCACTTCCTGACCGAAGCGAACGCAGCGGGTGCAGTGTATACACCGCGTCATGTCGGTGGAGACCAGTGGGCCCAGGTTCTTATCTGCAACCACCCGCTTCCGCTCATTGAAACGCGAAATATCGCGGCCGTAACCCATGGCGATATCCTGCAGCTCGCATTCGCCGCCCTGGTCGCAAATCGGGCAGTCGAGCGGGTGGTTAATCAGCAGAAACTCCATCGTGGCCTTCTGCGCCTCCACCGCGTAGTCGCTGCGGGTGCTGACGATCATGTCCGGCGTCACGGGAGTAGCGCATGCCGGCAGCGGCTTGGGCGCCCGCTCAACCTGCACCAGGCACATGCGGCAATTTGCCGCCACGGACAGCTTCGGGTGATAGCAAAAGCGGGGAATATAAATCCCGGCCGCGTCCGTTACCTCGATCAACATCTGACCGGGACGGGCCTCCAGCTCCTTGCCGTCGACCGTTATCTTGATCGTATCCTGACTCATCTGTGCCTCAGGCTGCCTCCCGCTCTGCATCGACCAGCGATCGACCGCCATTGCGAATCATGTATTCGAATTCGTGACCGAAATGCTTAATGAAACTCTGCACCGGCCAGGCAGCCGCATCACCCAATGCACAAATGGTGTGGCCTTCAATTTTGTTGGCGATACCAACCAGTCTGTCGAGATCAGCGAGCTCACCCTGCCCCTGCATGATGCGGGTCAGCATGCGGTACAGCCAGCCGGTACCCTCGCGACAGGGCGTACACTGGCCGCACGACTCGGAGTAATAAAAACGCGAAATGCGCTGCAGAACTTTGACCATGCAGGTGGTTTCGTCCATCACCATCATTGAGCCGGTGCCCAGCGACGAGCCCGCTTTTTGCAGCGAGTCGTAATCCATCGTGATGTCGATAATGTTGGCAGCGGGCATAACCGGAACCGAGGAGCCTCCGGGGATGACGGCCTTAAGGGCGCGCCCCTCAAGCATGCCCCCGGCCAGCTCGAGAAGATCGCGAAACGGGATACCCAGCGGCAACTCAAAATTACCTGGATTATTCACGTGTCCGGACACTGAAAAAATCATGGTACCGCCCGAGTTGGGCACTCCCAGCCCGGCAAACCACTCCGGCCCGTTACGCAAGATCGCCGGCACTGAGGCGTAACTCTGGGTGTTGTTGACGGTTGTCGGTTTGCCGTACAGACCGAAGTTCGCCGGAAACGGCGGTTTAAAGCGCGGCTTACCGGGCTTGCCTTCCAGCGACTCGATCAGACCGGTTTCTTCACCGCAGATGTAGGCACCGGCACCAACAAAAGTATGCAGATCGAAGTCAATGCCCGAGCCGCTGATATTCTTGCCCAGCAGGCCTGCCGCATACGCTTCCTTCAGCGCCGCCTCGAACCGCGGGACGGGCTCGTCCATAAATTCGCCGCGAATATAGTTGTAGCCGACGGTGGCCCCCATCGCGAAGCCGCCGATCGCCATGCCCTCGATAAGCGCATGCGGGTTGAACCGCAATATATCGCGATCATGGCACGTGCCCGGCTCGCTTTCGTCGGAATTGCAAATAGCGTATTTCTGCACAGCCGGGTCTTTCGGCATGAAGCTCCACTTGAGCCCGGTTGGAAAACCCGCACCACCGCGACCCCGCAAACCCGACGCCTTAAGCTGATCGATAACCTCGGCAGCCGACAGCTTTCCGGCCAGTATCTGCTCCCATACCTGATAACCACCGGTGGCCCGATAGCTTGCCAGCGTCCAGGGCTCTTCTGCACCCAGTGTCGTCAGGCAAACAAGATTCTGCGGATACTCCACGATACCTACTCCAGACCGTCCAGAATGTCGTCGACAATTGCGGGGGTGAGGTTTTCGTAAAAACGGTGATTCACCATCATCATGGGCGCGCCGGTGCAGGCAGCCAGACACTCTTCCTCAACTTTGAGAAAAATTCGCCCGTCCGCAGTGCTTTCGCCGGTCTTGATACCGAGCTTCTTCTCGATATGGGCGACAATGCCGTCACTCCCCCGCAGCATGCACGAGACATTGGTGCAAACGGACACGCAATGACGTCCCACGGGTTCCGTTTCAAACATCGAGTAAAAACTGGCGACCTCGTAGACCTGCACGGGCTCAAGGCTCAGATAGGCCGCTACCGCGTTCATTAATTCGGGGGTCAGGTAGCCCTGATTTTCGTGCTGCACGATGTGCAACGCGGCAATCACGGCCGACCGTTGCCGGCCTTGCGGAAACTTGGCAACCCAGTGGTCGATCTCCTCGCGCACATGGGTACTGAGTTCGGCGGTCGGGAAAGCGCTCATGACGTTAACGGTCTACCTCGCCAAACACGATGTCCTGCGTACCGATCACGGCCACGACGTCCGCCAGCATATGTCCCTCCACCATTTCGCTCATGGCAGACAAATGCGCGAAACCCGGAGCACGCACCTTTACCCGGTAGGGCTTGTTAGCACCGTCAGAAACCAGGTAGACACCGAATTCGCCTTTGGGGTGTTCAACGGCAGCATAGGCCTCGCCGATCGGCACGCTATACCCTTCGGTAAAGAGCTTGAAGTGGTGAATGAGCGACTCCATGTCGCCCTTCATCTGGGCGCGCGTTGGCGGCACAAGCTTGTGGTCATCCACCATGACCGGCCCCGGGTTGTTGCGCAGCCAGTCAATGCATTGCTTAATAATGCGGTTGGATTGACGCATTTCCTCGATACGAACCAGGTAACGGTCGTAGCAGTCACCGTTGACACCTACCGGAATATCAAAATCCAGGTCGGCATACACTTCGTACGGCTGCTTCTTGCGTAAGTCCCAGGCAATACCTGAGCCGCGCAACATCGGGCCGGTAAACCCGAGCGCCTGCGCCCGCTCGGGGCTGACGACCGCAATGTTAACGGTGCGCTGCTTCCAGATCCGGTTATCGGTAAGCAGGGTTTCGTATTCGTCGATGCACCCGGGAAAACGCTCAACGAAGGCCTCGATGAAATCGAGCAAAGAGCCGGAGCGAGCCGAATTCATGCGGGCAACATCGGCCTCGTTGTGCCACTTCGATGACTGATAGCGCGGCATAACGTCCGGCAAATCCCTGTAGACGCCGCCCGGCCGGTAATAGGTCGCATGCATACGCGTGCCCGACACGGCTTCGTAACAGTCCATCAGGTCTTCACGCTCACGAAAGCAATACAGGAACATGGTCATCGCGCCGATATCCAGCCCGTGAGCGCCCAGCCACATCAGGTGATTGAGTATTCGTGTGATCTCATCGAACATCACGCGAATATACTGGGCACGCAACGGCGGCTTAACACCCAGCAGTTTCTCAATCGCGAGCACGTAACCGTGCTCGTTACACATCATGGATACGTAGTCGAGACGATCCATGTAGCCAATGGTTTGGTTGAACGGTTTGCTCTCCGCGAGCTTCTCGGTGGCACGGTGCAGCAAGCCGATGTGCGGGTCGGCCTTCTGGATAGTCTCTCCGTCCATCTCGAGAATCAGGCGCAGCACGCCGTGCGCAGCGGGATGCTGCGGCCCGAAATTCATGGTGAAATTCTGAAACTCAGCCATCCCGTCTACCGTCCTTCATCCCAGGCATATAGCGATTGTCATCGCGTATGGTGCGCGGCACGAGAGTGCGCGGCTCGATCGTAACCGGCTCGTAAACGACGCGCCCCTGCTCCTCGTCGTACCTTA
Source organism: Gammaproteobacteria bacterium (assembly GCA_036351295.1). Lineage (GTDB taxonomy): Bacteria > Pseudomonadota > Gammaproteobacteria > Steroidobacterales. Next base: position 5,971 of record JAZBOT010000078.1, on the reverse strand, counting down.
CCTGCACGTTACCGCTAAGTGGGAAGTCCTTGCGAAACGGGTGACCGATAAACCCGTAGTCTGTCAGTATCCGCCGCAAATCCGGGTGCCCTTCGAAGAGCACGCCAAACAAATCAAACACCTCACGCTCGTACCAGTTCGCAGAGGGCCAGATCGACACAACCGAGGGTACGACCGGGGGATTACTGACCCCGGCAAAGGTGCGCAGGCGCACGCGAAAGTTGTGCTCAATTGACAGCAGGTGGTACACAACTGCAAAGCGCCGCTCATCAAACTCTGCGTCGGCATCCGGAATGATGACTTCACGCTCGACGCCGCGGCTGAAACCGCTGCCCGAGGCATCACGGGTTTCCCATTCGCTGTGGCCGTAAGTCAGGTAGTCCACACCACAAACATCAACCAGCGTCGTGAACGCCAGACCGGGCTCATCCCGCAACGCTTCACAGACACCGAGCAGCTCGTCTTTGGCCAGTTCGTAGGTAAGCTCGCCGCAGGTAGACGCCACGGGCGTCAACACTGCACCGAAACGCGTGCTGAGACTGGCCTCAAGAGCCTGATACCGGTTGCTTAGGGCCATCGAGATTACCGGGCAATGACGCTTTCGCGGCGGATCTTGTTCTGCAATTGAATAATGCCGTACAACAGCGCTTCTGCTGTTGGCGGGCAGCCGGGAACATAAACGTCAACCGGCACGATGCGATCGCAGCCACGCACGACCGAATACGAATAATGGTAGTAACCGCCGCCGTTTGCGCATGAACCCATGGAGATAACCCAGCGGGGCTCGGCCATCTGGTCGTAAACTTTCCGGAGCGCCGGGGCCATCTTGTTACACAGCGTGCCCGCGACGATCATCACGTCTGCCTGCCGGGGGCTCGGCCGGAAAATAACGCCGAAGCGGTCAAGGTCATACCGTGCCGCGCCGGCCTGCATCATTTCAATCGCGCAACACGCCAGCCCGAAAGTCATTGGCCACATCGACCCTGTGCGCGCCCATTTGGCAACACTGCTGTCCTGTGCCCAGTCGATAAGATGGCCGAGCTTGGTGACGACGAAACCTTCTTCCTGATGCGTCAGAGGAAGTTCTTCAGGCAACGTTTCGGTCAATCCCATTCGAGCGCACCTTTCTTCCACTCATAAACGAAGCCGACTACCAGCACCAGCAGGAACACACCCATCGCCGCCAGACCAAAGCCGCCGATGACGTCGAGCGAAATCGCCCATGGAAACAGGAAAGCAATCTCTAGGTCGAAAATAATGAACAAAATCGCGACGAGGTAGTAACGGACATCAAACTTCATGCGCGAGTCTTCGAACGGCTCGAACCCGCATTCGTAGGGGGACAACTTCTCGCTGTCTTTATCGCCGCGCCCCAGAGCAAAGCCCAGGGCCAGCAGCACAAGGCCGATAACCGTCGCAATGCCCAGAAAGAGCAGAGCTGGCAGGTAATTTTCAAGCAACATGATGCTCTACCGATTGCAGAAATCGAATGTTAACAGCCGCGAAAGCACGACAACACCACCACAGTGTCCAACCCGTCCAGACCGCCTCGCGCAGACAGCCTGCTACAACAAAACATGGTGCCGATGGCCGGACTCGAACCGGCACGGCTTGCGCCACTGCCCCCTCAAGACAGCGTGTCTACCAATTCCACCACATCGGCCAAATTTCTATTCGCTCGGATCGGCCGCCTCCGCGGGCACACCCGGCAGCTCACCGTCCGTCATTTCCGCTTCACCTGCCGCATCGGGCTCGGTTTCGGGCAAAAGCGGCAAATCAAAATTGTCTTCGCTCAAGGGCGTGGCAGGGACTGCACCCGTGCCCAGGCCATCAGCCGGCACCTCGACAGCTGCTCTGTCGAGCACGCTGGTTGCCACCTCAACATTGCGATTCACATAGGCCAGCCCGAGACTCGTCGCAAAAAACAGCGCGGCCGCCACAGCCGTGGAGCGCGACAGGAAGTTGGCCGACCCGCGGGCACCAAACACTGTACCGGAGGCACCGGCTCCGAAACCGGCCCCGGCGTCAGCGCCCTTGCCTTTCTGGACCATGACCAACAGGATGATGGATGCCGCGATCAGCACGTGCGCGATCAGCAGTAGTGTATTTAAGCTATTCAATGTCTAAAAATGCCCGTAGTTAAGCTGCACAGCGCGGTTCAGACGGCTTAAGCCGCCGCAGCGCTGCAAATCGCCAGAAACCCGGCTGCGTCCAAAGCCGCCCCACCGATCAACCCGCCATCGATATCCGGCATGGCGAACAACTCCGCCGCGTTGGCGGGCTTCACGCTTCCGCCATAAAGCAACCGCAGCCCGGACGCTATTTTAGCACTCCGTTTGGCTGCCAGTGCGCGTAACGCAGCATGAACTTCCTGAGCCTGCTCCGGCGAGGCCGTCTCGCCGGTGCCAATGGCCCAGACCGGTTCATACGCCACCACCGCCGCGGAAAGAGCCTCGATACCGGCGAGATCCGCAACCGCGTTAAACTGTGCCGCAACAACCTGCAGGGTTCGCTGAGCTTTGCGTTCCTCCAGGGTTTCGCCGACACAGAGCACCGGAATAAGGCCTTTTTCCTGTGCTTTCATAAATTTATGTGCGACTTCTGAGTCAGACTCTCCATGCAGGGCACGCCGCTCAGAGTGCCCGACGAGCACGTAGCGGCAGCCGATATCCTTCAGCATCGCGGCGGACACCTCACCGGTGTAGGCCCCGTCTTCACGCGTCGAAATATCCTGCGCGCCCAGCGCCACGGTGCCCGCAGCAGCGATGACAGACTGCACGGCGTCCAGATGCACAAACGCAGGGCAGACCACGACGTCGACCCCCTGCAGCCCCGCTGCTCCGGCGCTGATACCGGCCGCCAGATCCCTGGCGCTCGCCAGTGATCCGTTCATTTTCCAGTTACCTGCTACGAGGGGTTTGCGCATGAAGCTGCCCGTTAATAAAAAACCGGGCCTGTAGAGGACCGGCGTTCGCGGAGCGGAAGGTTAGCGCCCCGACCCCCGAAAATCAACGTAAATTGAGGCGACCGGTCTTGCTGTGTCCGCCCGGCGATGCGCTCGGGGCCTAGGCAGCCGCCGCGACCGCGGCCGCAATTCGGTCCGCAACGGCCATCACCTCTGCCTGGTCCTGACCCTCCACCATCACCCGCACCACCGGTTCGGTCCCGGAAGCTCGCAGCACCACGCGGCCGCGATCACCCAGCTGCGTCTCCACGGACTGCAATGCCGCCTGGATAGCCGCGTTGTTAAGATCCGGCTGCGCGGCAACCCGCACATTAATGAGCGTTTGCGGATAAACCGGCATGTCAGCCACGAGTTCGGCCAGCCGCATACCGCTGTCGACGATGGCGCAGAGTATCTGCAGCGCGCTGATCAGCCCGTCGCCGGTCGTGGTTTTGTCCAGGCAAATAAGATGGCCGGACGTCTCTCCGCCCAGCACCCCGGCATGGGCCTGCAGCATCTCCAGCACATAACGGTCGCCGACATTGGCGCGCAGAAACTCCACACCACGCGCCTGCAGTGACCTCTCCAGCCCCAGATTGCTCATCAGGGTGCCGACAACCGGCCCCTGCAGTGTCCCGGCGCTCTGGCGTGCATTGGCCAGTACGAACAGAAGCTGGTCACCGTCCACCAACTTGCCCGTGTGGTCCACCATCAACAGTCGGTCACCGTCGCCGTCAAGCGCCACGCCCAGGTCGGCGCCGACGCCGGCAACCGTCGCCTGCAGCAGCTCAGGGTGGGTTGAGCCACAATCCAGATTGATGTTCTTGCCATTTGGCGAGCAGCCAATGGGAATCACGTTCGCACCGAGCTCCGACAATACGCGCGGCGCCACCTTGTAAGCCGCACCGTTGGAGCAATCAACCACAATTTTCATGCCGTCCAGCCTCAGCTTGGCCGGCACCGTGGACAGCGCGAAACGCTGATACTGGTCACGGGCATTGTCGAGGCGGCGGGCGCGGCCGAGCGACTCGGAAGGCCGGGTTATCGCCGGTTCGCCCAGCTGTGCCTCAATGGCAAGCTCAATCTCATCCGACAGTTTGCGGCCCTGGCGGTCAAAAAACTTTATGCCGTTGTCTTCATACTTATTGTGGGAAGCGCTGATGACCACCCCAAGGTCTGCGCCGACGGACCGTGTGGTGTATGCAATAGCAGGGGTCGGCAAGGGCCCGAGCAGATAGACATCCATGCCGGCCGCCACAAAACCCGCCTCGAGCGCGGACTCAAACATATATCCGGAGACCCGCGTGTCCTTACCGATCACAACACTGCCGCCACGCGGCGCCAGCACCTGGGCAGCAGCGCTTGCCAGACGCAGCGCGAACCGCGCTGTCATAGGATCGATGCCTACCCGCCCGCGGATGCCATCCGTACCAAAATACCGCCTGTTCAAACCTTACCCCCCGCCAATTCGGCCCAGCTAGTCAGAGCCTCAACGGTTTCCCGCACATCATGAACCCGCACAATATGCGCGCCTTTGGTGGCGGCGTAAAGCGCCAGAGCAATGCTGCCCCCGGTGCGGCTGCGTGCGCCGCGGTCAGTCCAGTCGGGCCGATGCCCGGCCATGATGGCCGGTATCATCGACTTGCGCGACAGCCCCACCAAAACCGGCAACCCCGTGTCGACCAGCACGTCAAGGTGGTGCAGCAGCTGCTGATTATGCAGCAGGGTTTTGCCGAACCCGAAACCGGGGTCGATAATAATGTCCTCACGAGGTATGCCGGCGGCAACGCAGGCCGCTACGCGCTGCAGCAAAAAATCGCGCACTTCGCCCACCACATCGCCGTAGGCAGGCGCCGCCTGCATCGTCCCCGGCTCGCCCTGCATGTGCATGAGGCAAACCGGCAGCCGCAGACCGGCTGCGGTCTCCAGCGCTCCCGGCAGGGCCAGCGCACGGACATCATTGAGCAAGCCTGCGCCGGCGCGAGCGGCGGCCTGCATCACCGCGGGCTTACTGGTATCGACCGAGATCGGTGCAGCAGTCTCTTCGCGCAACCGTTCAATAACGCCGACAACCCGATCCAGCTCTTCTGCCTGACTGACCGGCTGCGCGCCCGGCCGGGTTGATTCACCGCCGATGTCAATGCACCACGCGCCGTCGGCCAGCATGGCAAGCGCGTGCTCTACAGCCTGCTCGTGGGCCAGATGCAAACCACCGTCGGAAAATGAATCCGGCGTGACATTGAGCACACCCATAACACGCGGCAACACGGGATCTTCAGAGTGCTCGGGTGATCGCGGCAACAATGTTCTTGCTCCCAGCAGGCTGTTTACAAAAAAACCGGCCCTGACTGTTGGTCAGGGCCGGTCATGTTAGCGCAGCTTTGCCCGGGTTACTTAATGCTGCTCAGCCGGTTTACCCACATCGGGACCCCCGCCTTGCGACGCGGCGACCTCATCGGTCAGCGGCGCCGTCGGGCCGCTGTCATTGGTCCAGTCCGCCGGCGGCGGCGGCTCGCGACCTTCCATAATGGCCTTGATCTGCTCCATATCGATGGTCTCGTACTTGACCAGCGCTGCGGCCATCGCATGCAGCTTGCCCATATTGTCTTTGAGAATCTGGGTTGCATGACCATACGTGTTGTCAATGATCTTGCGAACCTCCTCGTCAATGGCATGCACCGTCACATCGGACACTTGCTTGTGCTGGGTCACCGAGCGGCCCAGGAACACTTCGCCTTCCTCTTCGGTGTAGGTCAGCGGGCCCAGACGATCAGAAAAGCCCCACTTCGTCACCATACTGCGCGCGAGTTCGGTAGTGCGCTCAATATCATTCGATGCGCCGGTGGTAACAGCGTCGGAGCCAAACACCAGTTCCTCGGCGATGCGGCCACCGAACAAACTGGTGATCTGGCTGGTCAGCCGTCGCTTGCTGTGGCTGTAACGATCCTCCTCCGGAAGGAACATCGTGACGCCCAGCGCCCGCCCGCGGGGAATAATCGAGACCTTGTAGACCGGGTCGTGATCCGG
>JAZBOT010000077.1:0-4265 GCA_036351295.1 Gammaproteobacteria bacterium | reverse complement strand
GATAGAATCGATCGGCGGGTTGGTAACCTGCGCGAACATCTGCTTAAAGTAGTCGTAGATCATGCGCGGCTTGTCGCTGAGCACTGCCAGGGCCGAGTCATTGCCCATCGAGCCCAGCGGGTCACGCATTTCGTTGACCAGCGGTCGCAGCATGAACTGGAGCGTTTCGGCCGTGTAGCCGAAGGCCTGCATCCGCTCAATGAGGGTCTCCGCCTGCAAGCCAGCGCCGCGTCCCTGGGGATCGAGGTCTTTGAGGACGATCCGCCCCGCCTCCAGCCACTCGGCGTACGGTCGCGCAGTCGCGAACTGCGCCTTCAGCTCAGCGTCGGGAATCAACTGACCTTTGTCGAAGTCGACCAGAAACATCCGGCCCGGCTCGAGGCGACCCTTGAACTTCACGTTGGCCGGATCGACCGGGACCACGCCGACCTCACTCGCCATGATCACGCGGTCGTCATGGGTCAGATAGTAACGACTCGGCCGCAAACCATTGCGATCCAGCACCGCGCCGATGCACCGACCGTCGGTAAACGCTATCGACGCCGGACCGTCCCACGGCTCCATCTTGGCCGAGTTGTATTCGTAGAAAGCGCGCTTCTCCGGCGACATCAGGTCATCTTTTTGCCACGCCTCGGGAACCATCATCATGACGGCTTCCTGCAGCGTATAGCCGGATAGCAGCAAGAATTCCAGAACGTTGTCGAAAGCACCGGAATCAGAGACATCCGGCTCAATAACCGGGAACACTTCCTGCAAAGCAGCGCCAAACAGCGGGCTGGCGGCGACACCTTCCCGCGCCCTCATCCAGTTGGCGTTGCCGCGGAGCGTATTAATTTCGCCGTTATGGGACATGAAGCGCATGGGCTGCGCCCGGTCCCAGCTCGGGAACGTGTTGGTCGAGAACCGTGAATGCACCATCGCGATGTGGGTGGTGTAATCCTCACACTGCAGGTCAGGGTAAAAAGGCACGACCTGGTCCGGCGCCAGCATTCCTTTGTAGACGATTACGCGCGGCGACAAGCTGCAGACGTAAAACATGTCGGCCTGCGTCAGCGATGCGTCACCACGCAGTTCGTTCGTCGCCTGCTTGCGCACCCGGTAAATCCGCCGTTCAAAATCATCTCCGGCGACGTCGCCGGCAGCCGTCACAAACAGTTGCTGAACATCGGGCTGGGCCGAACGCGCGGTAGGGCCAAGATCTGCGGCATCGGCGTCCGTGGGGACCGCCCGCCAGCCGATAATCTCCAGACCGGCCGCTGCACACAGTTCCGCCACCCGGTGTCGACAGCGCTCGTTCTCCTCCGCGAGTTGCGGCAGGAACACGTTTCCGGCTGCGTAGCGGCCCGGCTCCGGGAGTTCGGTGCCAAACGCCTCGCGGGCAACGCGCGCGAGAAACTCAAGCGGCAGCGCAGTCAGAATGCCGGCACCGTCGCCGGTATTGCGCTCGGCGCCCCGCGCGCCGCGATGGTCCATCCGGCAACCCAAATGGTCCACGTCTTTGAGAATCTGGTGGCTGCGCTCGCCCTTGATGTGAGCAACGAAGCCGACGCCGCAGGAGTCATGCTCCATTTCGGGGCGATAGAGGCCCTGAGCCGGTGGCAGACCGCGCGGTCTCAAACCCGTGGACTGATTTTCAGCAGTTTTATTTGCGACCATAATCGTTACTCACAAACACACGCCACCCGCTGCCGGACGGACGCAGAAATTCGCTACACCTGCACTGACGACCCTGCTCACAACGCACCCGTCAGTTCTGCACCGGGCTGGGGCCGCAAATCGGACAGTCGCCGCACCGGGCGCCGCGCTCTAAGCTGCTGTTTTGACTGCCTTTCTTTGAGTGTTTTTACGGCATTCGAACGCGCTGTCACACGCTAACGGTCGCAATGCCGCGAACCTGTCATTATAACTGAAAACCTTCTGGCGGCTCAAATGCCGCCGGTAGCGCCGTTTCGTCTAAACCTCTAATAAGCCAGCACAATCGAGGCAGAATCCGGCCTCCGCTTCGTGACGCCGTTCACCGTATGGTTGGCGCGGGACTGGAATGATGGCGACATGGACACGACCGACTTCGAGCCCGTGCTGGCATTCTGGTTTGCAGATCGCACGCTGGATGCCCTGACACTGGACAGCCGCATGCAGGCCTGGTTTGGCAACAGCCCGGCGTTTGACGCCGAACTCGGCGAACGCTTTGCCGGCCGGGTCAAGCAGGCTTTCGCCGGCGAGCTCGACCACTGGGCTGCCGACCCCCGGGGCAGGCTGGCCCTTATCCTGCTGCTGGGCCAGTTCCCGCGTCACCTGCATAAACACAGCAAGCTCGCATTTCGCGGCGATTCGCGGGCGCTGCGGCTATGCCAGCAAGGCGTGGCGGATGGCTCCTACCGGCAGCTGTCACCGCTGCAGCAGCTGTTCTTTTTTATGCCGCTGCAACGGATCGAGTCGCTCAAAATTCAGGCCATGTCAGTGCGCATATACGCCGCGCTGGCCAAAAGGTCATCCGCAACCCTGCGCGATACCTTTGAGACTGTTGCCCAGTTTGCCGAGCTCCGCCATGACATCGTGGCGCAATTTGGCCGCTTTCCGCATCGCGACGCCGTGCTGGGCCGCGTTGTGGCGGAACCCGAGGACGCACTGACCGCCAGCTGACGTTCCGGCGTGGATGCAAATCGCGCGCAACATCTCTATCGTAGAGAGTCTGGTCAGTTGCCGCTGAGAAGCTGTCATGCATTATCGTCAAACCCGCCCCGTCGCTATCGTAGGCTCGACCCGCATCCCGTTCTGTCGCGCGCACACTGCTTATGCGACGGCCTCCAATCAGGACATGATGACCGCGACTTTGCGGGGTCTGGTGCAAAAGTACGGGCTGGACGGCGAACAGCTGGGCGACGTGTCGCTGGGCGCCGTCATCAAGCATTCCCGCGACTGGAATCTCGCCCGCGAATGCGTGCTGGGCAGTGGCCTGGCGCCGACCACTCCGGCATTCGACCTGCAGCGCGCCTGTGGCACAAGCCTCGAGGCGGCCATTCTGATTGCCAATAAAATTGCGCTGGGACAGATTGATGCAGGTATCGCGGCCGGCACCGACACCATTAGCGATACGCCGATTGTCTACCCGGAGGCGTACCAAAAACTGCTGCTGAAAAGCGGCACCGGGCGCACGCTGGGTCAGAAGCTTTTGCCCTGGCTGGGTCTGCGGCCGAGTTTCTTCAAACCCGTATTGCCCGGCGTCGTAGAGCCGCGCACCGGGCTGTCAATGGGTCAGAGCACCGAACTGACCGCCAAAGAATGGCATATCGGCCGCGCCGAACAGGATGAACTGGCATACGCCAGCCATAGCCGCGCGGCGGCCGCGTATGCGGAGGGTTTCTACAACGACCTGATTGTCCCCTTCGCAGGGGCCGAGCGCGACAATAACGTGCGGGCTGACACCTCGCTGGAAAAGCTCGCCAAACTCAAACCGGCCTTCGACCGCAGTCCAACGGGCACGATGACCGCCGGCAACAGCACACCGCTTACCGATGGCGCGGCCAGCGTATTGCTGGCCTCGGAAGCGTGGGCGGCGGAACGCGGTCTGCCGGTCCTCGGCTACCTGCGCTACGGAAAGGTAGCCGCCGTGGATTTCGTCGGCGGTGAAGGTTTGCTGATGGCGCCTGCCTACGCGGTGTCCGGCATGCTGAGTGATGCCGGGCTGAGTTTCGCCGACTTCGACTTCTTCGAGATTCACGAAGCGTTTGCCGCGCAGGTGCTGGCAACCCTCAAAGCATGGGAAGATCCGGCATTCTGCCGCGAGCGGCTGGGGCGCGCCGAACCGCTCGGGCCGATTGATCGCAACAAGCTGAATATCAAAGGCGGCAGCCTCGCCATCGGCCATCCGTTTGCCGCAACCGGGGCCCGCATACTCGGGTCGCTGGCAAAAATCATTGACACTGCGGGCGGTGGCCGTGGCCTGATTTCGGTGTGCACGGCGGGCGGCATGGGAGTGACCGCGATCGTCGAGAAGACCTGAACCGAACCGCCGCCCCTCCGCATGTCCGCATGTCCGCCAACTGAAGCAATAGCGAGTGCCGTATGGATCAATGGCTGATCACAATGAACGAGATACTATGGCACGACTACGTGCTGTATATCATGGTGGTCACCGGGCTGACCTTTACGGTCTGGAGCGGCGTGGCGCAGTATCGGGCGCTGACGCATGGGCTGCACGTGATCCGCGGACGCTACGATGAGCCGGACGATCCGGGCGCGATCAACCACTTTCAGGCGCTGTC
>JAZBOT010000076.1:0-10438 GCA_036351295.1 Gammaproteobacteria bacterium | reverse complement strand
ACCGGATTGGCTTCGAGCATATCGTCCATCTGCTTGACAACATCGAGGAAATCAGCGCCCTGACGATCCATTTTATTGATAAACGCAAAACGCGGCACCTTGTAGCGATCGGCCTGTCCCCAAACGGTCTCACTCTGCGCTTCCACACCGCCAACGGCACAGAACACCGCCACAATCCCATCAAGTACGCGCATGGAGCGCTCCACCTCAATGGTGAAGTCCACGTGGCCGGGTGTGTCAATAATATTGAGCCGATGGCCGTCCCACTGGCAGCTGGTCGCAGCCGACTGAATCGTGATGCCGCGTTCCTGCTCCTGCTCCATAAAATCGGTGGTGGCTTCGCCGTCGTGCACTTCACCGGTTTTGTGGATTTTGCCGGTCAGTTTCAGAATGCGCTCGGTCGTCGTCGTCTTGCCGGCGTCAACGTGCGCGAAAATGCCGATGTTTCTGTAAAGGTTCAGGTCCGTCATGGCTGGTTTACCGAATAAATTTGGGTGCCTAAAAACAACGGCGCTCTCTGCTGATGATGAAGAGCGCCGGACTGCGGTTCGATTGGGTATTGTGGCCCGTCGCGACATGCCGCCGCGAACCGGGCCGCAATAATAAAGTAATTCAGCGGCTTGAACCAGCCGAATGTTTCGCCCGTTGCGGGTTGCGGCGCTGCTGACCGCGTCCCTGGTAATAGCGAAATAAGAATAAAAAACAGGGGTTTAGATGTGTTATCGCGGAGCTTTGAGGTGACGCGCCGCAAAATCCCGTATACGGTGTGAGCCGATGATCAGTCTGCGCGACGTTTCGAAGACTTTCCCCGGGGCCAGGCAGGCGGCGGTCCAGTCGCTGAGCTTTGATGTTCCGCGGCACTCGCTGACCGTGCTGCTCGGTGCTTCCGGCAGCGGCAAGACGACGACGCTCAAACTTATCAACCGGCTCGAGACACCGAGTGCCGGGGTCATCCGGCTGGACGGTACCGATACCCGTACGCTCGATCCGGTGGCACTGCGGCGGCGCTGCGGCTACGTCGTGCAGGGCATCGGCCTGTTTCCGCACCTGACCGTCGGCGACAACATCGGGCTGCTGCCGCGCACACTGGGCTGGAGCACCGCGCGCTGTAAGGCGCGGGTCGCCGAGCTGCTCAACCTCGTGCAGCTGCCGGCCGCTGAGTTTGCGCACCGCTATCCGGACGAGCTCTCCGGCGGGCAGCAGCAGCGCGTTGGGGTCGCCCGCGCGCTCGCCACGGAGCCCGCGGTGCTGCTGATGGACGAACCGTTTGGCGCGCTCGATCCGGCGACCCGCAGCCTGTTGCAGACCGAGCTGAAACGCCTGCAGGCAGGGCTCGAGCTGACCATCGTCATGGTGACGCATGACGTGACCGAAGCGCTGACTCTGGCCGACCAGATTATTGTGTTTGCCGCAGGGCAGTCTGTTTTTGCCGGCACGCCCGCCGAGTTGCTGGCCTCGCCGGTACCCGCCGTGCAGGCACTGCTGGCGGCGCCGCGGCAGCAGCTCGCTGCCCTGCAAGAGCTGCAGTCCGCTTCCGCATGAACGCGGAGCTGCGCACGCAACTGGCGTATCTGCCCGACTACCTCGGTCAGCACATGCTGCTGAGTTTTGCGGCGCTCGGGCTGGGTATCCTCATCAGCCTGCCGCTGGCGCTGGCGTTGACCCAGAGCGAGCGCTGGCGCCGTCCGGTGGTGGCCGGTGTGGCTGCCATTCAGACCATTCCGGCGCTGGCGCTGCTCGCGCTCATGGTGCCGCTGTTCCGCGCGATCGGTTTTGCGCCCGCGCTGGCCGCGCTGACCCTCTACAGTATGTTGCCGATGGTGCGTAACACGATCACCGGCATCGCCGACATCGACCCGCGGTTACTGGAAGCGGGGCGCGGTCTGGGCCTGACCGAGCGGCAGCTGTTGTTCAAAGTTCAGCTGCCGCTGGCTGTGCCGGTCATCGTGGCCGGAATTCGCACCGCGGCGGTCTGGGTGGTGGGCATGGCAACGCTGTCAACGCCGGTCGGCGCCACCAGCCTGGGCAACTATATTTTCAGCGGTCTGCAGACGCAGAACTACACGGCGGTCCTGGTGGGTTGTGTCGCGGCTGCGGTGCTGGCGCTGACACTGGATCAGCTGATCCGGCTGCTGGAGGCCGGCCTGCGGCGCCGCGAGCGCGGCAGCGCGATGGTCGCCGCCACATTGCTGGCGGCGCTGGTGGGCATTGCGGTGGCTTTGACGTGGCAGCCGGCCAGCGCCGACCGCGACGTTCGGATTGGCGCCAAGACGTTCACGGAGCAGTACATTCTTGCCCGGCTGATCGCAACCCGCCTGGAAAGTGCCGGTTTCCCGGCAAGCGTGCTCGACAGCCTTGGTTCGGCGGTCGCATTTGATGCGCTGACGACCGGACGTATCGACACCTACGTCGATTATTCCGGCACCATCTGGGCCAACTACATGGGGCGCACCGACAACCCCGGGCGCGCCGCCATAACCGCAGGTGTCGCGGACTGGCTGGCGACAGAACACGGCGTGGCCGGCGTGATTCCGCTCGGGTTTGAAAACAGTTACGCCCTGGCGGTCCGTCGCGCCGATGCGGAAGCGCTGGGGCTTAAGACCATTGCGGACCTGGCCAGCCACGCCGGCGACTTGCGACTGGCAGCCGACTATGAGTTTTTCGGCCGCCCGGAATGGGCCAGTTTGCAACTCAACTACGGTCTCGCGTTTGCCGAACGGCTGTCCATGGACTCGACGCTGATGTACCAGGCACTGCAAGCCGGCGAAGTGGATGTGATCACGGCGTTTTCAACGGACGGCCGCATCGCCGCCTACGATCTCGTGGTGCTCGCCGACCCGCGCGAGGCGCTGCCGCCGTATGATGCGCTGTTGCTGGTGTCGGGCGCCGCTGTTCAGCAGCAGGCCGGTATCCTGCCGGTGCTCGCGGGCCTGCGACGGGCCATCAGCAACGAGCAGATGCGCGCCGCCAACCGGCTGGTCGATCTGGACGGCGCCAGTGTGGCGGCCGCGGTTACACGCCTCGAGGGCGCGGAATGAGTGCCTGGGTCCTGCGGTGTATGCACGGTGTCGCGGCTGGCCGCGAGTGTCAAGGCAACATCGCGGCCGTGCACAGCGACGAGTTCCCGCCAGCGCCGGGTCCGCACACGCAGGTGCTGTTGCAGCGGCGCGAGCACGACTGGCGGGTGAGCGCGCGCGACCCCCGCGGCGCGGCCATCCGCTTCTGCGGTCACGGTGCGCTGGCCGCTGCCCGCGTCGCCCTTGATCAGGCCGGGCCCGGCTCGCCGCACGCCGGGACGCTGCGGTTCAGCAGTGCTGCGCAACAGTGGCGGGGCCGGCAAGACGCGGGCGCGGATCGTGTCACGCTGAGTTTTGCGCGTCCGGCGCTAAACCTGTGCGATGTGCCGCGCGCTGCCGCGCGCTGGCTGGGCGTCACGCCGGTTGCTGCGGCGACCAGCGGGGCCGCCGATGATTACCTGGTACTTGAAGTTGCGGCGCCCGCGAGTGTCGCCGCTGCGGAGCCGGACGCGGCGGCTATTGGCGCCGCCACCCGGCGCGCGCTGATCCTCACCGCGCTCGGCCCGACCGGGCCGGTGTTTCGTTACTTTGCGCCGCAATACGGTGATAGCGAAGACAGCGCGACCGGATCGGCGGCGGTCCAGCTCGGCAGCTACTGGCGTGATCGTGCCGGTCTCGAAGCCGCGGACTACGTGCAGTTATCGCCCGGCGGCGGCTGCATGACCGTGCACTGTAACCTCGCCGAGGTCGAACTCAGCGCCCGGGTCGAGTATGGTGCGGCGGCATGACTGAACTGACTGACCAGCTGCGCGATGTTCGCGCCCGCACCGAGGCCCTGTGCGCGGGCTTGTCGGCCGAGGACTGCAACCTGCAGGCGATGCCGGACACGAGCCCGGCCAAATGGCATCTGGCCCACACCACCTGGTTTTTCGACACCTTTGTACTGCAGCCTTTCGAGGCGGGCTATCGCAGTGCCGAGCCGGCTTACGCCGTGCTGTTCAACTCCTATTACAACGGCATCGGCGAGCAGTATCCGCGCGCTCAGCGCGGCTTGCTGTCGCGACCGGGTCTGGACGAGGTGCTGGATTACCGCGCCGACATTACCGCCCGCGTGACAAAGCTACTGCAATCCGCCGCCGACCCCGCGGTGCTGGAGCGAGTCGAGCTGGGCCTGCACCATGAGGCACAACATCAGGAGCTGTTGCTGACGGACCTGAAGTACAGCTTCTTTCAAAACCCCCTGTTTCCCAAATACACCGCCGCTGCCGCAGCGGCCGGGACAGTGGTCGAGCCGCAGCGCTTTGTCGACTACCCGAGCGGCACCATGGAAATCGGTGCCGGCGATAAGGGTTTCGCCTTCGACAACGAGCGGCCGCGGCATGCCCAGATTGTCCCGCCCTTCCGCCTCGCCCAGCGCCTCACCACCAATGCGGAGTACCTCGATTTCGTTGCCGACGGCGGTTACAGCCAGCCCGAGTACTGGCTGGCCGACGGCTGGCAGACCCTCAAGTCGGAGGGGTGGCGACACCCGCTGTACTGGGGGCGCATTGACGGCGAGTGGTTTGAGTACACCTTGGCCGGCCTGCAGCCTTTGAATCCTGCGGCGCCGGTGGCGCACCTCAGCCTGTTCGAAGCCAGCGCCTACGCGGCCTGGGCCGGAAAACGCCTGCCCACGGAGCTGGAGTGGGAGACGGCCGCGGGGGCGGCCGCGGTAACCGGCAATTTTGCAGAGCAGGGCAGCTTGCACCCGGAGCCTGCGCAGCCGGGAGCGACGCAGCTGTTTGGTGACTGCTGGGAATGGTGCAACAGCGCCTACCTGCCATACCCCGGGTTCCGGGTGGCGGCAGGCGCAGTGGGCGAATACAACGGCAAGTTCATGAGCAGCCAGTTCGTGCTGCGCGGCGGTTCGTGCCTGAGCGCGCAGTTTCATATTCGCCCCACGTACCGAAATTTTTTCTACGCCCCTGATCGCTGGCAGTGCACCGGCATACGGTTAGCCGAGTCGGTTTAGCGGGCGTCCGTTCCGGGTTTGGGGTAATTTGGATTGATGCAAACCGTTATTGAAAACCAGCAGGCAGCGCCCGAAGTAGCCGCGGAAGTGCTGGCCGGGCTGCTGAGTCCGACAAAGCGCATCGCTCCCAAGTATTTTTACGACCAGCGCGGCTCGGAGTTGTTTACGGCGATTACGCAGCTCGAGGAATACTATATTCCGGCCACCGAGCGGAGCATTCTGGAAGCCAACCGGGCCGCCATCTGTGAACGCATCGGTCCTGCCCGTGCTGTGGTAGAGCCGGGGGCCGGAGCCTGCGAGAAAATCCGCTGGCTGCTGCCGGACCTCGCGCCGTCCGTCTACATGCCCATGGATATCTCGGCGGAGCATCTGGCAGAAAGCGCTGACGTGCTGCGCGAACAGTGTCCCGGACTGAACGTGGCGCCGGTGGCCTGTGATCACTCGGCTGGGCTGCAGATCGCCGACGTGCAGGCGCTGGAAGACCCGGTGTTTTTTTACCCCGGCTCGTCGATTGGCAACTTTGAACCCCGCGACGTGGTGGCGTTCCTCGAGTCCATGCGCGGCGCAATGGACTCAGGCGGCGGACTGTTGATTGGTGTCGATACTAAGAAGGACGCCGCCGTGCTGAACGCCGCCTACAACGACCGCGAGGGTATAACGGCCGACTTTAACCTGAATGTGCTGGCGCACCTGAACGAACTGCTTGACGGCGATTTCGACCTCGCTAACTTCGAGCACTCGGCTTTTTACAACGCCGCCGAAGGTCGCGTCGAGATGCATCTGCGCAGCCGGGTCGACCAGACCGTCAGCCTGGCCGGGAGCATGGTCAGGTTTGCCCGCGGGGAAACCGTGCACACCGAGAATTCATACAAATACGCCCCGGAAGAGTTTGTGCAGCTGGCGCGCAAGGCCGGTCTGGCCGACAGTGGGTTGTGGCAGGATGCGCGCCGGTATTTCGCCGTCATGTATTTTGCGGCGGTCTGAAGCTAACTTGCTGTCCCGTGCCCCCCGATACACCGTATAGTTAGGGGATGACATTACGTTTGCGCCTCCTTCTGCTCGCTCTCGGGATGAGTATCCTGCAGCCGGCGCTGGCGCAGACCCCGCCTGACGAGGCCGAGGCGCAGCCCGAACCGCCGGCAATATCCAGCCTGACGACGCGCTGGTGGGGCTACTTTGCGGATGTCGCGGGTACAGAGGGCGCCGAGCGCGACACACGCTTCCTGACGGTTACCGCTGAACAGCTGGCGCAACTCAGCCCCAAAAGCCGGGCCGAAGCCGAGCCGTTACTCGACTCGATCCGCAGCAACCTCGAAATTTATCGCGAGGTGTCCGGGGCGCCGCCACCGCGTCTGGAAGAGCTGCCGCCGCCGGCAGAAGCCTATTCACTGGAGCAACTTGCCGCTCTGCTGGACGCCACCCGCGTGGCCGCTAAATTCGTGCTGGAAGACGAGCTCGAGGTATCGCGCGCGAAACGCCAGCGTGATGCAGCTGCCCGGCGTCGTGACCTCGCGTTCAAGGAATACATCAACTCGGAGTTCGACGATGAGCGCTGGCTGCAGGGCCTGCGTCTGGTGCAGGCACGTTCGCAGCTGGCTATCGCGGAACAGCGGTTACAGCTGTTTACCGCGGACTACGACAACTCGGTGCAATACCAGCGCCGCCTCAACGATCGGCTGACTTACGCCCGTTCGCGCCTTGAGGTTTCCGGCGACGATGCCGCCCTTGCTGCCGAGGAAGAGCGCACGGCTGCGGCGCGTGCCCAGCTCGAGGCCGCGCAGGCCGAGCTCGATGCCGCTGAACTGGCGGCTGCTGAACTGCAGTTGAACACGGAGGAGGGCAAGGCGCGACAGCGGGTGCAGCAGCGCAAAGTGCTGCGGGCCCGGGTCGAGGTCGCGGTGCGCGAAGTGCTGCTCGCGCAGGCCGACCTGCAGCGGCGGCTTACCGATCTGGCCGAGGCGCCGCGCCCGCCCACGACCCGCCTGCAGGAGGTCGAGCTGGACTGGCGGCGCGTTATCGAGCGGATTACCGATGACCGGCGACTGTGGCAGCAGGAGATCGAGGAAGAATTGCTCCTGATCCAGGGCACCAACACCGCCAACCTCGACAAAAAAATCCGCAAGCTCCTCGACGAGCGCGAGGAACTGGCCAAAGCCACGCTCACGCGGCTGGGCAACCTCGAAGACTATGTGCAGGACTTCGAGTTCACGGCCCTGTTGCTCAACGATATGGTTTCAAAGGTCGCAGGTCGGTTTGAAACGTTGCTGGCGGCGGCCTATGGCAAGGTGCGGGAAGTTGGTCAGGACCTGATAAGCGTCGGCGACAAGACGTTGTTCGGAATTGGCGAGTCACCGGTTACCGTCGATGATCTGTTCAGCTTTATTCTGATTATTGCCATTGCGGTGGTGCTGTCGCGGGTTGTGCGCCATACGCTGGCCCAGTTCAGCACCAGCAAAGGCGCGCGCGACAGCTCCACGCTGTATACCTTCGGGCGCCTGTTCCACTACCTCATTATCACCCTCGCCATTATTGTCGGCCTGGCGTCGATAGGCATCGACTTCAGCAGTCTCGCGCTGGTTGCCGGCGCACTGGGCGTCGGTATCGGCTTTGGCCTGCAGTCCATCGTCAATAACTTTGTCTCCGGCCTGATCATTCTGTTTGAGCAAACCCTGCGAGTGGGTGACTACATTGAGCTGGATACCGGTGTGACCGGCACTGTCAAGGACATCAGCGTGCGCAGCACTCTGATCAACACCAACGACAACATTGACATTATCGTGCCCAACGCCGAGATCGTCTCGAACAAGCTGACGAACTGGACCCTGGGTGAGTACATCCTGCGGGTGCGGATACCGTTTGGCGTCGCCTATGGCACCGACAAGGAGCTGGTCAAGCGTGCTGCCATTGAGGCCACCGAAAACGTGTCCTATACGCTCACCCACATGAAGGGGCGCGAGCCGGACGTCTGGCTTGTCGAGTTCGGCGACAACAGCCTCAACTTTCTGCTGCTGGTATGGGTAAACCGGCAGGGGGCACGGCGCCCCACCCGCACCCGGGCTTCCTACCTGTGGGAGCTCGACAATATGTTCAAGAAGTACGGCATCCAGGTACCGTTTCCGCAGCGCGATTTGCATCTGCGCTCCGGCTGGCCTGGCGCAGACGACCTGGCTCCGGCGGAACCTGATCCGGCCGACTGACGTCTGGCTACCAGTGGCCGCTGCCGGGTTCACCCTTGTAAGGGCCGACGATGCTGTCGGTGACCCAACCCCCGTAAAATCCGCCTGACTGGGCGCGCACCCGCTCCTGGCCGACAAAGCACTCCACCCGGTCCGGGTAGAAGCACAGCCAGTCGCGAATCTCGGCGAACGCGGGGTTGGGGTCGGGATAGCTCCAGCCTACGGCGCCCGCTGACGGGTTGCTGGCCAGTGCCCAATAGGTGGCGGCCCCTTTCCATTCGCACCAGGTCTGCATGCCGGGAACCTTTACCAGCGTGCCGGACCGCACAGACTCGGGCGGCAGGTAGTAAGTGGGCGGGCTGGCCGTTTCGAGCACCCTGCGGGCACCGCACGACTCTGCGATGACAATAGCCCCCGCGCGGACCGTGATCGTGGCCGCGGTTTCGACCAGCGCCGGCGGGCGCGGGTAGTCCCAGACTGATTCCTGTCCGGGCCCGGGTTCGCGGGCGAAGTCCGGGCGCTTCTGGCCGGTGTGTTGCCACATGCTTAAGGCTCTCCTGTGCGTTCGCCGGACGCGAGCAACTCGGCGTAATACCGCCGGAAGACCAGCGACGGCTGGTCAGTACCGACCGACACTTCGCGGGGATCGCTCAGTACATCGCCGGACTGCGACTCGACTATAACCCGATCCTCGTCAAGGATCGGGTGGTCGACCTGCCCGGCCTGCTGACTGGCGGCGGCGGCGTTGCTGCCGGCGGGAATCCACCGCAGGTTCATGACCCGCGTCCGCTGCTCGTTCAGTGGAATACTGAACACATGCAGGCGATTGGCCGCACTCTGGCCAAAGTGCAGGACCGACATGTTGGGCCGATGCCATTCCAGCCGAAAACCGTGCCGGCGACTGCCGAAGTAATTCATCACGGTCATGCCGAAGTCTGTCGGTTCAATGTCGATGTACGCCTGGCCGCCGCTGTCCGCGAACGGCCGGCTCCAGGCACCAATCGTGCGTTCGTGCAAATACGGCGGATGCGCGAAATCGACAAAATTTTCCACCGCGCGGGTCCAGTGAGCCTGCCACTCCTGCGTGTAGGTAACATAGCCGCCGTCCGGGTCGGTCAGGGCAGCCGGCAGCTGCGGCTCATGGGGCGCCGCGGTGCCGGTGTATACCCACACGCAGCCGGCGATCTCGCGGGTCGGCAGAGCGGTCGCGGCTGCGCGCGCCATGCCCGCGGCGTTAACCGAGTTCAGGGGGATCTGCGTGCAGGCGCCCGCGCCGTCAAACTGCCAGCCATGATAAGGGCAGCGCAAGTGTCCGCCGTCGGTTACGGCACCCAGCGACAGCCGCGCGCCCCGGTGCGGGCAGTGGTCCAGCAGGGCATGCCAGCGGCTGCCATCGCTGAACAGCACCAGGCGCTCGCCGGCAAGTTCGGTCGCCAGCGGGTTGCTCGTGATGTCGCGTATGGGCAGGACCGGCGTCCATTGGTTGGCAAAACGTTCAAACATATTTTTTTTGATTCGCTTAAAATTTGTCGCATCAGCCTGCGGAGGCATCGTACTGTGTTTAAGAGTACCAAACGATTTATCGGGTTTAGCTGCTGTCACCGGCAGCCGGCGCATGAGGGCCATTGCCGGTTTTTGCACGGCTATTCCCGCTCTTTCTACTTTGTGTTCGGTTGCGACGAAGTCGACCCCAAAACCCATTTCGTGATGGATTTCAGCGGCCTGAAGGCGGTCAAGGTCTGGCTCGACGATATGTTTGACCACACCTGCCTGATTAACGCCGATGACCCGGAGCTCGAGACCTTTCGCGATCTGGACGCCCGCGGCATTATCCAGCTGCGGGTCCTGCCGAATGTCAGCATGGAGGCGACTGCCAAGTACGTGGCCGAGCATGTCGGCAAAATGCTGGCGGAAGACACGGGCGGTCGCGTCTTTATCCATGCCCTCGAGTGCCGCGAAAACGAGAAGAATTCGGGCTGGTATTTCCCCCACGGCGGAGCCAACGATATTCCCCCGCAGGTCACAGCCAATATCGATGAGTAGCGCGCCGGACCAAATCGTTATTTGCCTGGGCCCATGACGCCACCGCAACCTGAATCCGGTGACGCGCTGTTCCTTGATTTTGATGGCACGCTGGTCGAGATCGCCGGCGATCCGCAGAGTGTCGTGGTCGGGGCCCCGCTGCTTGAGCTGCTGCAGCATCTGCAGGGTCGGCTGGCCGGGGCTGTGGCGTT
>JAZBOT010000075.1:0-11630 GCA_036351295.1 Gammaproteobacteria bacterium | reverse complement strand
CGATACGCTGTTTGCCAACAGCTACCTTGCCTATGAAGCGCTGTCACCGGCCATGCAGGCCTTTCTTGAGGACAAAGTCGCCGAACACGACGTGCTGTGGTACGGGCTCAAGTCGGGGCATAACTCCATTGCGACACCCGCCGATATCGAACGCCTGCTGGCCATGCGCAAGCAGCGCCCGCCGGTGCAGCATCCGCTGGTCTGCCGCCACCCGGAAACGGGAAAGAAAATGCTGTATCTCAATCAGGCCTGGACCACACGGATCCTCGGCCTGGAGCCCGAGGAAAGCGACGCCATCCTTGGGTTGCTGAAGAAGCAGTCCTTGCAGGATCGTTTTCAGTGCCGGGTGCGCTACCGCAATAAGTCACTGTTGTTCTGGGACAACCGGGCCCTGCAACACAGCCCCAACTCTGACTACAAGCGTCATCGCACCATGTGGCGGCTGGCAGTCCACAGTGACTGGGAACCGGGCCACTAGCCCAATGAAAGAAATGGCGCCTCCCCACCCGAGGCGCCATTTTTTTTACAGCTAGAACGAATAGCCGATGGTCAGCTTGTAGAAATCGCCCTGCGCTGAACCCTTGACATCAGCACCTGCGCTGAACCGTGCAAAGACGCCCTGCGGCAGGGTGAACTGCGTGTACAGGCCCAGCCACTGGTAGACATCATCCTCCTGCGCGCCCGGATACGTATTACGCGTGTTGTCGAGCCACTCCCAGTGACCGCCGACCGAAAACTTCGGGCTCACCTTGTAGCCTGCGTTCAGCCAGACATGCAGGAAGTCGAGCGCGGCATTGTCGCTGCGGTTGCGGGCCGCGAGGTAGTAGCCGCTGTACCACTCGGCCTCCCACTTCTCACTCGAATAGTTAATGGTCAGACTGGGGACAACGCCGTCAGCCACCTTCGAGCCGGTCACATCGCCGTTGGCATCGAGTTCACCGCCCGAAAGCAGCGCCCCGTTGGTAATACCGATCTGCGGCTTGACCATCAGCGTGTCATCCATGAAGTGCAGATTGGCACCCACGCCGAACTCCGTCCAAAGGTCGTCTCCTTCATTGGCCGCGAGGCCGAAAGCCGGCTTGGTCCACATGATGCCGTAGAACGAAAAATCGACATCGTCGGACAGGCCGATAAGACCGGTGAATGAAGGATAAAAGCCGAAAAACGCGTCCTGACTCAACAGTACCGTAAAACTGTCAGCCGGCTCCTCGGCCTCATCGGCTCGGGCTGCCGGCAGGCTGACTAGCGCGGCCAGCGCCACCGCGCCGAAAAGGGACAACTGGCGTTGCCGGAAAGTCACTGTACTCCCCATGGTTCTTGCTCCTGTTAAGTTATTAGTAGTGTTCGCGCTCAAACAGCGCGCCCGGTAGTCGTAAGCAAGAACTGTGCCAATCAAGAATGAATACTATTTACATTCGCTTACGCGCCAGGGCCAAAGGGAATCGCATCGCCGCGCACTGCAGCAATGCATGGTTTTTGGCACGGCGCACCATTGCGGTGCGCTTGCCCGGACCGCTTGGTCTCAGGGCGCGGATTTGCCCTCGGCGGTTGCATAGACGCGGATCTCTCCGCTACGGGTGTAAGCCAGCACCTCATAGGTGACCGGGTCCGGGCCTTCCATGCCGGGCGACCCCATCGGCATACCTGGCACCGCCAGACCGGCGATATCGTCAGGGGACTCAGCAAGCAGGCGCTCAATGATCTCCGCCGGCACGTGGCCTTCCACCCAGTAATCACCAATGACCGCCGTATGGCAGGAGGACAGCCGCCAGGGCACCCCGGCAGCGGCGCGCACCGCGCTGGTGCTGGCCATCTCGCGGACCGTGACCGGGAACCCGGCGGCTTCGAGATGATCAACCCACTTGGTGCAGCAGCCACAGGTCGGCGTCTTGTTGACCAGCGCAGGCGGCAGCACCTCGGCGGCGGCCGGACCGCCGGCCAACGACAACCACAGGCTCGCCATTGCGGCGGCGCACCAGGCCGGCACGGGTCGCGAGCGGCGGTTCTCTGCAGAACGTTTTCTGAACATCATGAACATGAAATTAACCCTCTGCCAAAAGACCTTGCATGCCAGCAGGCGCTGACTTGTAATTGCGCGCTAACAAAACAATAAATCAGCCCCTTTGTTATTCGGTGCACTGAACGGGGCTCAAACTCGCTCTCCGCGATCCTGCGGGTGCGCGGAAACCTGGGGAGATTATAGGATGAACTCGAAATACTTTCCTTCCGCTCGATTCTGTTTCGCACTAGTGGCGTGTTCGTTGTTCTCGGTCGCTATGGCCCAGTCGATTCGCGAATCCCTGTTCCGCGAGCTGGATGTGGTGCGTGAGCAGGCGCAAACCGCCAAAGCCGACATCCTCTCGCCGAAGAAATTTGCCGCTGGCGAACGCGCATACGGCAAGGCCGAGGACGACATCAATGAGGGCCGTGCAGATCGCGCCAGAACCTCGGTTGAAAAAGCAACGGTGGCATTTCGTGATGCGCTGGAAACGACCGAACTGGCGGCAGTCAGCTTTGCAAGCACGCTGGAAGCGCGTGATCGGGCGATCGCCGCCAACGCCGCACGACTCGAGCCGGAGCTATGGGAGGACGCCGAGGACAAGCTCAACAAAGCGGCTCTCAAACTGGAGAGCGGCACGGTTGACTCGGCCCGGAGGCCGGCTAAAGAAGCCGAAACGCTGTTTGAGCAGGCCGAACTGGCGGCGATAAAAACGGCTATCGTGGGCGAGGCACGGCAGTTAATTGCGGCCGCGGACTCCGCAAAGATCGATAAGTTTGCGCCGGCCACGCTCGACAAATCCCGGCAACTGGTAGCGACCGCTGAGGCCTTGCTGGACGAAGATCGCTACAGCACGGCGCGGCCCCGGGTGCTGGCGGCGGATGCTGAATACGAGGCGCGACATGCCAGCTACATAGCCAGTCAGGCGGAAGCCGTAAAAGACAAAGCGCTCTCCGTGGAGGCGCTGATACTCAACTGGGAAACCCCGCTGCGCGAGCTGCTGAGTTCACTCGGGGGCAGTACGGATATGACAGCGGGTCCCGACGGTCCTGCCGCTGCTGCGGTGAAGCGCGCAACGGAGCTTAAAGAGCTCAACACCGACATGGCCACGCGGCTGGTACTGCTTGAAGAAGAGCTGGGTACGTCCAGCCAGATCGCCCGCGAGGCTGAACTGCTGCAGCAGCAGCTGCGCGAGATTGAGTCGCTGTTTCAGCCGGGGCAGGCTATTGTGGTGCGCCAGGGAACTGACCTGATCTTGAGGCTGGTGGGCCTGTCGTTCCCGGTAGGCCAGGCTACAATTCAAACTGACTACTACGGCATTCTGCGCCAGGTTCAGGAGGCTCTTAAGGTCTACCCTGACTCCACAGTGGTTATTGAAGGCCATACGGACTCTCAGGGAAGCCCGGCGACCAACATGGCGCTGTCACAGCAGCGCGCCGATGCGGTTCGCGAATACTTGCTGGCCAACTCGACGAATGTTTCACCGAGCGCAGTCCGCGCCATGGGCTACGGCAGCGAACGACCCATTGCCAGCGAGGCGACCGCCGAGGGCCGCGCCCAAAACCGGCGTATTGACGTCGTTATCCGGGACGCGCGCGCGCGGGAACTGTAGTCGCCGGTCTGCAGCACTGTGTGCCGGCCAGGGACCCCGTAAGCCACTGGCGGGGGCTTATTGCTTTACGACCTGCAGCTACTTCATGCGCAGCTCGCTGACACTGCTCACGACGCGGCCACGCGGCAGCTGCTGGTGGGACCACGCAGCGTCATCGCTGAGGGCGCCGCTCGCGACGGCGTCCGCATAGAAGGTCACCGGCCAATAGTGCAGGTTCGTCTCGCCCGGCGGCGGACGCCGCGGGTCGCCGGTCACATCCACGTTGTAGGCTTGCTGCAGCGGCCGGTTGGTGGCGGGCGCCGCATCGTCTGTGTTGATCACGGCGAGGGCGAAATCCGCGCACCTACCGTGCTGCCGCGAGCCGTGCGTCCAGTCCGCAAAACCGGCAATGCCGAACGGATCCAGATAGACGCTCCGGACCACAAGCGGCTGCGCCGCTGCGGCGCGGGCAGACTCACACACGGCATCCAGCACGTAGGCACCCGAACTGTGCCCGATCAGCCGCAGCGTGCGCAGACTCGCCGACTCGGCAACAGCCCGACCCACCGCGGCACCCACTACGCGGGCGTTCGCCGCGGCGCGCAAGCGGTTATCTGAGGCGGAAGACCAGTCGACAGCGAATCCGGGCGCGCCGGTCGCCGCGGCATGCGCTGCAGCGATACGCTGCATCAGCGGTTCATCGCTACCGCCGCTGCCGTGAAACACCAGCGTCAGCTCGCGGGTACCCGGCGGTAGCGTCAGGTCCGGAACCACCACCGTATCCGGCAGACGGGTGTAGCCTTCCAGCGCCAGCGCGGAGCTGCCCAGCAGGGCAATCACCAGCAGCCCCGCGCGCTTAAAACGACCTCCCGGCATCGGCTAGCCTTGCAGCGCGTGCTGGCTCAACGCGTCGAGCACGGCTGTCTTGTGCGACAGGCTCACCGGCACCACGAGGCCATTGTCCATGACCAGCTCGACGCTGCGCCCGGCTCTGCGTACACGGGCGACGCGCCCGAAATTCACCCACCAGGAGCGATGCACCGGAGCGGCATGAATGCCAGCAAACGTGGTCACGAGATCACGGAAGCGGTAACGCAGGAAATCAACACCCTGATCAGACCAGACCCGAATGTAATGTTGCTCAGCTTTGATTGCAGTCACCACGGCGCCCGCAGGCAGACGGCTCCCCGGAAGGCTGCCGGCTAAGGGCAGGCGCAAGCCATGCGGCTCAAGGGTTCGTCGGTTCTCGCCACTGCCGGAACCGGCGCGCTGCTGCCTTGCCTCCGAGTAGCCCAACCAGTCGACGCCTGTCGCAAAGCGATAGCCGAATATGCCGGCGAGAAACAGCGCCAGGGCAGGCAACGAATAACGGACGAAATGGCCGGCATAGGGGAGACTTAGCTCCGGCAAAACTGACTCGCGGCGATTCTCGGCGAACACCGGATAGAGGTTGGCGTAAAGGTCACCTAGCGACTGAAACAGCAGCGCCGTCGGCGCCAGAGCCAGCACGAAACCCATCGCCACCAGTGCGATCGCCGAAGGCTGCCAGCTGCGGCACAAAGACCGCGCGCACCAGGCCCCGGCGCCAACAGACCACCACGACAGCAGCATATGCACACCCATGTAGCCCAGGCCGTCGAAAAACCCCATACCCACGATCAGGCGATTGCCGATCATCGCGAGGACAACCGCGAGTGCCAGGGGTAGCAGGACAAAAAAGATCCACCCGTCGACAGGCCGCGCATCTCGCCTTTCCGGCCGGCTTATGAGCTGTTGTGCGGCTGCTAATTCCATTGACGAACCTCGGATCGGAGAAGCGCGAACGGCTTTATATACTTGCAAAGCGCTTTTGCCAGCGCAATTTCCGGGCGTCGTCCGGAGCGCAGGCCGTGGACAAAAAACCACCAGCAACTTGCTGTATTAGCTTAGGTTTGGACTGCATAGAGCGCGGTGTTTTTTCGTACCTCTACGGTGGCACGAAGGCGCATACAGGACAATTGCTGCGCTGGGTGAAAAAAAAGTTGCGCGCGGGCCGCTGGCGGGCGACAGTTGTGAGCACAGCGGTTTGGGTGATCGCTGCCAGTGCTTACAGCAGCAAAGCAACCTGAGGGGGTGGACTATGCGCGTAATCGGTGTGGCCGGGAATCTGGCCGCTGCATCTCGTGGCGTGGCGGTGGCAATGGCCGCGGCAGGGCTGACCTTAATTCCCGGGCTCGCGGGGGCGAACGATTTTTGTCCGGATATTTACTCACAAGGTAAGTTCGGGCCGCTCAACTTTAACCCCACCTTCACGCATATCGACAAATTCAATTTCAGAAACGGTGTGCAGTACGACGGATTGGTGATCTCCAGTTTTTTCAACTCGATCAAAAACCCCGACGGCGTCGGTGTCACCGGCTTTTTTGAACGCGACCTGGTCGCCCGAATTACCGGCCTGCCGTTTCGCACGCCCGCCTGGTTCAATAAGGACAGGGATGTCGAAGTGCTGAGCGATCTCGACCTGGCCAGCCCGGTGGCGCCCAACGCAGACGGCCAGACGATCTGGCCAAATGAGTCGCAGCGCGTGCCCGATGGCATTCTGCCGTTTGAGGCCATTGTCGTACCCGAAGGTTTCCATACCACCGTTCCGGGTGGCCGCATTACGCTGATCAATCTGGATGACCCGAATCGCGAAACCTATCTGATTACCAAAAGCATTTTTGACACTTCCGTAAACGCGAGGTGCACGCTGCCGGACTCGCCAAACCATAATCCCGACGTTCAGCCCCGCTTCTATCACCTCGTGAAATGGTTTGACATGGACGGCGACGGGCTGAAAGACGCCATCACCGTGCGCTCGGGTTTCAAGGTGGCGGGTGCTTTCTGCCTGCCTGCGCCGGGCGAAGTGGTCTGGTTCAAAAACCCCGGGGCCGCGCTGGACCCGGAGGTGCAGTGGGAAGAATTTGTCATCGCCGGTTTCCCGACCAGCACTTTCGCGGCGGATATCTCGCTGGACATCGCCGACCTTGAGGGCGATGGCGTGCCTGAAATCGTCGGGGGACATTTCTTTACGGAGTTTGTAAGTCGCACCGGCGACCTGGTGTCGATTTACGGCGCACCGGCTGGTCAGAACTGGACCGATGTCGACCTGGTGACCAACCCGGCCCGCATCAGAAACCTGTCGACCAATAACGGCCCGACATTCGGTGTCCGCTTCGTCGACCTGAATCGCGATGGCAGGCTCGATATTCTGGTGACCAACCATCAGGGCGATAACTGCTTCCCGGTCACCCAGGATCCGATTCCCGGCCGCGTCTACGCGCTGGAACAGCCGGCGTCCGGCGACATCTTCAACGACGCGTGGCCGCTGCACATCCTGAAGGACAACATCCGCCCCAATCCGACCTTTCCGACTCCAACCGGCGGCCCGGGCCGGCTGGCTCCCGGACTGGCGCAGGAAATGTGGCCCACGCCGTGGGATGAATATTTCTACAAGCCATGGATTCTGGTGGGCGGTGATGAAGCCTCCAAAGTCTGGCTCCTGAAACCCCAAAGCCAGGATCCGGCCGACTGGAATTATGACTCGGCGGTGATTTTCGACATCAATGATTTCTATGGGCCCAATACGTCGCAGTCGCTGACGGCTCCGGCACCGGCCACGGGCGTCAGCATCTCGACGATCGGCGGTCCCTCCTGGCGCTACGACCGCACCTTTGCCTGGGGCGCTTATGCAGAAATCTACATACCCGTGTTTGAAGGTCGTGACATCCATCGCGTGAGTTTCCGCCCCGGCACGGCAGCGCAGAAAATCGCTTGCCCGGCCGACATCACGCTCGCGTGCCCCGCACCTTAATTCAGCACAGAGGAAACCCTGATGAGGCTAATCAACCTGGTTGATACATTGTTGCGCGGCGCCGTGTCGGGCGCTGCGGGCGGTGCACTGCTATTACTGGCGCAGACCGCTGCTGCCGCACCGGTCACGATCGATTTCGATGCGCAGCCCACCTTCTTCGGGCTCAGCTCGCATGCTGAGGACGGTTTCACACTGACCAGTGACCAGCCCGACGGCACACTGATAGACAACAACAACCTCGTGCGCGGCGGCATCGGGGCTCCCGGCATCGGCAGTGACTCGTTGTCGTTGTTCTGGGGTGCCAATGGCGCCACCAGCTCCGTCACGCTGGTTAACGACCTCAGCCTGCCTTTCGACCTGCTGTCGTTTGAAGCTTCGTCGTTATACAACCCGGCAGGGACCCTGACCCTCGCAGGCACGCTGGCCGGCTGGGGTGCCGTGAATATGATGCTTACCTTAAGCAGCGACCTCGAGAGCTACAGCGTGCCCGGACTCACCGGTCTGACAGCGCTCACCTTTCAGTACGACGGGGCCAGCTTCGCCGCGCCCTATGATCTGGATAACATTCGGGTCAACGTCGTGCCGCTGCCGGGCGCCGTGTGGCTGCTGGGCTCCGCCCTGCTGTTGCTGGGCCGCCGCCTGCAGCGCCGCTAGCCGCTACTGCGGCGCCGGCCGGCGCCGAGCTCGCAAAGCCTGAAGCCGGGCCCCGCCGGGGCCCGGCTTTTTTGCGTCCGCCATTCGCGGCGCCGCTGCACCTGCAACTGTCACGATACTGCAACAATTATTTCACGGAGTTGCAACATTACTTCGTTGTAATTCCGCCCCAAGGATAACCATACAGAAACGGGTCAGGCGGACCGAACACCGGTCAGCGAGCCCGAGCAGGCGGCGGAATCTTAACTCAACGGCACTGTTTGCAGGCAGTTCGACAGTCGACAACCTCACAGGGTGGTCGCTGTGGATGCCGAAGCCGAGCAGTGAGCGAACACCGGTCACACCCATCAATGAGGCAGTTAATGAAACTCAATTCCCTGGCCAAGCGGCTCCATCAGGCTGTTTGCTCGATAGTACTTTTGGGGTTTGCCGGCACTGCCCTGGCGGACGGCGAGCTGATCGTGTACGTGTTCAAGAACAACAACGCCGGCACCGGCCTCACTGTTGTGCTGGACGGCGACGAGGAAGCCACCGTCGGCGAGAAAGGGTCGGTGCAGTTCGACCTGCCAGAGGGCAGCCACAGCCTGCAGATCCTCCAGGGCGAGGCTACGCAGCACAGCTTTCGCTTTAACTCGGCCAACGGCCAGCTGGTTGATATCAGCGTGGCACTGGAGTTTGGTTCCGACCCGGTCGTCAGTATCGAGAGCTATTTCAAGAAAGAGGCGCCCTCGGTGCGCGCCCGCGGCGCCCAGGGTACCCTGCTTGGGCGCGTAACCTCATACGGCCAGCCGGTAGCCGGTGCGACAGTGACCCTGTACGACGGCCTCACCTACTCCACCGAAACGGATGAAAACGGCAGCTACCGCATCCGGATGCCTCGCGGCGTCTATGGCCTGAAAATTGAGCACCCCGACTTCATTACCCAGCGCACTGAAGAAGATATTCGCGTCATCGCGAATATCGAGCTGGGCGCCAACTTTGAGGTCATCCCGCTCGACGAAAGTCCGCGGGACGTGCTGAACATTGCCCGCCCTCAGGTCGAGGAGCTGATCGCAGTCGCCAAGTACCGGCCGAACACGCTGGGTGACAGTGAGCGCTATTCCGAAGGCGTGATTGACACGCTCGGCATTGCCGATCTGGCGCGCTTCGGCGATACGCAGGTTTCAGCCTCGATCGTGCGTGTACCCAGCGTCACGATTCAGGACAACCAGTTTATCTTCATCCGCGGTCTCGGCGGCCGCTACGTAACGACCACGCTCAACGGTGCGACCCTTCCCAGCACCGACGCCGCCAAGCGCTCGGTGCCGCTCGACCTGTTCCCCACCAATGTGGTGAGCCAGCTGGACGTCAAGAAAAGCTTCACCGCGGGCATGCCTGGTGAAAGCACCGGCGGCAACCTGGTGATCAACACCCGAACGTTTCCCGCTCAGGAAGAGGGCCAGTTCTACGCGCGCCTCGGCGCGACTTCGGGCCTGACCGGCCAGTCGGTCCTCTCTGACCCGACGCGCGGCGACTTCGACATCCTCGGCATCGAAGACGGCTCGCGCAGTGGCGCCGGCGTGTTCGACGGCATCTCCCGGGCGCAGGCACTGGGTCCTGAAGTTCTCGGCCCAGGCGTCATTCAGGCTCTGGGGCGGGCCGGTGGTCTGCTGCTTAAGGATGACCTCGACCCGACCACCACCACCGCCACCCCTCTGTTTGGCTTTGGCGGTAACTACGGCAATGCCTTCGATCTTGATGACGGCGGCGAACTCGGTTTCTTCGTAGCCGGCAACTACCGCAACCGCTGGCGGCAGCGCACCAATGGTATAGAGCGCTCCTACAGTGCCAACCAGATCGAACGTGAACCCCTCGATGACTTCGAATTCGAAGAAATCTTCAACACGATCGAGATGAGCGGGCTGTTGTCAGTCGGCTGGAACTTCGGCAACACCGCGCTGGCCTCAAATACGATTCTTTCCCGCGTCACCGACAGCCGCGTCAAACAGCGCATTGGTCAGGACGGCGATGCGTTTCTGCGCTCGGCCCGCAGCACCATCGACTGGGTCGAGCGGAACTTCCTGTCCCAGCAGTTCACTGGCAATCACATTCTCGGCGCCGACGAAAACTGGACCGGCGACTGGCAGTTTACGGCCAGCCGCGCCGACCGCCTCGCGCCGGACCGCCGCGACATTCGCTTTGACCTTGAAGGCGGCGATGGCATATTCAACCTGGAAGTGCCGGCTCTGCTGCGGCGCTGGGATGAGCTGACCGACTTCAACTACGACCTGTCCGGGCAGCTCGAGTACGCGTTCAGCGATACGACCAGCGTCGAGTTCGGCGCCAAGGGCATCCGCCGCGAGCGCGACGCCGAGTCGGAGACCTACGGTTATATCGGCGGTCAGGCGATTGATGACAACGCCCCCAACCTGCTGACCAGCGATGTCCTGACCACGGATACGATCACCGGGGACACGCAAACCGGGTACAGCTTTGCCGATAAAACGCTGGCGAGCGACAGCTATGACTCCAAGCTAAACCTGTATGCAGCGTTTGCGCAGGTCGACACGCTGATCGCCGACAAATTCCAGTTCATAGCCGGTCTGCGCTATGAAGACTTTGAGCAGACGACCAATACCTTCCGCACCGAGGGCGATCAGGGCCCGGTGCAGGCGGTACTGGACGAGAGCGAGTGGCTGCCCACCTTCAACTTCAACTGGTTCCTGACGGATAACCAGCAGCTGCGGTTCGGCGTGTCGAAGACCGTCTCGCGACCGGACTTTAAAGAACAGTCGAACGCAGTGTTCTTCGACCCCGACTTCGACGTCCGCGTCCGCGGTAACCCCAACCTCGGCATCGCCACCGCGATCAACTACGACGCGCGCTATGAGTACTACTGGAACGACGCCGATTCGATCAGCTTCGGCCTCTTCTACAAGGACCTCGACAAGCCGATTGAGCGCGTCGTGCTGACGGCTTCGGGTACGGCGAGTAACTCGCGCACCTTCGAGAATGCCGAATCCGGTGAAGTTTTCGGCGCCGAGGTCGACTTCCGCAAGGAGTTCAGCATCAACGACTCGTTCAGCAAGACGATCTTCATTGCCACCAACGGCAGCCTGATCGAGTCCGAGGTGTTTCTGCCGGAACTCGCTAACGCCGGGCGCTCCAAGCCCGCGCTGCAGGGCCAGCCCGAGTACACCTTTAACCTCGTGCTGGGTTACGACGACATCGACAACGACCAGCAGATTACGGTGCTGCTGAACCAGAACGGCGACACCATCGTCGATCGCGGCCGCTCGGGCCGGGCCGACGTGGTGCTCGAACCGCGCCTCGATCTGCAGGTGAACTACCAGTGGTATTTCGCCGAAAACTGGCAGCTCGGCCTCAAGCTGCAGAACCTGTTGGATGACGAGGTCACTTTTACTGAGGACGGCAGGATATTCCAGGAATTCAACACCGGTGTCCGCTTTACCGCCAGCCTCAACTGGAATTTCTGACTACAGAGCAGTCGGGAAAAACGCACGACAATAGAAACCCCTAGTAGGTAGGAGCAATGATGAAACTGAGTAAACTGG
>JAZBOT010000074.1:0-7141 GCA_036351295.1 Gammaproteobacteria bacterium | reverse complement strand
GGTCCAGTGCGGTTTGCTCGGCCACCTGCTCCAGGTTAGGCGTGGACAGGAGTAGCCGCCGCACGTAGGCAACACTGACGTCGGCGTCGATGCGCGACGGCGCGGTGATCAGCGGATCACGGGTGTCGACGAACACCTGGGCACGGCCCTCGAAACGATCCGGCACGGTCAGCGCAACCACCATGCCGGCCAACCCGACCAGCCAGGCGACCGCCATTGCCACCCAGCGGAAGCGCCAGGCGCCGCGAATCTCGGTCAGAACATTGCGCAGGGTCTGGTCCACTAGAAGCGGGCCTCGGGGATGATGATGATATCGCCGGGCTGAATGGCGACGTTTTGCCGCATGTCGCCACCGTTAAGCAATGCATCCAGACGCACCGGCACCTCAACCTGACCTTCCTGGGTGCGCCGCATGAGCTTGGCACGATTACCCGCGGCAAATTCGCCGAGCCCGCCGACCTGAATCATCACGTCCAGCAGTGTCATGCCCTCACTGTAGGCCAGCGCCTGCGGATTAGCCGCCTGCCCCACGACCCGCACCTGCTGCTGAAAACTGGGCGAGGCGGTTTCCATGATGACGTTCACGGTGGGCTGGCGAATGTACTTGGCAAGCACCTCCTCCATGTCCCGCGCCAGCGTTGTGGGGGTTTTGCCGGCGGCCTGCATATCCTCGACCAGCGGCGTTGAGATTTTGCCATCCGGTCGTACCGGAACCGTCACGGACAGGTCGGGGTGCTGCCAGACGAACACGTTCAGTACAGCGCCGGGGGCAATAATGTAGTCAGTAGTGGCTGCCGGCGGAGCTGTGTCAGCAGGCGACGAACCGATGCCGGAGGTTGTCCCGCAGGCAGCAACGCCCAGTGCGACCCCAACGGCTATCCATGAGCAAACTTTCTTTAACATGATCACCTCACAGCCGCACTAGGGCGACTCATCTGTTTTAATGTAACGCAGTTGGACAACATTCGGCGAACTGGCAGCGGCGCTATCAAACTGGGCCTGGAGCCTGACTGCGACATCCTCTGCAGCAGCGCCGTGCAATATGCCCATGTGATCCCCCGGAACTCGCAACACCTGCATTGCCGGCGCGTGCTGCTGCCAGCCGTACCCCGGCTCGGTGATCGGATCCGCCTCAGCCTGCACAAACAGCAGCGAACCGTCCCAGCGGCCGGCCGTATATTGGCGTGTTATACGCACATACTCCGGGTACACTTCGGACCTGACCCCATGGCCGCCAGCGGCTCGCGCCCGCGCCCTCTGCAGGGCGCGTTGCAAATACACATCTGCATAGAGAATCACCTGCAGCACCCGGCGTTTGAACCACCGCCAGATGTGACGCGGGCCGAAACCCGGCAGCGCGCTGTCCAGCAGTGCCACGAGTTCGACCTCCCCACCCTCGGCACGCAGTTGCTGGGCAACCTCGAAGGCGATGATACCACCGATGGAATAGCCCATAATCCGGTACGGACCGCTGGGCTGCAGGCGCCTGATGGCAGCCCGGTAGATGGTGGCCAGCTCAGTGACCGGCGGCAGCCTGTCGCCGCGCTCAAGCAACGCTGCCTCAGGGGCCGACAACAGGCCGAACACCGGCACGCCGGGATGCAGTTGCTCGGCAATGCGCCGATACTGCTCCGTGCCGGACAGACAGAACAAGGCCGGAGCGCGGCCGGATGTGAGCCGACGCACAGCCACCTCAGCATCGGGCCGGGCTCCCTCACCTAGCGCAGCCGCCAGTTGCGCAACCGTCGGGCAATGAAATAACAGCGGCAGCGGGCAGTCGACATCCAGCTCTGCCTGAATGCGCTGGACCACGTCAACGGCAATGATCGAGTGACCGCCGAGATCGAAGAAGTTGTCGTGGATACCGATATCGTCGCTCTCCAGCACCTCGCCCCAGATGCGCAGCACGGCAAATTCCAGCAGCTGCTGCGGCTCCGCATTGCTGCCTGGCAACCTGGCCTGAGCATCGCGCAGGTAATCAGGTGCGGGCAGCGCGGCCCGATTGATCTTGCCGTTTTCAAGCAGGGGCAGAGCGTCGAGTTG
Organism: Gammaproteobacteria bacterium; assembly: GCA_036351295.1. Classification (GTDB taxonomy): domain Bacteria; phylum Pseudomonadota; class Gammaproteobacteria; order Steroidobacterales. The sequence continues at coordinate 5,098 of JAZBOT010000074.1, read as the reverse complement.
ACAGAATAATTTCGGCACCATGTGCTCGGGTAACCACTGTCGTAAGTAAGCACGCAAGGCGCTCTCATCCGCGCCCTCATCCGCAGCTGTCAGGTAGGCAATCAGCTGCGGCTTGCCATCCGCGTCGTCGCTGACGGTAACGTGGGCCTGCGCCACCTGCGGGTGGGCCGCGAGACGACTTTCGATCTCGCCCGGTTCAATCCGGTAACCGCGCAGCTTGAGCTGGTTGTCAAACCGCCCGAGATGCTCGAGGCGCCCGTCATGACGCCAGCGAGCACGATCGCCGGTGCGGTACAGCGGTTCGCCGGGAAAGACAGCATCGCCACCGGCATTGATAAACTGGCGCGCGGTGAGCTCCGGCTGATTGCGATAACCGAGCGTCAGACCCCGGCCGCCGATACAGAGTTCGCCGGGGACGCCGATCGGGCAAGCTCGACCCTGCTCGTCGAGCACCTGCAGCGTGGTACCGAGTATGGGCCTGCCCAGCGCGACCGGTTCGACCGCAGCCGCGGGCACCTTCCAGCAGCTTGACCAGACCGTCGTCTCCGTCGGCCCGTACATGTTCCAGACCTCACCGCAGCGCTCGAGCAGCCGGGAAGCAAGCCCCGGCGACAGCGGTTCGCCGCCGACCAGCGCTTTCAGCTGCGGCGCGCCCTGCCAGCCGGCTTCCAGCAGCATGTGCCAGCGCGAGGGAGTAGCCTGCATAACGGTGACATTCTGGCTGGCAATCAGAGTAGCCAGTGCCCATCCGTCCGCAGCCTCAGTTTCGCTGGCCAACACCACACAGGCACCGGAAGTCAGCGGCAACAGCAGTTCGAGAACGGCAATATCGAAACCGATCGTCGTGACGGCAAGCAGCCGGTCTGTTGCACACAGACCAGGTTCAGCGCGCATACTGTCGAGGAAATTCACCACTGCCCGGTGGGGCACTTGCACACCCTTTGGCTTCCCGGTCGAACCTGAGGTATAGATAATGTAGGCAGGGTCTTCGGGCCCTGCTTCAGACGCAGCATCAGCCGGCAGGCCACCTGCACGCGCGACCGGGTCCGGGGCTTCAGCTTCTATCAGCAGCGTCGACTCTGTTGGCCAGTCCAGATAACTGGCCGTCTGCACATCGGCCAGCAGCAGATCGACGCCGGCATCCCGGGCCTGGTACCGGAGTCGTTCGACAGGATACGCAGGGTCGAGAGGCACGTAGGCTGCGCCACTGCGCAGCACACCCAGCAGCGCTTCTACAATGGCCGGTGAACGCGGCAGACACACACCCACGGTCCGGCCACGACCGCAGCCGCGACTCCGGAGCGTCATGGCGATACGCTCGGCGGCGGCATCCAGCGCCGCATAGCTCACGGTACGGTCAGCGAAAACCAGCGCCGGGCTGTCAGGGTGGCGGGCGGCGTGGGCCGCAACCTGTTGGCTGATCGACGCGCTGCCCGCGACCGCCGGAGCCGGCAGCCCGCTGCCCCACTCCCGCAGCCGGCGGCGTTCGTCCGGAGCAATGCAGTCAATAGCGCCGATCTCTATACCCGGCCGCTCCACCACGGTATCGAGGATGGTCAGGTACTGGTCAATCAGCCGCTCCGCCGTTTCCGGCGCAAACAACGCCGTCGCGTACTCAAAAACAATCGCGGGAGCGTACAGCACGTCGACATTTACGGTCAGATCAAACTGCGCCGCACGGCGATCGAAATCAAATCGCTGCCACGTCAGACCGGGGAAATTTACATCCCGCACGGGCGTGTTGATCATGTTGAACATGACATCGAACAGGGGCGAACGGCTCAGGTCATGAGGCAGATCGAGCTCGCGTACCAAAACCTCGAACGGCATGTCCTGATGCTCGAACGCCTGCAGCGACACCTCGCGAACCCGGCGCAGCAGTTCAACAAAATCAGGCTTACCTGACAAATCGGTACGAAATACCAGGGTGTTGACGAAACTGCCGACCAGCGCTTCCGTACTCAGATGATGTCGATTCGCCACGGGCACGCCAATCGCTATATCCGTTGCGCCCGTGTGCCGCAGCAACAGCACTTTGAACGCCGCCATCAGCAGCATGCTGAGACTCACGCCATGCTCAGCTGCCAACTGCTTCAGGCGGCGCAATCGCTCGGCGTCCAGCGGCCGGTGCACCGCAGCCCCGGCAAAACTCTGCTGCCGGGAGCGGGGAAAGTCCGTGTTCAGCTCCAGCGGTGCCAGACCCGCAAGTTGCCTGCGCCAGTAGTCCAGCTGGCGCTGCCGGCGCGCCCCGCTGAACCAGGCACGCTGCCACTCCGCGTAGTCGGCGTACTGCAACGGTAATTCCGCGTTGTCCGCGGTTGTCCCTTCGAGGGCTGCGCGATAGCCTGCGGCGAGCTCCTGGCCGAGCACCGCGCAGGACCACTGATCGCCGACGATGTGGTGCATGACCCACAGCAGCAGGGCATCGTCGTTGCCAAGGTGCACCAGGCAAATTCTCACCAGCGGCGGAGCTGCCAGCTCGAACGGTTCACTGGCAAGCTCACCGAGCACACCCGCAGCGGCCTCCAGCGGTGCAGATCCGGAACCGCTTAAATCGATTTCCTGCAGCATCGGGGCAGCCACGGCATTCTCTACCGTCGCGCGCGGCCCGGCGGCTGCGGCGGCAAAAACTGACTGCAGCACCTGATGCCGCGCAACAAAGCGATTTATCGACTGCTGCAAAGCTTGCGTATTAATCGGGCCGCGCAATCTCAGCGCCAGCGGCACGTTGTAGGCGGGACTTTCAGGCGCAAGCTGATGAATGAACCACATGCGCTCCTGGGTAAACGACAGCAGGCGCGGCCGGGTCGGATCCGCCGCGCTACTGATCGGCAAAGCCGCCCGCGTTTCGGCTTCACGCGCAAGCTGCGCCAGCGCATCCGGGCGCCGCGCCTCGAATACAGCGCGAACCGGGAGCTCGATACTGAGATGGGCGTTCAGTCGTGACGCTATCTGCGTAGCCAGCAGTGAATCACCACCCTGATCGAAAAAGTCGGCGTCGCTTTCCGGCAGCGGCTGGTCGAGAACTTCCGCCCAGGTATTCAGCACGAGCTCCAGCACAACGTCGCGCACCGTAACCGTATCGATGTCGGGTACGGCCGCAGTGGCGAGCCGGCGATCTGCAAAGTCGTTGTCGCGATACAGGCGCGCGGCGGCGGCGCGCTGCAGTTTGCCGCTCGATGTGCGGGGTAAACTGCCCGAACGCAGCGGTACCACTTCGGCAACGTCCAGCTCAAATTGCCCAGCGATAGCCCGGCGAATAGACGCCTTGATTTCGGCAACGACGGCGGGTTCCGGTCGGCCCTGGCACTCAATCAGCAATACAACGCTCTCGCGCCCGTCGTCGCCCGCCACGCCGCAAGCAATGACGCCGGCCGGCCTTACCCGTCCGTGCGCAGCCTCGGCGGCCTTCTCGAGATCCTGCGGATAGAGGTTCCGCCCATGCACCACGAGCAGATCCTTGAGCCTGCCGGTGACAAACAGTTCGCCCTGATGCAGGAAGCCGAGATCGCCGGTGCGCAGATAATGCTGCCCAGCCGCGCCTGTCAGCGTGGCTCGAAAGGTCTGCTCCGTAGCTGCGGAATGCCCCCGATACCCGCGGCCCACGCTCGGGCCGCTGACCCAAATCTCGCCGACCGAGGCAGGCTCGCAGGGCTCAGCCGATACAGGGTCGACGATGCGCACGTCGAAGCCGGGGAGCGGCGCGCCGCAGCTGACAAGCTCGGTCACGTCAGCCGCATCACCCTCAACAACCGGCTCGACGCAGTGCTGCTCCAAAGCTCGCGACCGCACCCGCAAATACCCGGGGCCGCCACCGCTGCGGGCCAGCGACACCACCAGCACAGCTTCTGCAAGGCCGTACGAAGGCGCAAGAGCGCGCGGCGACAACCCGTATGGAGCAAACGCCGTACGGAATGCGTCAAGCGTGTTGCGCCGCACGGGCTCGGCACCACAGCTCGCCACCCGCAGCGTCTCGAGGCTGCCGGACCAGCCGGGACTGCGGGCCAGCGCACGGGTGCAGGCCTGATAGGCAAAATTCGGTGCCCCGGTGTGCGTAATTTTGTACTTGCTGATCGCGGTCAGCCAGCGCAGCGGCTGGCGCATAAAGCCCAGGGTTGGCATCACGTATGACGGAATGCCCTCGTATACCGGCAGTATCAGCGCATGCAGCAACCCGTAGTCGTGAAACCACGGCAACCAGATCAGCGCCCGGTCCTGCTCATGATCCACGGCCACCGACTCATCCAGGGCGCGACACTGCGCCAGCACCGCCGCATGCGTGATCTCCACCGCGCGCGGCTCGGAAGTAGAACCGGAGGTATATTGCAGGTAAGCCACTTCGTCTGGCGCGGCGCGCAACTCCATCGGCTTCAGTTGCGCAGCATCTCGCAGCAACGCCGCGACCGAATACCAGCGGACCCCGGCGAGCTGTTCGCGGGCATCCTCCAGCGCACAGTCGTCCGTCAGCGCCACCGCGATGTGGGCGTCCGCCGCTATACCGGCGAGGCGCTGCTGTGATGTTCGCGAGAGCGTCGAATCGGGTGCCGGCGCCGGCACCGGCACCAGACCGGCATAAAGGCAACCCCAGAAGGCCACAATGGGGTCCAGACCGTTGTTGAAAGCGAGCAGCACCGGATCCCCGGGGCTGGTCTGCGGCACCAGTGCGGCGGCCAAGGCCTCAGCACGCGCAGCCAGCTCAGCAAAGGTCAGCGCGGCGGCGACCTCAAGCTTGTCGTCAAGAATTGCATAGGCCAGGCGACCCGGGTACGCGGACGCCTGCCGGGCCGGCAATGCTGTCAGCGCAGCGGAATCGGGAGCAGCCGGGGGTTCGCGGTAGGGCGCTGATTCTTCAAACGACTGCAAGCCGGCACTCCGTCAGAGATCAAATAGGCGCGATCCGAGCCTGACGCTGCTGCTCAGCAACCCCGGAAATGCCTTGATTTTCTTGTTGTTATGTCCAACAGCGACGCAGCGCTGTACAGAATGGAAGTATCAGACCTGCACCACCGAGCGGTCAAGCTGGACGTCCGAAACCTGAACCTAGTGCCGGCATTAGGTTCAATTCCCACGCGCGCAGAGTATCGCTCATGGCCGCTTC
>JAZBOT010000073.1:0-8989 GCA_036351295.1 Gammaproteobacteria bacterium | reverse complement strand
CTCATGGCCGAGCCTCCTCGGGCCAGGTCTGCAGCACCACGCCGGCGCCCGACGGGCCCTGTATTAATGCCACCTCACCGCCCAGTTCGCGCGGGGCGGCGTCCAACAGCACCTTGCCACCGAGCATCTCGACGCTATAGAGCACGCTCATGTCAGCCACCTTGATATACGGCGCCCAAGTGGGCGCTAAGCCGTCAATCGGATTCTGCAGCATGCCAAAACGCGGCTAGCCTGCAATGGCCAGAGCCTGATAAACGCCGCTCGCGACCGGCTGGCGCACACTCTCGAACGGCGCCAGCTGCTGGTAGAAAACCACCGCGGTGTCGATATCGTCCGTCCACAGCTCGTCCCACATGAACTCACCCGGCCGCGGCGGGTCGTCCAGCGGGTCGCCGTTCGCGGTCTGCAGCATGGCAAACAACGCACCGGTGGCGTCCCTGACCACGGCAATGCGGCCGCGCTGCGCCAGGTCAGTGGGCGGGGTCAGCACCGCACCACCGGCCGGGGTAACCGCGGCAACCGCTGCATCGAGGTCGGCGACAGACATGATCGACACCCACTGCGAACTGTTCACCTGCTCGTCGGCATCCCGGGTATCGAACATGCCGCCAATCAGCCGGCCTTTATGGCGGATGAGCAGGTACCGGCTGCTCTTGCCAAAGCCCAGCGTGAGCGGCACTTCTTCGAACTCCCAACCAAACAGCCCGCTGTAAAACGCCCGCGAGCCCTCTATGTCGTTGGTCAGGAGGTCATGCCAGACAATCTTGCCGGTCAGCCGGTTGTTGGTGGGCGCTTCGGTAATCGGCGGCAGGCTGATCTGCAGCGTGCTGCAACCGGCGATCGTGCTCAGACCAACGGCCGCGACCAGGCTGCGCCAGCCGCGCAACCGACCTGTCAATAAGCGCCGCATCAGAAGGGACTCTTGATGGTCGGGTCCATCGCAGCGAGCGTCTTGCCGATGGTACGGTCATCGTCCAGCACGCCCACGATCAGCCGCGCCAGGTCGCCGCGTACGATAAAGCCCATGGTTTTGGGGTCTTCGCTGAGGATGCCATTGCCGGTCGGCGGAGCGAAAGGCAAACCGCCGGGCCGAACGATGGTGTAGTCCAGACCGGAAGCGCGCAGGTGATCCTCCGCCTGGGTCTTAAGAGGAATCACCGCAGACAGTCCGAGGCGCGAGATAAACGGTGCCGCCTTGAGGCTGTCACCGGCACCGATGGTACTGACAAGAATGACGCGTTGCACACCCGCTGCCTTCGCGGCATCGAAAATATTAGCGTTGCCTATATAGTCGGGCGGCGGGTCTGCGCGAATGTTGCCGATCGTAGTAATGACCGCATCGTATTCGCCGGCGGCAAATGCGGCTTCGACGTCCGCCTTGTTGACGGCGTCACCCGAGACAAACAGGATGCCCATAGCGCCCAATGAATCGCGCACCCGCAGCTTGCTGATAATTTTCACCACCGCCGGGTCGAGCGTCTCGAGCACCGCGTCGTCGGCATTGAGATTCGCCTGAACCGCGTCAACGTACTCAGGAGCAATGCTGACGTTGCGCACGAAGGCTGTCACGCGGTCACCGCGGGCGGTCAGATCGGCGGCGAGTTCAAGCCCCAGTTTGCCGGTCGCACCGAACAGCAGCACATGTTTATCGCCCACTCGCTCCGGGGCCCGCAACTGGAACTGGGTTTCCGGCATGGTGGGGCGCAGCGTCACAAACACAAAGACGACCAGCAACACTACGAGGGCAACCAGCCCTGCCAATATTCGCAACAACCATTTCATGGCGTTCTCCAGTCCTGAGTAGTGCGGCACCGCTGCGGTGCTCACAGTCGGCAAGCCTGAACAAGAAACCGCTGATTTTCAATGCTTCCGCACGGATCGGCCACCTGCAAACCGCCGCTGACCGCGCGCAATCCGACAGGTGGACAAACAAAAATCCATAGGTACTTTCCGCCCTGCCCGCGCGGTGTGCTTATCCGGACTATAGAACCCGGTTATTCAGTCTGAACGAGACCCTGCTATGTACATTAACTTTTGGTATCCGATCGCGGCCAGCACCGAAGTCACCAACGCCAGCCCTCACCGCACCATGGTCCTGGGCGTGAAGCTCGTCGCCTACCGGGACGACGATGGCGCAGCGCACGTGCTGGCCGACACCTGCGTGCACCGCGGCGGCTCACTCGGCAAAGGCTGGGTGAAAGACAACTGCGTCGTCTGCCCGTATCACGGCTGGCGGTTTGATAAGGACGGCAACTGCGTGGAAATCCCCACGCTGGCCTCCGATGAACGCATTCCCGGGCGCGCCAAAGTTGACAGCTACCCGGTGCAGGAGCGCTACGGCATCGTGTTCGCGTTTCTGGGCGACCTGCCCGAAGCGGAGCGGCCCCCGCTGCGCGAAGTCCCCGAGTGGGGCAAGGAAGGCTGGCGCGCCAACAAGCTCACCGTGTTCGAAGTGGGCACCTTTTATGAGCGCTCCATGGAGAACGGCCTGGACCCCTCGCACAACGAGTTTGTGCATCCGGCGCAGGGTTCACCGGTGATGAACGATGAAATGAAAAAACAGCCGATGCAGGTCAAGGACGTGCCGTGGGGCAGTGAGTTCCTGGTGAACTTCGACAATGAAGTGACCGGCACCGAGGCGCTCGGGGAAAAAGATACCCTGGTGCCCGAGGTTGAAGCGGGCTCCGGTCATGTCGGCCCCAACCAGATGATCACCTGGATCAACTTCTCGGCAGAAAACCGCTTCAGCCAGTACTTCTTCGAAGCGCCCATTAACGAAAACCGGACCCGGGTGTACTTCGTCAACATGCGGTCCTGGCTGCTGGAGCCGCAGCACGACGAGCGCATCGCCAAGGTGAACCTGGTGGTGGCGCAGGAGGACATCGACATCCTCGAAGAACTCGACCCGATACGCACCCCCAGCAGTCCGTCCGAAGAAATCCTGGTGCGCTCCGACGGTGCCGTGGTGCGCTACCGCGAGTGGCTGAAAAAGTGGGATGCCAAAGGCTGGCGCATCGACCTGAAGGCGATGCGGGATCAGGCCGGCGACCGGGCCTTTGCGATACCGAGCCCGGCGCGCCGCACCTCCAAAAACTGGGTGATGAAATCGGTGCCGCTGATCGCCGGCGAATGACGCTGGAGCCGGCAGCAGCAGCGCCGCGCGCGCTGCTGCTGCAGATTCGCCGCGACGCGCAGGTGCAAGCCGAGGAATACGCCAGTTTTCTCGCCCACGGTGGTCTGCAGGCCCACCAACTGGCCACGCTTGATGCGTTCGCGACGCCCCGCTTCGGACCCGAGGTGCTCGAAGGGTTCAGCGCACTGTTCGTCGGGGGTGCGAGCGATGCCAGTGTACTGGAGCCACAGCGCTACCCGTTTGTGCCGGCCGGGATTGAGCTGCTGCGGCACTGCATTCGCACCGATATACCGGTGTTTGCGTCCTGTTTCGGATTTCAGCTGGCAGTGCTCGCGCTAAACGGCGAAATCGTGCGCGATCATGCCGACTACGAAATGGGCACACCGTCAATCAGGCTCACAGCGGCCGCGCGCTCAGACCCGCTTTTCCACGATATGCCCGATCCGTTTCCGGCCGTATCCGTCCACAAAGAGCGGGCGCCTGCATTGCCGGAGGGCTGCGAGCTGCTGGCCTATACGTCGGCCTGCCCGCATGCATTCCGGGTTACCGGCAAACCGTTTTGGGCGTTCCAGTTTCATCCCGAAGTCGACCGCGCAACGCTCGTGGAACGCCTGACGCATTTTCGCGCGCAGTACACCGATGGTGACGATCACCTGCAGCAGGTCCTCGACCAGGCCGTACCGACCCCGGACTCCAATGCGCTAACCGGGAAATTCGTCGCGCGCGTGCTGCACGCCGGGGCTTAACCCCACAGCACAGCGGTTAAGATCCCGCATACGTTAGTCCGTGCGCTGCCACTCGACGAGTTCCACGCGCCGGTTCTTCTCCCGTCCGGCTTCACCGGTATTCGAGTACTGCGGCGCCAGCGGCCCGACTCCATGGGCCGCAAGCTGCTCATTGGCGATGCCATAATCCTGCTTCAGCGCCGCGACCACGGCCCGCGCCCGATCGGCCGACAACTTCTGGTTGTAGGCAAAGGTGCCCACCGAATCGGTATGACCGACGACGTAAAAGCGCTTGTCCGGGTTCGCTTTGAGGAAACTGGCGATGGCGCCGAGGGTCGGAGCCGAGCGCGCCTGCAGCGCCGCCTGATCGAAATCGAAGAAGAGACCGTCGAGGATCACCCGACCGTACTCGTCAATATCGGCGCCTATTGCTTCCGGGTCGACCCGCACCAGGCCCGTCTCCGCCGGCGCGACCTCGACGATATCGACCAGCGCACCCACATACTCAGCCGCGTGTTGCTCGACCGTGATCACCACGTAAACCCGGCCAGCCACCCGGTCGCGACGCGCCACGATAGAGCCTGCGCCGCCTGACGAAGCCGCCCCCGCGAACAACGTACCGACTTCGCCGGGTTGCGTTGTGGGGTTCGCCCGGTACAGCACCTCGATCCAGCTGCGGCTGCCAACCGCGTTGCCTTTGCGATCGGCCGAGAAACCGCTGGCCAGAATCTCAAAGTCCTCAGCGCGCAGCGCGTCGAGATAGTTCTTGTAGACCTCGGAGTAACTACGCTCGGTGCCCTCGAGCCGATAGAAAGTTCGGGTGACCCGGCCCTCTGTCGTGATCATGTCGCCGATCGTCCGGTAGCCGGTGACCGGCCCGACAGGGACGCTGTATGGCATGTAATTTTCGATTTGCTGCCAGCGAATCTCCTGACCCGGATAGCGCTGCAGCAACGGATGCTCGGTGACACCGTCGATATCGGCCGCGCCCGCGCTGAACGTCGCGCAGACCACCAGCAACCCCGATAGAACGCCAGAAATTTTCATTGCCGTGCCCCCCGCACGCTGAGTGCGCTGTGTTTTTAGGAATACTGCCGCGTTACAAACTGATGCCCTCGGCAAAGGTGTCGCACTGCCCGAGCTCGCCCTGATCAAAGCCGACCCTGAACCAGCGCACCCGCTGCGCCGAGCTGCCGTGGGTAAACGAATCGGGCGACACCCGCCGCCCGGACTGCTGCTGCAGCCGGTCATCACCAATCGCCGACGCCGCCCGCAACCCCTCTTCGATGTCGCCCGGCTCCAGCACCCCACGGAGCCGCTCCGCCTCATGCGCCCACAGCCCCGCAAAGCAGTCGGCCTGCAGCTCGAGCCGCACCGACAGTGCGTTGGCCTCGGTCGCACTGACTTGCTGCCGCAGCCGCTGCACCTCGCCGGAGATACCCAGCAGATTCTGCACATGGTGGCCAACTTCATGGGCGATCACGTAGGCCTGTGCAAAGTCGCCCGGCGCCTGAAAGCGCTCGCGCAAGTCACGGTAAAAGCTCAGGTCAATGTAAACCTGCCGGTCCGCCGGACAGTAAAACGGCCCCATGGCGGCCTGACCGAGGCCACACGCTGACTGCGTGGCACCGCTGAACAGGATCAGCCGCGGCTCCTCGTATTGGCGCCCGATACGCGCGAATAACTGCTGCCAGGTCAACTCGGTATCGGCAAGCACGACGGCCACCAGCTCCGCCAGCGGATCGTTTGCCGGATCTACCTGCAGCTCGGTGCCGGACTCGGTGGGTGGCGGCGCAACGCCGTCCAGCAACGCAAGAATGGGGCGGGGATCGACGCCGAAATACGCGGCCAGCAGAATGATCGCCAGCGTGCCCAGTATGCCGCCCGCCCGCCCGGACGGCAGCCGCTGACCGCGGCGGTCCTCCACGTTGCTGCTTACCCTGCGCTGGCGCCACTTCATGGCCAGAGCGTAGCCGAAAGGAGCCGAAATGGACAAATTGTTATACGCCTGTGCAACAATATGCTCGGCCAAGCGCATAACAATCCGAATTCAAGCGACGCCTTTATTGAGTGAGCTGTGGCCTCCGCAGGGAGGTCGACGCTCTGTATTTGCATGACCACGGGGCCCACCATGAAATCATTTCGCCTGAGTATCTCCCTTCAAGCCACCCTGGTGCTGGCAGCCGGCGCCCTTATCGCCTGCGACAGTCCGCCGGCCGATGTCGAGCAGCCGGCCGCGACGGAGAAGGTGCGCTATCCGGGCGGCCCCGCTGATTTCGAGATCACCGTGCCGCGCTGGGCAGCCGATACGGCCTGGCTGGGCCTGCGGGCCGACCAGCAGGCTGCAAGCCTGGCCAACGAAGATGTGTTTCACGACTTTAGGTTCACCGACGAGGTCGGAGCGAGCGGCATTACCTTCAAGCACCAGGTAGTAAACGATGCGAGCACGACCTACAAAGCCGTGCACTACGATCACGGCACCGGCGTGGCCATTGCCGATATCGACGGTGACGGCGACAGCGACTTGTGTTTTGCCAACCAGGTGGGCGCCAACAGCCTGTGGCTCAACAACGGGCGGGGCGGGTTCGTCGATATCACCGCGCTCGCCGGCGTGGGTGCAGCCGACCGCATCAGCGTAGCGGCCGCTTTTGCCGATATCGACAATGACGGCGACCCTGACCTGTTTGTGACCAGCGTGATGGGCGGCAACCTGCTGTTTGAAAATGACGGCACAGGCGACTTCACCGAGATCTCTGCCGCAGCCGGGGTGGATTACGTCGGCCACTCATCCGGTGCCGTGTTCTTCGACTATGACAACGACGGCCTGCTCGACCTGTACGTGACGAACGTCGGCCAGTACACCGGCGACGAAATCGGCACGGACGGTGCGCATGTCGGCTTTGGCGACGCCTTTGAAGGACACACCATGCCCGAACGCACGGAGGCCAGCATCCTGTATCACAACCTCGGCGGCAACAAGTTTGCTGACGTTACCGCCGAACTGGGGGCGGACAATCCGCGCTGGTCAGGCGATGCGGTAGCGACGGACGTCAATAACGACGGCTGGGTCGACCTGTATGTGCTGAACATGCAGGGGCTCGACGGCTACTACGAGAACCAGGCCGGCCAGGGTTTTGTGGACAAAACGGCCGAAGTCTTCCCGCGCACGTCGTGGGGGGCAATGGGCGTCCAGGCCTTCGACTTCGACAATGACGGTGATCAGGACATCTTTGTCACCGATATGCATTCCGATATGGCGGAACAGGTGCGGCCGCTACTGAGCGAAGAGAAGCGCAAGGCGGCGATCGTCAGCGACCCGAACTTTCACTTCGACGGGGGCAACGGCATTTGGGGCAACGCCTTTTTCCGCAACGAGGGCGACGGCACGTTCACCGAGGTGTCCGATGCCATCAATGCCGAGAACTTCTGGCCATGGGGCCTCAGCACCGGCGACCTGAACGCGGACGGCTATGAGGACGTGTTTATTGCGTCGAGCATGAACTACCCGTGGCGCTACGGCATCAACTCGGTGCTGCTGAACGACGGCGGGCGTTTCGTCGATGCTGAATTTGCGCTCGGCGTCGAGCCCCGCGCAGGCGGCGAGTTCACCCGCTGGTTTGAGCTCGACTGCGCCGGCGCGGACGCGGCGCATCCGGACTGCCCGCAGGGCTTCGAGGCGGGTAAAGTGACCGTCAACGGCGCGCTCGGCTCGCGGTCATCGGTTATTTTCGACGTCGATCGGGACGGTGACCTCGACATTATCACGGCCGAGTTCGGCGCTACCCCGCAGGTGCTGATCAGCAACCTGAGCGAGCGCACCCGGGTGAACAGTATCGAAGTCGAGCTGCTTGGCACCATCTCCAATCGCAGCGGCATCGGCGCGACGGTGACGGTAGCGGCCGGCGACCGGACCTACACGCAAGTGATTGACGGCAATTCGGGCTATCTGGGCCAAAGCGACATGCCGCTGTTTTTCGGCTTGGGCAGCGCCACGCAGGTGGACCGGATCACGGTGCGCTGGCCGTCGGGCACCGAGCAGACCGTGGCCGGGCCGCTGCGGGCGAACAAGCAACGGATATCCATTACTGAACCGAGGTAGTCGCAAAATGATCAAGCAGCGTCTGGCGGCCATTGCTGTACTGGTTTGTGGAACGTTCTCGCTGGCCGTCGGTTCCGAACCAGCCGGTGACGCGGATGGCGAGCACAGCGCTGCTTATCACTGGCTGGACGTCGCGCTGGAGGCGACCGGCCGCGAGGTGCTGAAAGTCGGCGCCCGCCCGACCATCATCTCGCGGCAGCTGGCGATTGTGCAGACTGCCGTCTACGACGCGTGGGCCGCTTACGACGCGGTTGCGGTGGGCACGCGCTACGGGGCAGCGCTGCGCCGCCCGCCTGCCGAGCGGACGCTGGAGAACAAGCAGATCGCTATCGCGTATGCCGCGCTGCGGACCATGCTCGACCAATTTCCCAGCGAGCACGCGTATATTCGCGACGCGTTCACGGCAGCAGGCCTTGATCCCGATGACGCCACGCTGGACCCGCGTTCACCTGCGGGTATTGGCAATCTCGCGGCCAAGGCCGTGCTGGAATACCGCCATCACGACGGTGCCAATCAGCTGGGGGATGAGGTGGGCTCGCGCGGCACACCGTATTCGGAATACATCATGTACCGGCCGGTCAATGGCCCCTACGACATCAAAGACCCGGACCGCTGGCAACCCATCCCGGCCAGCGACGGCAAGGGTGGAGTTGCGGTGCAGGAGTGGTTGACGCCGCACTGGTATCGCGTCAAGACATTCGGGCTGACCAGTCCCGCGCAGTTCCGGGCACCGCCACCGCCACTGGTCGGCAGCGAGCAACTGCTGGCCGAAACCGAGCAGGTTGCCGAAATGAATGCCGAACTGACGGCGGCCCAGAAAGCGCTGGTGGAGTTTATGCGTGACGGGCCGGCCTCCACCGGCCAGTCAGGGCACTGGCTGCAGATGTCGAAGGTGGTTTCGCGGCGCGACGGCAACGACCTGGACACCGACGTCAAACTCTATTTTGCCGTCGCGAATGCGGCCTTCGACGCGTTTATTGCTTCGTGGGAGTCAAAGATTTATTACGACACTTCCCGCCCGTGGACCCTCAT